>JBCBJG010000394.1:0-1106 GCA_038523655.1 Pseudomonadota bacterium | reverse complement strand
CTTGTGGCAACATGTGCAGGGGCGACCTGTCGCATTCGGGGTGCCGTTCTCAATGCCTGCGAACGTAGGCGGAATTTGTGCGAGCGGCCAGTTTCGGACAACGCCTGGCGCGCACCGCGAATAAGCGTGGGATGCCGGGTGAGCCAGCGTGTCGGCTTTACATCGCGTGCATTGCCCCCAAATCCTCAGCTTCTAAACATATGAGGCCGCCGATGTTCTTTCGTCGTAAATCTCTGGAAATTCCTGCCGCTGAGGACGCCCTGCCGGGGCGCGAGACGCCGCTCGCGACGGCGGCCGCTCACTTCGTCAACGGCGCGCCGCTCAAAGGTCCGTTCCCGGAGGGCGCGGAACAGATCATCTTCGGGCTCGGATGCTTCTGGGGCGCCGAGCGGAAATTCTGGTCGATCGATGGGGTGCTCGTGACCGCGGTCGGTTATGCGGCCGGACACACGCCGAACCCGACCTACGAGGAAGTTTGCAGCGGTCGAACCGGGCACAACGAGGTGGTGCTCGTCGTCTACGATCCCGCGGAGGTGGGCGTTGAGGAACTGCTGAAGGTGTTTTGGGAGAGCCACGACCCGACGCAGTACATGCGGCAGGGCAACGACGTCGGCACGCAGTATCGCTCAGGCATCTACGTGACGACGGATGCGCAGCAGGCGGCCGCGGAGCGGTTGCGGGAGGATTTCGGGAAAGCGCTCGCGCAGCGTGGTTTTGGGAAGATCGAGACCGAGATCCTGCCGGCGCCGACGTTCTATTACGCCGAAGATTACCACCAGCAGTACCTCGCAAAGAACCCCGGAGGCTATTGCGGGCTTGGCGGCACAGGCGTGCAGTGCCCGGTCGGTCTGCCGGCCGAGACGTCCGCGGCATAACGCGTCGGGCGGGTGCGGTTATGGCGATCAAAGCGCGATACGTTCGCGCTCAAGCAGTTCGCGCCAGAAAGGGGCGTTGATCGTCGTTGACAGCGGGCGCTACCGTCAGGCGCGCCCGCTGTCGCGCTCAGGTCAGCGCTTGATCGTGACGTTGGAGTTCCACATGCCGTATTGGCCAACGAGACGATAGAAAATCGCGGCGTTGCGCGGATGGAGACGGATACAGCCGTG
>JBCBJG010000393.1:0-1301 GCA_038523655.1 Pseudomonadota bacterium | reverse complement strand
CGACGCCGTCGATCGGCGCCGTAACCAGCCGCGCGTCGCGGGCCACGATTTCCACCGGTGCAAGCGTCGTCATCGGTACCGGCAGCGCCATTGCGAGGGCCGTGGCCACCAGCGCGCAAAGAGCGAGAGCTCGGCGACCACCGGCGCGGGGCGCACGTGCACGCGTGCCGGCGAGCGCAGCCCACGTATCGGAGATGACCCGCGCTTCACGCGCAACGAGCGCAGCCGCATCAACGCTCCACGGCGCCTCCCGAGTGACGAGAATACCCGCAAACGGCGTCGCGCCTCGCCGCGTGATCGGGACAAATAAACCGGAGGAAAAAGGATAGGTATCGAACGCATCCGGCGAACGCGCCGCCGCGGCTGCCGCTCGGTCGAGCGCGATATGGTGAGCTGCCGCTTGCGATGCGTCAGGCGAATTGGGGCTCGGCGCCTTCGAGCCACTTCCGCTCACCGGCGGATCCCCAACGCCGATCCGAACCGAGATCAACCGCTCGAGTGCCCGCACAAAAGGCGATTCCCGCTCGACGCGTGCCGCACCGGATATCGTCTCGATGCGCCAGGCGTGACGCCCGCGCCGGGAAAGCACGAACACCTGACGTGCATTAAAGAGCGGACGAAAATCATTCGCGATGCAGAAACGTAACTCCGCGACCGACGCACAACCGCGCAGCCGCTCCTCGAGTTCAAGCAGGCGGGCGAGCCCGAGGTGCTGCGCGGTATTTTCGTCCGCGAGGCGGTCCTGCGTATCGGGCGCCGGCCGCAGTTGAGCCCGGGGACGCGTCGTAGCCGACTGCGAGCTGCGTTCTGACGTCATCACACGCGCGGGCTCAGCCATCACCACCTCCCTGCAGCGCGCGCGTGAACACAGCCGTTCCGCTCATGCCGGGGGAAATCGCCACACGCCCCTGTTCGCTCGATGTTGGAGAGATGACGCCGACCACCCGGACAGTCCGACTGATTGGATCGACTGCCGCGTTGATGCGCGTGATCCGGCTGTCGACGGTTGCCCCGGTCTCGTCGATCCTGAAGCGAAACGGTGTCCCGATCTCGAGCCACGTCAGCCACAGGCTTGGGACGATCAGGTCGAGTTCGCGTTGCCGATTAACGACCTCGAGAAGCGGCGCATTAGGCTTCGACATCTCATGCGGCTGCACGTGGAGGGCGACGACGGCACCGTCGAACGGGGCACGGATCGAGCATTGGCGCTCACGGACATCCAGCGCTTCGACCCTCGCAAGTGCCTCGGCATGTTTGGCCTTCGAGATCCGGACCTCGAGCGCACCGATCGCGCGATGTTT
>JBCBJG010000392.1:0-1369 GCA_038523655.1 Pseudomonadota bacterium | reverse complement strand
GGTCACCTGCCCGGCAAACCGTACCCGCGGCTCGGCGCGGAACCGCAGTCCCGTATCGAGCAGGCGCGGGGCGTTGAGGAAGGTATTTCGGTGGATGCCGCCAAGCCGCGCGAACTCCGCGCGTTCGAGCCCTGGGATCATCCGGAACACGTCGGCCTGCGCGCCGTATTTCATCTTGGTCTGGAAGCCGACCATGTTCCAGAGCGTGCCGAGTGCATTGTCCTGCCGAAGCTGCACCACGGCGTGGGGTTTTTCCTCCGGCCGATGGGCATTCGTCAGCCCCACGGGCTTCATCGGCCCATGACGAAGCGTCTCACGCCCGCGTGCCGCCATCACCTCGATCGGGAGACAGCCGTCGAAGTAGGGCGTGTTTTTCTCCCACTCCTTGAATTCGGTGGTATCGGCGGCAATCAACGCGTCGATGAAGGCTTCATACTGGTCGCGATTAAGCGGGCAGTTGAGGTAATCCGCACCCGTCCCACCGGGGCCCGCTTTGTCGTAGCGCGACTGGAACCACGCCTTCTCCATGTCGACGCTTTCACGGTGCACGATCGGCGCGATCGCATCGAAGAACGCGAGATCGTCTTCGTTGGTGCGTGCACGCACGGCTTCGGCGAGCGCCGGCGAGGTCAGCGGCCCAGTCGCGATGATGACCGAGCCCCACGCGTCGCTCGGCCACCCGTCGATTTCCTCCCGCTGAAGCGTGATCCGCGGATGCGCCTCGAGTGCATCGGTCACCCGCCCCGCGAATTCGTCGCGGTCGACGGCAAGCGCTCCGCCGGCCGGCAGCTTGGCCGCATCGCCCGCGCGCATAACGAGCGAGCCCGCGCGGCGCATCTCTTCATGAAGCAGCCCGACCGCATTGTTCTCCGCGTCATCGGAGCGAAACGAATTCGAGCACACCAGCTCTGCGCAGCGGTCCGTCTCATGCGCGTCGGTCGCCCGCACCGGTCGCATTTCGTGGAGCACCACGTCGCAGCCGCGCTCGGCCGCCTGCCACGCTGCCTCGGACCCGGCGAGGCCCGCGCCGACGATGTGCACGGTGTGTGAAGCACCGCATGCTTTACCGATCTGATCTGAACCCATGATCTGTTCACCTCGTTACTGATGATCGCCCGGAGCGCTGTCGAGCCGACTGGTAGGCGGCACGGCGGGCCAGCTTCCGTCGCGCAACGACCTGCCCCCGGGCCAGCACCGGGCCAGCACCCGGCCAGTCGCCGCACTGCGAGACCCGTGGCGTTGCTGCCCCGAAGCGCTTCCCCAACCGTTGTGACCGTCGGGTCGCGATCGCGCAGTTATTACCGCACTCCACAGCGCCGCGCGTTGTCGCCCGGCGCGGAATCACTCACTGCCGTCCAATGCGCACTCC
>JBCBJG010000391.1:0-1507 GCA_038523655.1 Pseudomonadota bacterium | reverse complement strand
GACGATGTACCGATTGCGACGGGCAGCGCGTAGGAGCGGGTGCCGTTGCTGCGCCGGATTGCGACAGGAAAATAGGCGGCCGCGTTATCGATCCGGGTTGCCGGGAGACAACCCGTTCGGGATGTAAAAAGAACTCGAGGAACACAATGAGCGACACCCCCCTCCCCCGTTCCACTGCAACGCGCTTGGCGCACGGCGGCCGGGCTTCGGCAGCCCATGAAGGTTTCGTCAATACACCTGTCTATCGCGGATCGACGGTGCTGCATCCGACCTACGAGGCGCTGAAGACGCGCAGCATGCCTTCGCCATACGGGCGTTACGGTTCGCCGCTCGTGCGGGGGCTGGAAGAGGCGATTGCCGAGCTTGAAGGCGGGGCCGCGACGGTGCTGGTGCCATCCGGTCTCTCGGCGGTGTCGACGACGCTGCTCGCACTCGTGAGCGCGGGTGATCACATCCTGGTGTCGGACTCGGTCTACAAACCGACGCGCCAGTTCGCTGACACGGTGCTGTCGCGATACGGCGTCGAGGTCACCTATTACGATCCGCTGATCGGTGGGGATATTTCATCCCTCTTCCGCGACAACACGCGTCTGGTCTACGCGGAATCGCCCGGCTCGCAGACGTTCGAGGTGCAGGACCTTCCGGCAATCGGCGCGGCGGCGCGCCCACGCGGGATCCTCGTTGTCGTCGACAACACGTGGGCATCACCGCTCTATTTCAAACCGTTCGACCATGGTGCCGACGTGTCGATCCAGGCGGCGACCAAATACATCGTCGGGCATTCCGACGCGATGCTCGGGGCGATCACCACGACTGCTGCGCTCGCCGACGACCTCATTAAAACGGTGCAGCTTTACGGTAACTGCGCGGGGACAGAGGAAGTCTATCTCGGCCAGCGCGGCATGCGTACGATCGGCGTTCGCCTGAAGCAGCACTGGGAATCGGGGCTCGCGGTCGCGTCGTGGCTTGAGCGTGACGGGAGCGTCGAGCGCGTGCTGCACCCTGCACTGCCGAGCCATCCGCAGCACGATTTGTGGGCACGCGACTTTCTCGGCGCGTCGGGGCTATTCGCGATCTTGCTGCCACCCGCGCCGGAGACGGCGCTTGCCGATTTTCTCGACGGGCTCGCCCTGTTCGGCATGGGATATTCGTGGGGCGGGTTCGAAAGCCTTGCGGTCCCGTTCGATCCGCGGAGTTATCGCAGTGCAACCGAATGGGGGCATCGCGGTCACGCCGTGCGCCTGCATATCGGTCTCGAAGATGCGGACGATCTGATCGCCGATCTATCCGCCGGTCTGGCGCGGTATCACCGGCATATCGCGAGCGCTGCCTGACACGCAGGCCCTGGGCATCAACGCGCTGCTCAGCGCCGCACGAAATCCGCTAGGTGTTTGCCTAGGTGTGTAATCGCTCAAATTCTCGCATACCGCGCCAGACCGGCGGATAGATCGGCGATCAGATCGTCCGCATCTTCGAGACCGATATGCAGGCGCACGGCGTGACCGCG
>JBCBJG010000390.1:0-1515 GCA_038523655.1 Pseudomonadota bacterium | reverse complement strand
CGTCGAACGATCCGCTTCTGCAGCCGTTCACCCTCAAACATCTCACGCTGAAAAATCGCGTGATGTCGACGGCGCATGAGCCGGCCTATTCCGAAGACGGTCTGCCGAAGGAGCGCTACCGGCTCTACCACGCCGAAAAAGCCAAAGGCGGCATCGCGCTGACAATGACGGCAGGGTCGGCGGTCGTTTCGAAGGACAGTCCGGAAGCCTTCGGCAATCTGCTTGCGTACCGCGAAGAGATCGTTCCCTGGCTCCGTGAAATGACCGATGCCTGCCATGAGCACGGGTGTGCCGTGATGATGCAGATCACGCACCTCGGGCGGCGAACGAACTGGAACAAGGGTGACTGGCTTCCGGTGCTCGCGCCGTCGCCGCTGCGCGAGCCGGCCCACCGCGCGTTCCCGAAAGAGGCCGAGGACTGGGATATCGCGCGGATCGTCGAGGATTACGCGACAGCGGCTGAACACATGCAGGCGGGCGGGCTCGATGGGATCGAGCTCGAAGCATACGGCCATCTGACCGATCAGTTTTGGTCGCCGCTCACCAACCGGCGGGATGATGCGTACGGCGGGTCGCTCGACAACCGGATGCGGTTTTCGTTCGAAATCATCGACGCCATCCGGGCGCGCGTTGGGCCGGAGTTCATCGTCGGTGTGCGGATGGTCGGTGACGAACTCGATGCCGACGGCATCGCTCCCACCGAGGGGATGGAAATCGCCCGGCGGCTGGCGCAATCCGGCAAGGTGGATTTTCTAAATATCATCCGCGGTCAGGTCGCATCCGACGCGCTGCTGACCAAAGTGATCCCGACGCACGGCATGCCTTCGGCACCGCACATCGATTTCTGCGGCGAGGTTCGCGCGGAGACAAAATTCCCCGTGTTGCACGCCGCGCGTATTCCGGACGTCGCAACAGCGCGCCATGCGATCGCGGAGGGAAAACTCGACATGGTCGGGATGACCCGGGCGCACATCGCGGACCCGCACATCGTGCGCAAGGTGAGCGAGGGACGGGAGGAAGATATTCGCCCTTGCGTCGGAGCGACGTACTGCCTCGACCGAATTTACGAAGGCGGCGAAGCGCTCTGCATCCATAACCCGGCGAGCGGTCGTGAGGCGACGATGCCCCATGTGATCACGCGCGCCACGCAAGGAGATCGCTCCGCTGTGGTCGTCGGGGCGGGCCCTGCCGGGCTCGAGGCGGCGCGGGTGCTCTCCGGCCGCGGGCATCAGGTCACGCTGATGGAGGCTGCAGACAAGCCCGGCGGACAAGTCCGCCTCTCCGCGCAACTGGCGCGGCGCAAGGAGTTTATTGGCATCGTCGACTGGCGGATGGCGATGTGCGAGCGCCAGGGCGTCGCGTTCGCGTTCAACACGTATGCCGAAGCCGACGATGTACTGGAGCGATCTCCGGACGTTGTCGTCGTCGCGACCGGCGGCATGGCGAACACCGAGATCGTCGACGTGGGGGCAGACCTGGTCGTCTCGGGTTGGGACATCCTCTCCGGCGACGTGG
>JBCBJG010000389.1:0-1711 GCA_038523655.1 Pseudomonadota bacterium | reverse complement strand
TGCCGTTCACCGTCGCCATTTCGCCGACGATCACGGAAGCGCACTGGATGTCACCCTTGAAGTCGCCGCTCACGTGGACCTGACCGGCCGAGTAGGCATTGCCGACGATCGTCAGATCCTTGCCGATAACGGAAGGGGCGGATTTTTCATTAAACTCGATGACAGGCATATCTGGTTTGTTGCTCTGGAACATGGGGCGGCACTCCGACGGGTTGCAGTCTGTCAGCAGGGATTTCGTACGCCCGCCTATGCAGCCGGTGTGCCAGAGCCGTGGTCGCAGAGACCGACATGTGTCCGACTGCGGATTTATTTCCGCACGACCTCTGCGGTCAGGCCCGCTCATCATGCCAAGGGAGATAAAAGGGCGAGCGGCGCCAGAAGAGCATTGCTGCGAGGATCGCGACACCGACGCCGAACTCCAGGTAAGTGACCGGGTTCGTCAGGTAGCTGCCGCCCGCTGACCACACAGGATCGGTGTAGACGAACGGGACCATGGTTGAGACCCGGCCCGGCTCCGTCGCGATCATCAGGAAGATGAGGCTGTTGTTCACCCAGTGCATCGCCCAGGTGGCGGCAATACTGCGGGTGCGGAACAGCACCGTGAACGCGAAAATCTCCAGCACGGCAAACAGGATCACGTTGAAGTAGACGTCCTGTCGAAAGTCCTCGTTGGTCGTGTGCATCGAGATGAAAAAGACCATCACGAGGCCTACCGCGATCACCCGTATCGGTATCAGCATGCCGACGAGCCGGGGAAGGATGCCGCGGAACATCAGCTCCTCGCCCCCGGACTGAACGAGAATTGCGAGCAGCCCGAGCGCGAACCAGAGCGCATACGCGGATGGCGGGTCGGTCAGGATAGAGGTCGCGGCGTAAAGCTCCGGACGGGTGGCGACGCCATAGGCGATGCCGGCGGCCAGCAGCAGGGCGTAGGCCGTCCCCGCCTTCACGAAATCATAGCCACGGAAGGGCGCGCGCCAGTGAAACGGCGTTGACCAGGCGCCGAAAAAAACACGCCCAATAATGAAGGCGGGGATCGCGAAACCAATCCCGATCAGGGCGAGGACCAGAAAACCATAGCCGTTGCCCGGTGCGAGATCGGTCATCTGGATGGCGCTTTCGATCGCGCTCACCTCGTCGCGCCATGTCGCAACCGCATACGCCGCCAAATAAATCGCGATTGAGGAGGCCATCCACAGCAGGCCGCCGAGGATCAGCGCGAGGACAAACCAGATGAGTCGGCGCCACCAAGGCGCATCGAACAGCCCGGTGCGGGCGTGGACGAGCACCGGGTCGATCCAGAACAGTTTGCCCCGGGCCGGGCGTGCCGGATCGACATGCGCGGTGGAGCGCTTCTTCCGCGCCGGATCTGCTCCTGCGTCCACGGACTGCGCGGCGTTTGGCAACGGCGGCGGGGCTGCGTCGATCGTCGTACTCATGGCTGCCTCAAGGCTGCTCCGGTTCCCTGCGCGCGTCGCCACCAAGCTGCCGCATCGCTTCGCCGATCACCATCGCCGCCGCGATGGCGACATTAAGCGAGCGGTGCCCCGGGCGCATCGGGATCGTCAAGGATACATCGGCCGCTTCGACGACTTCCGGCGGAACACCTGCACTTTCCCGTCCGACCAGCACAACATCATGACACGTGAAATGATGGCTGGTGTACGGCGTCTGCGCATGGGCGCTTAGAAGCACGAGCCGCGCCGCTGGT
>JBCBJG010000388.1:0-1722 GCA_038523655.1 Pseudomonadota bacterium | reverse complement strand
TCGGCATCACCACCGCTTGCGGGATGATCTGGTAGATCGACGCATCGGTGGCGTAGCGACCGCACGCATAGGCATCCGCAGAAACATCCCCGCGCAACTGCCGGCGCAAGCCGGAGACATCCAGCCGTGCGCGATCAGGGCGATCGGATTTTCCTCCGAATGCCGGCCCCGCACTGCGCGCCTCGAGATCGAGTTTCATTCCGCAGCCTGAGCCTCCGCCTGTTCGAGTGCCGCTTTCACGGTCGCCCGTTTTCCTTCCAGATGCGCCCGCATTATCGCGCCGAGCCGGGCCCCATCGCGGGCCTCGAGTGCCGCGAGCATGTCGCGATGCTCGGCAATCGCAGTCGCCCACCGATCCTGAGACATGTTCGCGAGATATCGTGCGCGGCGGACCCGCCCCTGAAGTCCATTCTGAATAGTGAGCAGCGTCGGGTTACCGGCCATCTCCGCGATTAGTTCGTGGATGACCTCATTGTGCGCGAAATAGCCCGAGAGATCTCGGTTGTCGTAGCACTGCTCCATCGCCGCGTGAGCACGGCGGATCGCTGTAAGTGTCGCGTCCGTCAGGTTGGCACACGCGAGCTCGCCGGCGAGCGCTTCAAGCGCACCCATGATCGGAAAAACCTCATCGACGTCATCGCACGTGAGGCGAGCGACGACCGCGCCCCGGTTCGGCACGAGATCGATGAGCGCTTCGTGCCCCAGCACCTTCAACGCCTCACGCATCGGGGTCCGCGAAACACCGAAGCGGGCGCAAAGCTCTTTCTCCGGCACCTTTGTCCCCGGCGCGAGCGCCCCCTCGACAATGAGCGTCCGCAGTCGATCGACCAGCTCGTCATGCAGCGAGCGCCGCACGATCGGCTCGGCGGTATCGGCACGCATCGCCATCTCAGAAGCGCCCACCCGACGCCCGCGTGCCCGCGTCGATGCGCAGTTCCACGCACCCGCGGCCCGCCAACACGCTGTCGCCGATCCGAAGACCGGCGACCGATAATGTGATTGCATTTTGCATACATTATTGTGTATGCGAACGCAGCCGATGGATCAACCGTGTTGTGCGCCTGCCCGCAAAACACCGCCGCCTGCCCATGCGATGGCGCGCAACGCAACGAGGACCGACCCTATGCCCCACACCCCAGGCCGCCATTTCCTCCAGATCCCCGGGCCCACGACTGTCCCGGATCGGGTTCTCCGCGCGATCGATATGCCGACCATCGACCACCGAGGTCCGGATTTCGCCGAACTCGGCAAGCGGGTCCTGGGAAAAATCGGAAAGGTGTTTCAGACGAAAAGCCCGGTAGTGATCTACCCGGCATCCGGCACCGGCGCCTGGACCGCAGCACTCGTAAACACGCTCAGCCCCGGCGACTGCGTGTTGATGTACGAGACCGGCCATTTCTCGACCCTATGGAAGGAAATCGCTGAAAAACTCGGGCTCAAGCCGGAGTTCATCGAGGGTAATTGGCGCCACGGTGCCGACCCGGACGCCATTGGTGCGCGCCTCGCCGAGGACACGGCGCACGACATCAAGGCTGTATGCGTCGTTCATAACGAAACGGCGACCGGCTGCGTCAGCCCAATCCGCAAAGTGCGCGAAGCGATCGACGCCGCGAACCATCCCGCCCTGCTGATGGTCGATACGATTTCCTCCCTCGCATCCATTGACTACCGCCACGACGAGTGGGGCGTCGACGTCACTGTGGCGGGATCGCAGAAGGGTCT
>JBCBJG010000387.1:0-1723 GCA_038523655.1 Pseudomonadota bacterium | reverse complement strand
GCGCGGCTCGATCTGCAGGTCATCGAGGTGCGCAACTGGCGCCGCGGCAATCGCTGGGGCATGGATCCCGGTGATTGGGTCGAGACCAGCCCCAACATTCCGACATTCGAAGCCGCACTCGTTTATCCGGGCATCGGCATCGTTGGCCTCACGACCCTCAACGAAGGACGCGGGACGCCGACGCCGTTTTCCTCCTTCGGCGCGCCATGGCTCGACGCGGCCGGCGCTGTGCGTCGCTTGTCGCGCGCCGGATTGCCCGGGGTCCGTTTCATGCCGGACCGCTATACGCCGCGTGCAATCCCCGGGGTTGCCGCAGACCCGCTCTACCGCGGCCGACGCGTCAACGCGGTTCGCCTCACCATCCGCGACATCGACACCTATCGACCGCTGGAAACCGGAATCCACGCGCTTGTCGAGGGCTTGCAGCAGGCGACGCAACGCAACAAACGCCGCTTCGTGCGCCAGCGCCGGATGTTCACGTTGATTGCCGGAACGCGTCGCCTGCGCCGTGATCTGGAGGCGGGCCGTTCCGCAGCGACGATCATCCGAAGCTGGCAGCGCGAGGTCGACGCGTTTCGCAAGCGACGTGCGCCGTACCTGCTCTATGACTAGTTCGATGATACACGCCGCGCGTCATCGCTGGTGCAGAATTAAGCTCCCTGACGCAGTGCGTGAGCTGCTCCCGGCGCTGCTTGTCGTCGGGGCCGTCGCTTTCACGCCATCGTCGGCCACAGCACTCCCGGCAGGCTTCGTCTACCTGAGCGATCTTGACCCGACGATCGAACAGGACATCCGCTACGCCGGACCAGACAACTTCATCGGTCGACCCATCGCCGGATACCGCGACAACACCTGCATCCTGACCCGCCCGGCGGCGCGCGCACTGGTGAGAGTGCAGCGGCGGCTGCGGGCTGACGGGCTGACCCTGCGGGTCTACGACTGCTTTCGCCCGGTCAGCGCCGTGAACGATTTCAGACGCTGGGCAGCCGGGGCAGACGGCACGCGGATGCGCGCGATTTATTATCCGCGCTATCGCAAATCGACGCTCTTCCGACGCGGCTTCATTGCCCGCCGCTCCGCCCATAGTCGCGGCAGTGCCGTTGACCTTGCGATTACGCGATACACGGGTTTGCCGGTGCCGGCACGCACGGCCGCGCGCATCCGCTCCGGCCCGTGCCACACCCGCCCCGGCAGTCTGCGTGACGGCACGCTGGATTTTGGCACTGCCTTCGACTGTTTCCATCCCCTGTCAGCAACCGACGATCGACGGATCGGCCCGGTCGCGCAGCGAAACCGGCAACTCCTCAAACGCCTGATGGCGCAGGCCGGCTTCCGCAACTACCGCAAGGAATGGTGGCACTACACGCTGAACCGAGAGCCGTTTCCGCGTCGCTACTTCGACTTTCCCGTCCAGAGACGGTCGAGCGCGGCGCCACGCCGGCAGGTACTGCAAAACCCGACGCGCAAACCGTTTGTCCAGCGCTGATACGATCGTTGGACGTCGCGCTGTTTTCTGACACGCAGCCACACCTATCGGCGCGGTACCACGCATCTCTGCGTCAGACGCGACCCGCACATCGTCAGATCAGCGGGTTCACCGTCTTCGGATGGACGATCTCACGCCGATGGACATACGCATTCATCGCCAACCCGATGAGCGCCATCGTCGCGAGCATCGACGTCCCCCCGTATGAGACGAGCGGCAACGGTGCGCCAACGACCG
>JBCBJG010000386.1:0-1723 GCA_038523655.1 Pseudomonadota bacterium | reverse complement strand
CGGGCGACGCTGGCATCATCCAGCGGTTACCCGGCGCCCCGATTGACGTCGGCATATTTTTTCTCTGCCACCCGGCGACATGCCGCCTTCCCATTCCTCGACGACCGCGCCGCTTTCCCATTCCTCGACGACCGCGCCGCTTTCCCATTCCTCGACGACCGCGCCGCTACGGCCGCGCCGCTGCGGCCGCGGGATGAACGCTGGCTAAACGGCACATTCAGTCTCCCGCCACGCGGGATCTGATTATCTCCTATCACTGCGAGGGGCGGAGCGGACGGCAGCTCCCCCGGCGGTCGGCACCGCCTCTCGCGCATCGTGCGCATCGGGTCCTGAGGTTTGGGGCATGGCACCCGCGGCGCTGACCGGAACCGCGCTGTGCACCAACGCCGGCGCCGCCAAGGAGACACCTCATGCCCCAGATGAACGACGTCACCGAACCTTCCGCCCCCGTCCTTTCCGTTCTACGCAACGCCCACTCCTCCCGGCCGCGCGCTTCTGGCTCGCGCGGGATGTCAGTGGGTGGCGCGACACTCGTGGCAGCCGCCATAACGACGGCAGGCCTCGTGACGCTATCGAGCCCGGCGGCTGCGCATCAGCCCGGACGGATCTTTTGCGACGCCGCCAACAGCCGTACCGAGCACGCGATCTGTGCAAGCAAACGTCTTGTCCGGGTCAACCGACAGATGGACCGGCAATTCAAACGAGCGCGGG
Source organism: Pseudomonadota bacterium (assembly GCA_038523655.1). Classification (GTDB taxonomy): domain Bacteria; phylum Pseudomonadota; class Alphaproteobacteria; order Rhizobiales; family CALHAX01; genus CALHAX01. The sequence goes on along the minus strand of JBCBJG010000386.1, from coordinate 1,012 downwards.
AGGCGGCTGCCGATCGCTACGCGCTACAGGATCTCCACGCGGCACAGCGCGCGTTCGTCCTGAAACGAGACCGCTGCGGCGCTTTCCGCTTCTGCATCTGGTGGCGCACGAAAGATCAGATCCGCTCGCTCCAGCGCTTCGTGCGCCGGAGCTGAGCGGCGCCAGAGCTGAGCGGCGACAGATCTCGCGCATTCAACGGCTACGCTGCGACGGCCGCGGGGGTCGGGCTTCGGTCCGGCCTCCGCTCCTTCGTTTGCGCCGCGGCCACCGCCTCGCCCCCGATTACCGGCCATGCGTTCGTGCGTCTGCCGGTTGAACTGTGCGGCGCGCGGTCACAACAATCGTGATCGCAGCGGTAAGAAGTCTTAACCGGCGTTTGCCAAACTTCTGTCTGGTTGCAGACGTATCGCACCCGCGAAATCAAAGCGGACACGGTCTACCCCATGACGTCCAAGCTCACGCCTCCGACCATGGTCGTTGCCGGCCTGCTGACCGGGATCACCGGCGCCTGGCTCGTTGCAGACATCGCGTCCCCGCGCTCGGCGGCTGCAGAAGGCGGCAACCAGTTCTGGGAAACGCAGATCGCACGACAACGTGCGGAACGTGCCGCCCAGCAGCACGCGCGGCAGGCCCAGCCTTCGGCTCCCGCGGTTGTCTCGCCGGTGTCGAGCACCAGCGCAACAAGCGAGGGGGGACTGATCCCGCTTTCGGCCACCTGCGAGGCGAGTGCACGACCCTATCTCGATGCGCGGGCGAAGCACCGTGCGCGACATGCGCGGTACTGGCGTGCCATCGAGCAGAAACGGGCGAACCGGAAAAAACGCCGTGCCCGTGGGTTGGCGCTGCGTACCGCCGACTACGTGACGTCTTTCCCGCCGGAGTATCAGGGTCCGAAGCGCCCGCGCTGCCTCGACCGCGCCCGCAAGCCCGTGACGAAGCCCGGCAAGCCGAAAAAATCCACGCTGCCGGTGGAAGCGGATTTCCGACGGGAGGCGCGGCGGCTCTACGGCTT
>JBCBJG010000385.1:0-1737 GCA_038523655.1 Pseudomonadota bacterium | reverse complement strand
CGGGTCTGGCACCATTGCGGTGCAGATCGATGACACGGCACACCTTGCATATCCGCATCTCTGGCCGAGCGTGCGGCCTTGGCGGTTCAGGCATCCGGAGCCGGCGTTGCGCTGCCTCGGCGATGTCGATGTCGTAGCTGAGCACCTACGGACCGCCTTCATCGCGATGCATGGTGAAGCCGAGATCGTCGGTGAAGCGGTGACGCGTGCAGGAGAGCGTTCGGCCAAGCCGGCACACGCTGCCAAGCCGCCGCGTGCACCGGCCCATGTGCTCAACGAAGTTGCGGCGTCGCCGGAGCGGTGAGGAAAGGAACCCATGATGCGTAACGATCAGAGATCCCGACAGCACCGTGAGCCGGACGGTCATGCGGCGCACGACGAGCACGACCCGACGGTATCGCGGCCTGTCCTCGCAGGCGCAGCATTGATGGTCGCCGTTGCGATCGGCTTTGCCGCGCTTGCGCAGTTGACGGGGATCGGCAAACAGCAACCACCCGTTGCAGCCGTCGTCGATGAGCGTGCCTTGGTTTTCACCGACGGGGACAACGGCATCATTACGGTCCGCGAGCCAGCGGACGGCACGCTGGTGGCGCACTTGCCGCGGGATAGAAATGGCTTCGTTCGGACGATCGTGCGCGGGCTAGCGTTCCATCGCAAACGCAAGGGCCTCGGTGCCGAGTATCCGTTCACGCTGCGGCGGTACGCGGATGGGCGGCTGTCGCTGACCGACGAAGCCACGGGACGGAGCATGCAGCTGATCGCATTCGGACGGCCGAACGAGGCTGTGTTCGCGCGGCTGCTGGAGCTGCGGAGGGAGCGCTCATGATGTCACTTTGGCCGGGCAGCGGACGGGAGGTCGAGACGGCCTGTACGATCCGGATCGAAAATACGTTCGAAAGTCTGCATGCGCACGTCGAACTCACCGGTGGGATCGCGATCGAGCCGGGCGACGAGGTCGTTGTCCACGGCGCACCGATCCAGGTGCCCTACGGTGAGCGTGCGCTGATCGAGCGAACCGCGACGGTGATCAAGGCTGGGTGGCTCGAGCGCACCTGGACGCGATGGACCGGCGATCTCGAGTTCATGGAACTCTGCGAGTTCAGTTTTTCGGAGGAGGACCTCAGATGACGATCGAACGCATTGGCCTCGGGCCGAGCGCGACGACACGGCAGGCGGAGGAAAACACGCTTCTCGCACCGCGCTTCTACACGACCGACTTCGAGGAGATGGACCGGATCGATGTCTCCGGCGTGCGGGCGGAGTGGGACCGGCTGATCGAGGAGATGCGCAACGACCCGAATAAGGGGCACTTCAAGCGCGGGGACGAATGGGAAGACGTAGACCTCGAGGCGCTGTCGCCGGAGCTGCGACGCGAGCTGGTCGACTTCCTGGTAAGTTCGTTGACGGCGGAATTCTCTGGCTGCGTTCTTTATGCCGAAATGCGCAAGCGGGGGAAAAATCCGGACGTCTGCGAGCTCTTCAAGTACATGAGCCGCGACGAGGCGCGCCATGCGGGCTTCCTCAACGACAGCCTCAAGGACTTCGGCTTCGGCGTCGATCTCGGCTATCTGACGCGGAAGAAAAAGTACACGTTCTTCCGACCGAAGTTCATCTACTACGCGACGTATCTCTCAGAGAAAATCGGCTACGCCCGGTACATCACGATCTATCGGCATCTGCAGCAGAACCCCGACCGGCCGGTCGGGGTTCTGCTGCAGATGCCGATAGATCGTGATG
>JBCBJG010000384.1:0-1745 GCA_038523655.1 Pseudomonadota bacterium | reverse complement strand
CTCGTCATGCGCGACGGGATCAATCGTCTGCGACATGCCAAGCGCTATGCCGGTCAGCACAACACGATCTGCACCACCCCGGCGTGGACGGGTATATATGCCGGCACGGGTCGTCTCGCCGGGGTCGATCCGCGCGAGATGGCCGCCTCCGACGTGATCGTGATCTGGGGGACCAACCCGGTCCATACGCAGGTCAACGTGATGAGCCACGCCGCCAAGGCGCGCAAATCACGGGGAGCAAAAATCGTCGCGATCGACGTCTATCGCAATGCAACAGTCGCACAGGCGGACCTCGGCCTCGTTCTGAGACCCGGTACCGACGGCGCGCTCGCCTGCGCGGTCATGCACTGCCTGTTTCGCGACAACCGGGCCGACCGGGCCTACCTCGCCGAGTACACCGATGATCCGCGCGGGCTGGAGGCACACCTCGCGATCCGGACGCCCGAGTGGGCAAGCGCGATCACCGGGTTGAGTGTCGCCGAGATCGAACGCTTCGCAACACTCGTTGGCACCCATCCGAAAACCTACTTTCGCCTCGGCTACGGGTTCACGCGCGGGGCCAATGGTGCGGTTGCGATGCACGCCGCCCTCTCGATCCCCGCCGTCACGGGCGCCTGGCAGCATGAGGGGGGCGGCGCGTTTCATACGAACGGGGCGATTTTCGCCTGGGACAAGACCCTGATCGAAGGACTCGACGTCCGCGATCGCACGGTGCGCACCTTTGATATGTCGCGCATCGGCCCGGTGCTCACGAACGAGCCCGCTGATCTCGCGGGCAGGCCTCCGGTCCATGGACTTTTCATCCAGAACGTGAATCCGCTCGAGGTCGCGCCCGAGCAGGAGAAAGTGAAAGCCGGGTTCGCCCGGGAAGATCTGTTCGTCTGCGTTCATGAGCAGTTTTTGACCGAGACCGCGCGGTACGCCGACATTGTTCTCCCCGCCACGATGTTTATCGAGCATGACGACGTCTACCAAGGCGGCGGCCAGCAGCACATTCTGCTCGGACCGAAGCTCGTCGATCCGCCGGGCGAATGCCGCTCCAACCACGAGGTGCTGTGCGCATTGGCCGAACGGCTTGGCGCGGAGCACGAGGGCTTTCGCCTCACCGCCCGCGAGCTGGTCGACCGCACGCTCCAGGCATCTGGACACGGCACCGTCGACGAACTGGCCAGCAAGAAATGGGTCGATTGCCAGCCTCCGTTCCGAGAGGCGCACTATCTCGACGGCTTCGCGTGGCCGGAGAAAAAATATCGCTTCCGACCGGACTGGTCCGCGGAAGCCGCGAAGAACCCGGCAACAGTGAAAGCCGAAGACCCGATGCCGGTGTTCCCTGACCACTGGGCGGTCACGGAGGAGGCGGACGCGGACCATCCCTTCCGCCTCGTCACCGCGCCGGCCCGCAACTACCTCAACACCAGCTTCACCGAGACGCAGATCTCGCGCGACCGCGAGGGCGCCCCGCGGGCGAAAATCCATCCGGAAGATCTGGCCGCCGCGGGTATCGCCGATGGCGATCCGGTGCGGCTCGGCAACGCGCGTGGCGAAGTCCGGATCACGGCCGAGGCATTCGACGGCGTGCAGCCCGGCGTCATCATCGTCGAAAGCATCGCCCCGAACCGCCTGTTCGCTGATGGGGCGGGCGCTGGTGAGCGTGTTGATCCCGCGACCATCAGCGAACAGGCGGGTCGGGGCGATGCTTTCGACGATGATGACGCCGGGCTGCACGCCGTCGAATGCCTCGGCCG
>JBCBJG010000383.1:0-1764 GCA_038523655.1 Pseudomonadota bacterium | reverse complement strand
GCGAATGATGCGGGGTTTTTCATCCGCGCGGACATAGCGCTCAACAACGATGCCGCGGGCAAGCCGGGCGATGCGGGTGACGCGCGTCCACCAGTACGTCGGGCCAAGCAACCAGAGCAGATAGCTCTTCATGTCGTAGGGTTCGCGCTGCAGCTCGCCGTCGTCCTCCCACATCTGCGTATGGCGATGATGGGCGAAGTGCTGGACCTGATCGAAGTCGCGCGGGAAGAGCTGGATGAAGCCGATCAGACGGCCGAACGCCTCGTTGAGCCAGCGGGTCTTGAAGACGGTCGCGTGCGAGAGCTCGTGCTGTGCGGCGTAGGTGAAGGCGATCAGCGTCCCGTGGAGCATGAATACCGGGATCGCCCAGAGGGTGCCCCAGGTGAGATGGAGCAAAATGCCCGTCGCGAGGATCGCGCCGAGGTGGGAGGCCATCTGAAGCCAGCCGCGCAGATCGGACTTTCGGTTGAGATCGCGCAGACGGGCAGGATCGACGAGACCTTTGCGGGCAAATGCTTCCTGCATGGCGGGCGGGCTCCGGATCTGATGCTGGCGACGTGGGCGAGCGTAGGCGTCGTAGGCGGCCCTCGGCAAGGGACGGAATGTCCCGATGTCGGTGTGTAGGCGCCGAGCGCGGTAGCCGCTCGCATGTTTGCGGGCATCGGCGCGCACGGCGATCGTTGTAACCGCAAGCGTGGTCGCGGGCGGCAGCGTGTTGGGCTTCAGTCCAGGACGAACGGCAGCGCGGTAAGCGCACGCATGCCGGAGGCTTTCGCATAACGCATGTGTCGACGTGGGACCGCGAGCGCGATCCGCCGATAGCGGGCGGCAAAGCGCGTCAGCACGATGTCCGCCTCGAGCCGTGCGAGCCATGCGCCGAGACAGAAATGCGGGCCGGCGCCGAGGCCCAGATGGCGCGGCGGCGCGCGGTGGAAGCGGATCTCGTCCGGCGCATCGAAGATGACGGGGTCGCGATTGCCTGCAACCAGCAGCGGGAGAATGGTGGTCCCTTGCGGCACAGCCTTTCCGGCAATCTCCAGGTCGGACGTCGCGATCCGCGGCTTGGCGAACATCACGGGGCTCACGTGACGGAGCAGTTCATCAATGCGGGCGGCTCCGGCTGCCGCGCCGTCGGATGCCTCGCGAAAGGGAGAAAAATGATCATCCACTTCCTCCGGCTGCGCCGCGAGTGCCAACACACTGCCGCTCAGCAAATGGGTCGTCGTCTCGTGGCCTGCGACGAACAGCAGAAAACAGGTTGCGAGGCGTTCGTCTTTGGTGAGCGGCGGGTCTGCGTCGCCGGACAGCAGCAGGGTCGTGAGATCATCCGAGCCGCGCGGCGTGTAGGCGTCAAAATGCGCGGCAAGATAACCACTTAGCCCGCGCAAAGCCGGTAGCGCGCGGAGGAAGCCGATGGGACTACCGGCCGCCCCAATTCGCGCCATCCAGCGCTCGATCTGCGGGCGGTCATGCGCGGGGATGCCGAGGAGTTCACAGATCACAGCGAGCGGCAGGTCGCGCGCCACGCACGGTACGAAGTCCGGAGTCTTCGAGGTGGCGAGGCGATCGAGCGCGCGGTCGGTGAGCTGCTCGATGCGCGGGCGCAGTGCGTCGATCGCGGCGCGGCGGAACGGGCCGTCGACAACCCGTCGGAGGCGGCGGTGGGTGGTCCCGTCGCGCTGTAACATGTTGTTGGACAGGATCTGCAGCGGGTTCGGGATCGCGGCGAACGCGCGGGCGATCGGGCTCCGCGCGTGGGTCAGG
>JBCBJG010000382.1:0-1772 GCA_038523655.1 Pseudomonadota bacterium | reverse complement strand
CCGTTTTCGCGTGCTCGTGAAGGCGCCCCGCGAGATCGATCTTCAAGCGTATCTCCGCGCCTGGCTCGATGCCGCGCCACCCGCCCGCGGTGACCTTCGCCTGTCAGTGGATATCGACCCGTACTCGTTCCTCTAACACGCGCCGCCAACCCATAAGTTCCGGCCCGCGCAATCTGATGCACTGCGCTGATCGCCCGGCCGGTGAGAGAGAAAAACCCTCACGCACCCCACGTGCGCACCGTCACGTCGTTGGTAATGCTTCTACTCAGCATAAATTATAAGCTGCGACTGCCTGCCCCGGTTTCGGCCCTTCTCCTGATCAGACGAGCGCCCACCTCTGTCAAACGCCGCGGCCCCCCCAACATCTCCGCCGCGGCCTGGACACGCAACCAGAGCAACCTCGTGAAGGAGTTCACACATGAACGTTCTGAGGAGACTAATGGTCGTCGCCCTCATCGCCCTGCCGATCGGCGCGGGCGTCGGGTTCGTCAACGCGGCGCAGAAAGACATCGTCGCAACGGCGCAGGAGGCCGGGCAGTTCAATACCCTGCTGACCGCTGTGAAAGCGGCGGGCCTCGAAGAAACATTGAAGGGTGACGGGCCCTACACGGTGTTCGCACCGACCGACAAAGCGTTTGCCAAGCTTCCGGCGGAAACCCTCGAAAACCTGCTCAAGCCGGAGAATAAAGAGCAGCTTGTCGCGATCCTCACCTACCACGTCGTGCCGGGCAAAGTGCTCTCCAGCGACGTGACCGGCAGCACCACATCGGCAAAAACGGTTCAGGGCCAGGAACTCGCCATCGACGCGCGTGACGGCGTCGTCGTCAACGGTGCGAAGGTGGTGGCAGCCGACGTCGAAGCCTCGAATGGCGTCGTGCACGCGATCGACACAGTGATCATGCCGTCGCTCTAAGCGAGCGCAGGACGAGAACGTCGAACGGCCGGGCCATCGCGCCCGGCCGTTTTCTTTGGCGCGGTTCTCATTGCGGTCGACGGACTTCATCGCCAGCGACGAGCCGGCTGCAGTCTGAACGCCGATCGCGTGCGCTTCACGTTGACACCGCCGCCCGGCCGGCAGAGCGTAGTGGGCCTATCGCATCCGCCGGAGGATCGTTGTCTTATGCATGCCGCACCGCGCCCGCTTCAGTTTCCGCAAACGCACCCCGAAGGCTTTCCGCACATCGCGAATGAGCCGGTGTTCGATGCCGCGCAACACCTCGCGCTGGAGGCACCGAGCGACCGCGTCATGCTCGCCGATCTCGGCTACGACGATGAGACAATCGCCGGGTGCCCGACGCCACTCGGCATCACCAGCCCCTTCCGCCTGCTGAGCGAAGAAGGCGTCGCCTGCCTGCACGAGGTCGCTCGTCAACTCGAGCCACACGCCCGAAGCATCGAGCGCATTTCGCGCATGGTCCGGGGCGGCGTCTACCAAAGCCGCTTCCTGCGGGATTTCTGCACGTCGCCTGAACTGAGCGAATTTATCTCCGAAATTTGCGATGCGTCGATGTTGCCCCATACGATGCCGCACCAGCTCGGACATCTGAATTATAATCCGCATACCATCGGCGAGAACGTTGACAAGTGGCACGCCGACACGTTGCGCGTGGACTTCGTCCTGTTCGTCACGGACCCGACGGCGATCGCGGGCGGCGAGTTCCAGTACTTCAATGGCACGAAGGCGGAAGCGGACGCGTTGCGGGCGGACGGAAAGTCAATTCCGCAACACCGGGTCGTATCGCCTGATCTCCCGGGCGCCGGATATGCTGTCT
>JBCBJG010000381.1:0-1797 GCA_038523655.1 Pseudomonadota bacterium | reverse complement strand
GCAACCTACGAGGCGCTCCGCGAACAGGGCGCGTCGAAGGAGAAGGCGGCGCGGATCGCGAACGCGCAGGCTGATCCTGATCGAGATCCGTCGGCGAAGGGTGGAAGCCAGCCACCCTACGAAGAGTGGACCCGCGAAGCGCTCTACGACCGGGCGCAGGAGCTTGAGATCGATGGCCGCTCATCGATGGACAAGGCGGAACTGATCGAGGCGCTCAGAGCGTCGTAAGCTCGAACGCGCGGGATTTTGCTCGTTGGCCCGATCGCCCGCGTCGAATTTTGTCATTGGCCCGACCGCTCACCGCGAGCGCAGCGCCCTTTCGCGTGGCCGCGCGCGCGTGGTGCCGGTCAACCGGTAACGTTCTTCACCCACGCTGCGACATCGCTCATACGGCGCCCGCCAGCCGCGTAATCATCCAGAATTTGCAGCAATCGATCCCGGCCGAATGATGGGCAATGCCCCGCGTGGACCGTTGCCACGGGAAGGGTGCGGAGACGGGCGTGCGAGGCGGCCAGCGCGTCGCGGTCCGAATGGAAGAAATTGTCGATCAGATCGCCATCGTAGACGACGTCGCCGCTGAAAAGCAGCCCGGTGGCGCGCTCGAACAGTGCGATCGATCCCGGCGAGTGTCCGGGAAGATGTAATACCTCGAAGTGACGATCGCCGAGATCGATTTTGTCTCCCTCGTCGAGGTATGACGTGAGGGGGGCCGGACGGAGAGAAAACTCTTTCCAATCGAAACCGGCGTATGGAAGCGCGGTGAAACTCTCCGCCACGATGAAACCCTGGTCGGCGACGGTATTGGCAAACGTCGGTGCAGCGTATGCCTCCGCCTCGGCGCGGTGGCCGCAGCGATCGGCAAACTGATGCAGACCGCCCGCATGATCGAAGTGGCAGTGTGTGGCGATGGCCGTCACCGGGCGCTCGGCAAGTCGCGTGATCGCTTCGGTGAGCGGGCGCAGGCCCACGCCGGTGTCGATGATCAGATCACGGTCGCGGCCACGCACATGCCAGATGTTACAGCGAAGCCAGTCGGCGACGTGCGTCTCCTCGATCAGGCTCACGCCGTCGCCGAGCTCGCGGACCTCGTACCACTGCTCGGCGACCCGCAAGCTCATCGCGCACCGCGTACGGCGGCGAGCACACCGCGCCGATGCATCAGGTCGGGATCTCGACGCTTGGCACGCCGCCGGTCAGATAAAGCGCGACCGCGTAGAGCACGATGAAGAGGATCGTTGTGACGAGCGCGCTCACGAAGCGGTTCGAAAACGACAGGATGTTCGCGAACAAATCGATCACGAAGACGAGCCCCGCAGCGAACAGCACGGTTTGCAGCCAGCGATCGTTCATCGCGTCCTGCAACGTCTCGGGGATGGTGATCGCGTCGATGGCATAGAGCGCGCCCGCATTGATCGCGCCGAAAATGATCGCGGTCACGAGCGCGTTCACAAAGCGGTTCGAGAACGTCAGCAGGTTACCGATATAGGCGATCACGAACAGGATCAGTGACGCGGCACCGACGCGGTAGATCAGGTCCATCTGCGGGGAGAATTCTTCCATGTTATCGCTCCTTGCGATCGATGCCGACCGAGCACCGTGTTCGGGGGCGGCTCTGGGTCGGCAGGCTGGGTCGGCAGGCTGTGTTGGCGCTGCGTTGGCGCTGCCGGGTCGGCGGGGCCAGGTCAAGCTCACCGGTCACATTCCCGCGAGCGCCTACCCCAGTCGCCCGACGGTTTCAACGCGAACCATGCCCCGGAGGACAAGTTGGGTTGATGCTGTGGGCTCGGTGCCGCGCAG
>JBCBJG010000380.1:0-1804 GCA_038523655.1 Pseudomonadota bacterium | reverse complement strand
TGGGGCTGCCTGGCTCTCCGCTGCCCCGGGACGGGTACGCGATGCCCTCGGGGTCCATCTATCGGTGCCGGTCCTTGCTGAAGCCGGGGCCAATGCGCTGTCCGCAGCCCGCGCTGCATGGCCGATCGCCGATAAGGTGGCGCGGCGAGCTGCGCTGGCTGCGAGCCTTGCCCCGCTCTACCGCGCTGGGGCTGACCCGGGGCCCTTGCGAAAGCTCGTCCGCCTACTGCGCGTGCGTCTGACCGGACGACTGTAGCGTGGCCTCCTATCCGTGCCACAATTCATGGGTTATCGCGGATATGTGAACGCGCAGCGGAGGGCTGGCGATGCGTCCATCGATCAATCAAAGCCTTGGGACATGTCCGGATATCGGGTCCGGAACGCTGCCGCGCGCTCGGGCCGCTACGATCATGGTCGCGTTGTTCGTCGCCACGGTCTGGGCTCACGCGGCGATCTCGACCACACCGGCGCGCGCGGACGCGCACACAGCCCGCGATCGTTTCTTCACCTCCGACGATTTGCCTCCGCCCAACGCTGGGTCGTCGCGGTCGCCAAATGCGCCGGCGTCGCGATCGCCTGACGGGCCAGCAGCGCGAGCCCCCGACGCGGAAGCCCGCCCAGCCCCACGTCGTGTGCCGAGATCATCGTCCGGCGCGACTGCGCCTGAGTTCGGACAGTATTTTTCTCCCGGCCAGACAGATGGCGCGGATGCAAGAACGATCCGACGCGCATCGCCCGGCGTGCCGACGCTCCGCTGGCGCGTTGAAAATCCGTTCCGCTTGTTCTCCGACCCCGCGCTTACCGAACGGCACCGCCGCGTCTACGAAACACTGTCGCCCGAGGAACGCCGTAACCCGGTTCTCGCCGCGGAACGCGCGCTTTCTGCGCAGAGCCGTGATGGATGGGCTGCCGATGCGATTACTGCCGTCTGCTGGCAGCCCCGTCGTCACCGATACGGTGGATGTCGCGACGGCGCTTCATATGTCCGCCCGAAAAGCCATCGTATTATCGCCCATGTCGATGACATCTCGGGAAGCGTCGATGACATCTCGGGAAGCGTAGACGACGTCGCGGATAGCATCGAGGAGGACGCAGCCACGTTTTCCTCCACGCGCGAGCGTCTGCCCTGGCGGCGCGGCACACCGGCCACGCGCACCCCGCGTGATGCGCAACGCGTCATCTGCACCTGGCGCTTCACCGCGCGCGGCAAGCGCGCGCAGACGGCGCGTGGCCCTTGCGGGAACCCTGAGTCCTTTGACGTGCCTTATCCCGCCGGCGGCCAACTGACGGTAACCGTTGACGGTGACAGACGCCTGACCGCCCGCGTACGCGTCGAAGATCTATTCATCGTCGGGCTCGGCGACAGTTATGCCTCCGGCGATGGCAACCCGGACGCGCCGGCCCGCTTCACCGATGATCGCGCATGGTCCTATGGCGTCGCGCCAGGCCCGCGCCCGCTGGACGGCTACCCGACCCGTGCCGGTCGATGGGAAAACTTCGCTGACCGCGCCTTCGTCTCGAACGGCCCGCGCTGGCTTGGTCGCGCGTGCCGTCGATCGCTCTACGCCTACCAGACGCGCGTGGCGCTCCAGCTCGCAATCGAACGCCACGACCGCGCAGTGAGCTTCGTGCATTTCGCCTGCGGTGGTGCCGAGATCCCGGAAGGCCTGTTCATTAAATACAAGGGCGGCGAGTGGGTGCCGTCCCCGCCGCGCGTGCCCCAGATCAGTGCAGTTGCCGAAGCGCAATGCGATGGAACGCGCGCCCCGGAGACAAATTATCCGGACGCCTACACGATCCAGGG
>JBCBJG010000379.1:0-1804 GCA_038523655.1 Pseudomonadota bacterium | reverse complement strand
GGCCGAAGTTCACATTCATCGGTTGAAACGTGCCGCTGTCCCGCGCGGCGCCGACCAGATGGCCGCCCGTGATGTGGTTCAAAAGCGCGCCGAGCCGCGGGTACGGTTTGCCGGGCAGGTGACCGGCGTCGAGGGATATGTCGAGTCAGCCGCGATGGGGCTTCTTGCGGGCCGGTTCGCTGCCGCCGATCTCCTCGGCGAGACCGCGACGCCACCGCCGGCCACGACGGCGCTCGGCGCGCTTTTGAACCACATCACGGGCGGCCATCTGGTCGGCGCCGCGCGGGACAGCGGCACGTTTCAACCGATGAATGTGAACTTCGGCCTCTTTCCGGAAATCGAGACCCCGCGGGTCGTGGACGGTCGGCGGTTGCGCGGCAAGGAGCGTGGGCGGGCGCGCAAGCAGGCGCTGTCGGCGCGCGCGCTGGTTGACGTGGAGGCATGGCTTACGGGCGGTCGCGGCGAGCGCGTGCCTGTCGCTGCCGAGTAGCGGTCGCCCAGCAGGCGTCGAAGGCTATCCGCCGGAGAACACCTGCCGGAGAATAATTAGCGCCGGGGCGACCATGCCGTCTGGCGGTCCGTCAGCGTCGATACTTGTCCAATACGCGCCGGGCGGTCGGGAGCACCGCATCCGCCATGGCCGCATGACCTTCGGCTGTCGGATGGAAGGCGCCCGCATAGCTGCTTGCGAGGATAAGCTGGAACCAGCTCAGCCGCTCCGCACTCAGGACGCGCCGCGCGATCGTGCGCGCCGTATGATAGTGCGCGGTGAGATACGCATCATTCGGCGTGCGGAACCAGCGTGTGCGCGAGGCGTAGGGCCGGTAAGCGCTCGGCGGGAACGGGTCCCACCGCCCGCGCCGTTTTCGAGGTAGACGAAGATCCTCGGCAGAGGCCCGATCGAGCGACGCGCTGTCCACAACTGGATTACCGTCTGCGCAAAGTCCCCGGCCGATAAAACGCGAACGGTGGGTGTCGACGAATGACCACGAATGGCGTCGCGCGGCGCGGCGCATGACGACGTTCAATTCCTCGGCGACTTTTTCTCCCGCGCGTGCCTTGGCCGCGTTCAAGCGATAGTCGGGGAACACGCTCATGCCGTCGCGGCCGCCGGGGCAGGTACGCCCCGTCTCGTCGACTGTCGCCATTGGCGGGTATCCGGTGAGGATAATGCGATCGGACTCGCGCCACGGAATATGCAGCAAGCCGTGCAACGCGCGGTTCAGCGCCTTGTAGCGGGTCGGCAGCTCACGCAGCAGCACGCGGGCATCGTCGGGCGTGTACACGCCGCCAGCCCACCCGGAGAGCCGTGCAAGCGCGGAGGTATTGTCAAGGACTGCATTTGCGACGAGTTTCGCGAAACCCACGTCGTTGCCGCCGATTGACAGCATCAGCAGGTCGATCCGCCGGGCCTGCCGACGCGGGCATTTTTTCAAAAACATATCGCGCAGAACGGGCAGCTTGCCCTGGATCGTGTAGGCGTCCGGATAATTTGTCTCCGGGGCGCGCGTGCCCTCGCACTGCGCTTCGGCAACCGCGCTGATCTGGGGCACGCGCGGCGGGGACGGCACCCACTCCCCGCCCTTGTATTTGATGAACAGGCCTTCCGGGATCTCAGCGCCACCGCAGGCGAAATGCACGAAGCTCACCGCGCGGTCGTGGCGTTCGATTGCGAGCTGGAGCGCCACACGCGTCTGGTAGGCGTAGAGCGATCGACGGCACGCGCGACCGAGCCAGCGCGGGCCGTTAGAGACGAAGGCGCGGTCGGCGAAATTTTCCCATCGACCGGCACGGGTCGGATAGC
>JBCBJG010000378.1:0-1883 GCA_038523655.1 Pseudomonadota bacterium | reverse complement strand
TTTCGGCCGGCGGTCTGGCCGGCTTTGCGACCGGCGATCATCCGGTCCTTTGCCGGTGAGAAATTCGGCGCATTACCAGCCGTCGAAGCCGGCGGCGAGCGCCGGTTCCACCACGGATGGTCGCGTGCGTGAGGATACAGGTTTGACCGTACGAATGGTCGGATCGGACGTGGCATCCTCGTGCCTGAGCGCGTCGATCGTGGCGAGGCGTGAGCGCGTAAACGCATCGGCGTCTGCGCGGCGGGCATCGCGTGTCTCGAGCAACAAGCGTGCGTCGTCGAGTGCGCCGGCGCGCAAGGCGGCCTCGACCGTGATCCGCTCGAACACATCGCGCTGTGCGTGCGAGCCGCCGATGTTCTGCAGCGCACGGTGTGCGGCGGAGAGATTTGCGTGCGCGTTCGTGTAATGGCCTTCGCCGAAAGCCATAAGTCCGGCTGCCGCGTTGAGGCCGGGGTGGTCGGCAACGCGGTCCATGTCGGTCATGCTGCGGCACGCGTCTGCCCGCATGCGGGAGAGTAATTGCCCGGCCGCATCGATGCGGTCGCCACCGATGAGTGACAGCATGTAGTGCAGATCGGCGAAGACCGCGCAGCCATCCTCGACACGTGCTTCCGACAAGGTCGCGAGCTCTTCCCAGCGATCGCCGATGTCCACGCCTTCTATCTCGAGGCGCGACAGCAGCGATGCACCATTCGAGATGTCACGATAATCGTCCGTCCGGTCCTGGCGGATCTCTTCGTCGTAGAGGCGCAGAACCTCGGCATAATCGCCGGCGTCGAGGTAGAAGAGCGCAAGGTGCCACCACACGTGGTAGCGGAAGTTATTGCAGTGCCGCCATGCATCGGTCCGGCGCTCGAGCCAGCGCACGCCGTCGCCTGCCCGCGTCGTCATGTCGAACACGTGAGCTACAGCGTGGAGGCCCCACGCGTCGTCTGGGGCGAGCTCAAGAGCACGGCGGCCGGCTTTTTCGGCTTCCGTGTAGGCGCCGGTCTCTTCAAGCGCGAACGCGTAGCATCCATTGAAGTAGCCATCGAGACGTGTGGCGTTTCCGTATGCCGGGCGCACCATCTCGAGTGAGCGGCGCATGCCGGAGAGATCACCCATCATAAAGCGGATGGCGTGGGAGAGTTTTACCGCGACCAGATCGTGCGGAGACTTGGTCAGCCAGTGATCGAGGACATCGGCAGCCTGAAACAGGTGTCCATCGAGGTAGTGGCCGAGTGCGTCGGTGTATGCCTGTGAGCGGGCATCGTGGTCGGCGTGGCGAAGGGACAAGCGCGCAGCGTCGTACGCCTCCTGCGCCGTCTGCGTGAGTTCGCGACGGCCGAGCAAAAGGGAAAATATTCCGCGACACGCCTGGGCGAGTGCGAACTGTGGGTCGTCCTTCAGGGTCGACGCGAGGTCGTCCCCGGCTTTCGCATCGTGGGACAGGAAAGACCGTGTGAGCCGGTTCCAGCCTTCACGTGCTGCCGGGGTGTCGCTGGTGACGGGACAACCGCACAGATCGAGATGTGTCATGGGAAAATCACTCCGTGTTCCGAGTGAAGACTACCGGGCGTTCGCGGCCTTGGCGTGATCTGTGTCACGCATCGGCGGTCACGTTCACGCGAGCGCCGATGCGTGGATACGATGGTTACGCGTTGCTTGCGCCGCGTCCCGATTCCGGGTGCCGACGGATACTTAATTCTTCCAACGCATGTCGCGGAGGAAATACGCTGTGCGATCCGCATGCGTGGCGCGACCTACTTCGCGCCTGCCGCGAGCGATGCGTCGACCACGTCACTGTCTTTCGACGCCTGCTGGTCGCCGAGCAAACGACGTAGCGGCAAGGGCGGGCGTCGATCTTCCGGAATATTGCAGAGCCCGCTCGAGCGCGAGAACCG
>JBCBJG010000377.1:0-1888 GCA_038523655.1 Pseudomonadota bacterium | reverse complement strand
CGGACTGTATCAACGAAGAAACGCTTAGTCCGTTCCGAGCTCTCGACGGGATAAAGTTCCTCGGTTGGGTCGATCCGAGCGACATGCAGGACGTGTATGCGCGCACCGATGTGGTCTGTCTCCCATCCATGTATCGGGAAGGCGTGCCGCGATCGCTGCTCGAGGGGGCGATTTCCGAATGCGCGTTCATCAGCTCGGCGATCCCTGGATGGATGGAAATTGTCGGGGCGGCCCGCTCGGCTTATCGGCCATCACGACAGAAAGCGCCGTCAACCGCCGGGGCGGCAGAGCACGCGGTGGTCGGCGGTACGGTCATCGATCTGGACGATCCGGCTGCCCTTGCAGACGTGATGCGGGAGATGGCTACCTCGCCGGACGCGACGCGCGATATGGGCATTGCCGCACGGGAACGGCTGATTTCGGCGCACGTCTCCAATGAGCATGTCCAGTCCCGATACCTGCGGGCGTATGCACTTGCGGACGAGGATGCGTCCGAGATGTCGCTCCAGGACAGGTCGCGCGGCGTGCGCTAGTCGTCGCCGTCGGTCGACGTTCTTTCGCTCACGATCTGCGCTCGTCGCGATATTTCCTCCGCGACATCCGCCTGCCACGCGCGAAGCTCGAGCCCGAATTCGGACTGCACGCGCGCCGTGTCCAGCCGCGAGTTCAACGGGCGTTCGGCCCGTGTCAGGTAGTCGACGCTCGCGATCGGCGCGATATCGTCCGGATCGATCGACGGCTGTATTCTGCGCTGGCGTGCCTCGCTGAAGATCGCACACGCAAAGCCGTGCCACGATGTCTCCCCGCTTGCGGTCAGATGGTAGATGCCTGCCGGGCCGGTACCGTGCGCCAGCCGCTGCGCCAGCATCTGTCGGAGCGCTGAGCTCAGCAGCGCGACATGCGTCGGCGCACCGATTTCGTCTTCGACTACTTGCAGTGCCGATCGCTCGGCGCCGAGGCGCAGCATGGTATCGAGGAAATTGCCGGTACCCGGTCCGTACACCCAGCTCGTGCGAATGATCCAGTGATCGCACCCGCTCGCGCTGACCGCCTGCTCGCCGGCATACTTTGAGCGTCCGTACACGCCGAGCGGGGCCGGTTGATCCTGCTCACGCCAGGGTCGCGTCCCCGAACCATCGAACACGTAGTCGGTGGAAAAATGAACGAGAAGCGCGCCCATGCGCCGGGCCACGTCTGCGAGTGTTGCCGGGCCTTCCGCGTTGACAGCGTAGGCGAGCGCCGGCGCGTCTTCTGCCGCGTCGACAGCGGTGTAGGCAGCCGCGTTCACGATCACGTCGGGCGCCAGCGCAGCGATGCGGGAAGCTGTCTCGGGGGGATCAGTCAGATCGACAGCGCAGGCCGGGTCTTCCGCGTCGCGGCGCACGGCGATGACGTTGGCCGGTTTGCCCGTGGCCGCATCGCGCAGTTCGCCGAGCGGCGCGAGAAGTGCGCGGCCGAGCTGTCCGCCTGCCCCTACGACAATGATTGTCGTCACGCCCGCTCCGTCCGACCTGCTTCACCTTCGTTTGTCATAGGTAATCGGCTGCGGAGAGCCTTCCAGAACTGCGAATTGGGAGCGTTCAACTACTGAACGGGGGGTGACTTTTGCAATTATGTCACAACGAGGACACAGCGAATCACTTGGATGGAGGTGATCGTTGACGTTTGCGTCAAGTGCCTCCTAGCGTGCGGCCAGTGTTGGGGGAGTACGACAATGACACGTAGCGTAAGCACAAGCCTCCGCGTTCTGGCGGTCGCGACGGCGACCATGCTGGCAGGGAGCACGACCGCAGCGCTCGCGGGCAAGCTCGAGCGCGGTTACCGGAATGTCTCACCGATTTTCGAGCCCGGCGCCGTCTATGGCGAGATCTCCGGAGCGTTCATTTTT
>JBCBJG010000376.1:0-2007 GCA_038523655.1 Pseudomonadota bacterium | reverse complement strand
CGTCGCGTGCCCGCCGGGGTTGCGGTGCCGCTCAGTTCCGGCGGTGTCACCCGGCTTGGCGTGCGACGTCTGATCGATCCGGTGACCGGGGAGGCGACGCAGGCAAACGTGTTTCCGCGGCACGACCTCGATATCGGCGCGCGCGCTGATGGCCCGGCAGTCATAACCGAGGACGAGACCACCATCGTTATCCCGGCCGGCTTCGCTGCGTGCCGTTGGCCGGATGGCACCCTCGAACTCACGCGTGAACGCTGCTCCGCATCGAGCAAGGAGGTCTCGGCATGACGCAGTCAGCACTTGTCGCCGTCCAACAGCAGGTCATGTGGAACCGGCTGATTTCCGTGGTGGAAGAACAGGCGCAGGCGCTTGTGCGCACCGCCTTTTCAACCTCGGTCCGGGAGGCCGGAGACCTGTCGGCCGGGGTCTACGACCCGCAAGGCAACATGCTCGCCCAGGCCGTGACCGGTACGCCGGGCCACGTCAATGCGATGGCCGACGCAGTCCCGCACTTCATCCACGACATCGGTGCGGAGAATATTTGCGACGGCGACGTCTACATCACTAACGACCCATGGAAGGGCACCGGCCACCGCCACGACATTACGGTTTGCACACCGTCGTTTCGCGCCGAACGATTAATCGGTTTCTTTGCCTGCACGGCTCATATCGTCGACATCGGCGGGCGTGGCTTTGGTGCCGATGCCGCATCCGTCTATGAGGAAGGCCTCGCAATCCCGATCATGAAGCTCGCCGATCGTGGCCACGTCGATCAGACACTCCTGCGCATCGTGCGCGAGAATGTCCGCGAACCGGATCAACTCGTCGGGGACATTTTCGCGCTCACGACATGCAACGAGATCGGGCACCGCCGCCTGATCGACATGCTGGACGAGTTTGCACTGGATGATCTCTCCGGCATTGCCGCGTTCATTCTCGAGACGTCACGACGGGCAACGATCGAGCGGATCGCCGAGCTCCCGCGTACCACAGCGACAGGGCATATGCGGATCGACGGCTACGATACGGCGGTCGATCTCGCCGTAAGCCTCGAGATCGATGCCGATCGTATTGTCGCTGATTTCGCAGGCACCTCGCTGGTCGACGCACACGGCATCAACGTGCCGCTCGTCTACACCAAGGCTTACGCCTGTTACGCGCTCAAGTGCGTCATCGCTCCGGACATCCCGAACAATGCCGCGTCGCTGGCGCCGTTCCATGTGCGCGCGCCTGAGGGAAGCATCGTCAATGCGGTCCACCCGGCACCCGTGTGTCTGCGCCACGTGATTGGACACATGATCCCCGACACCGTTTTCGACGCCCTCGCCAAAATTCTCCCTGGACGCGTACAGGCGGAAGGCGCGGGCGCGTTGTGCAACTTCCAGGTCAGCCTGCGACCACGGTCGGATGTGCCGCCGCCGGAAGACGGAGGCCGCAGCGAAGTGCTTACATTCAACTCTGGCGGTTCGGGGGCGCGGCCGGGTCTGGACGGGTTGAACGCCACCGCTTTTCCCTCCGGTGTCATGACCATGCCGGTCGAGGCGACTGAGCACGCCGGCCCGGTTGTGATCTGGCGCAAGGAGCTGCGTGAGGACAGCGGCGGCGATGGCGCCCAACGGGGCGGACTAGGCCAGCACATGGAAATCGGCGCGCGCGAGGGATTCGAATTTGATTTTTCCGCCATGTTCGACCGCGTTGATCACCCGGCGCGCGGGCGCGATGGCGGCGGAGATGGCGCATCAACGGTGCTCGAGCGAGAAGACGGATCGCTGATGCGGGGCAAGGGACGACAATTCGTCCCCCACGGTGGGCGGGTGCTTCTCGCGTGTCCTGGCGGCGGCGGCTACGGCGCGCCGAGCGATCGCAGCCGCGCGGCGGTCGAACGCGATCTCGCGCTCGGATACATAAGCGAAGAAGCCGCCCGGACACTCTATTGCTTGGACGATGCGGCCATCGCCGACGCCCACGAAAAAGTTGCCAACGGCGACGATATCATCGCCCGGGGCGATG
>JBCBJG010000375.1:0-2063 GCA_038523655.1 Pseudomonadota bacterium | reverse complement strand
GAACAGTTGGGTCGGACGTTTTTCTATATGAGGCTTACGCATACATTTACTCCAATGGAGACGGCGTGCCAAAGGATGACGTGAAGGCGAAACGGTACGCGAAACAAGCGACTGAGCTGAAAAAAGAAATCCAGAAAGAAAAAGAACGCGTCTGGGCCGAATTCTCGACGCCGGATCCTCGCCAACCGTCGCAGCGCGTTGCCGCCACTAGTGCGAACAATTCTGCCGCATCTAAGATTGGCGACGCGGTCGTTGAGGAGATGGTGCAGTATGGGACGCGGTCGGTGCTCGAGTATTTCTTCGGCGGGAAGAACTGATCCTCGGCCGGTGAGTGGATGGCTCCGCGGCCAAGTGGCAGACTGGTTTTTCTCCAGTCCGTCTAAATAACCCAGAGGATCACACCGACGAAGCCCGAGGCGATCGCGAAGGCGGTGGCGATCAACGTGAGCCGGCCGCCTGTCACCGGCTCGGCGGTATGCGCATTGAGCCGTGCGATCATCTTGCAGGCCGCCGTGCGCGCGACAAAGAAGATCAGGATCCCGATCGCGATGAAGGCAAGCGCACCGACCTTGGCGAGCCAGGTCGGCTCGGTTGCCTTGAAGATGGCGTGGATACCGATGCCGATGGCGACCGCGCTCATGCCGGTGCGCATCCAGCCGGCGAATGTCCGCTCGTTCGCGAGGACCGTTCGGTCTTCCGCCCAGTCCGTCCGATCTTCCGCGAGATCGGTGCTATCCTTGTCACGGTCGCTCGTCATCGCGCGTGCCTACATCGACATACCGCGCGCGACCTGATGGCGTCTGCGATGCGCGGCCCCTAGCCCCGCTCCTTCAACAATCGCTGCTTCTGCCGGTTCCAGTCGCGATCGCGCTGGGTCTGGCGTTTGTCGTGCAGCTTCTTGCCTTTGGCGAGCCCGAGTTCGAGCTTCGCCATCCCGCGCTCATTGAAATAAAGCCGCAGCGGTATGATCGTCATGCCCTCACGCTGGATGGCGCCGATCAGGCGGGAAATCTGCTTGCGGTGAAGCAGCAGTTTGCGGTGCCGGCGTGGATCGTGATTGTCGAAGCTGCCGGTCTGCTGATGTGGAGGAATATTCGCGTTGATCAGGACGATCTCGTCGCCTTCGACGGATGCATAACTTTCCGCAATGTTCGCCTTGCCGGTGCGCAGCGACTTGACTTCCGTGCCGAGCAGGACGAGCCCGGCCTCGAAGGTATCCTCGATGAAGTATTCGTGCCGTGCCTTGCGGTTCTCGGCGATGATCTTCGAGGGGGCTGGGGTCGGCTGTTTCGCCATGATGTTGGATCAGCAGCAGGTGTGCGCAGAAGCGCCCGCGCACCATTAAGCGCTGGCAGCCGCCGCCGCGTTGGTCAGCCCGGCAAACGCCAGCGCTTCCTCAATCTGGCGCGCAGTCTCTGCGCTGACCCCCACCAGCGGCGAGCGAACCTCGTCGCGCATCCGACCGAGGACCGACAGCGCGTACTTTGCGGGCGCCGGGCTCGGTTCGGCAAACATCGCAACGTGCAGCGGCATCAGGCGATCCTGCCACTCGAGCGCAGTCTTGAAATCACCTTCCTGACAGGCGGCCATGAACGCAGCGCACTCCCGCGGCGCGACATTGGCCGTCACCGAGATCATCCCATGGCCCCCATGGGCCATGAAACCAAGCACGGTCGGATCTTCGCCGGAGAGAAAAGCAAACTTGTCGTCGACGAGGCCGCGCATTTTCGAGATACGGGTGATGTCAGCCGTCGCATCCTTCACGCCGACGATGTTGTCGTGCGCCGTGTAGAGTTCGGCCATCGTATCATCGGTCATGTCGATGATCGAACGGGGAGGAATATTGTAGATCAGGATCGGGAGCGACGTGGCGTCGGCAACCGCGCTGAAGTGGGCGATCAGGCCCGGCTGGTTCGGCTTGTTGTAGTACGGCGTCACGACCATCAGGCCGTCGGCGCCGGCACTTTCGGCGTGCTTGGCGAAATCGATCGATTCAAGCGTGTTGTTCGAGCCTGCACCGGCGATCACGGGCACGCGACCGGCTGCGGTCTCGATCACGATCT
>JBCBJG010000374.1:0-2151 GCA_038523655.1 Pseudomonadota bacterium | reverse complement strand
TCGGTGCGGTGCCTGCGCTGAATTCGAACGACAGGCATCCGGCATGGGCTGATGCGCTCGCTTCGAACGGCGGTGGCACGCCGACATCGACGATCGCCGTGCTCGCGCCCCGCGCAAGGCGCACATAGCCCGAGTACCGCGCCTCCTCGATGGGCGGGTTCATCACGTCGCGGTAGGCGAGAACGGCGGCGAGGCGGTCCGGCCAGGTCGGACCAACCCCGTTGAAGCGAGCGAGCATGCCGTCGCCGAGCCGCATGTGGTCGACATAACGGATGGCCCGAGCAATCGCCGATCGAAGCGCCTCGGGCGCTGCGAAATCGCGGGAGGTAAAACAACGCTCCAGCGGCAGCAGATCGAGGAGCAACTCGACAATCGCCGTCGCTTCGCGGTTGACCGATGACCCGTCCGGCAGAATTTCGCGCACCAGCAAATCGCAGAATAGGGGGGTAATCGCATCGACGATCCCCTCCTGTTCAGCAATGCACAGCGCGCCATAGAGTGTCGCGGTCGCAACCGTGAGTGTCTCGAGGCTGGCCGGCCGCATCGAAAGCCGCGCGTGCAGGAACGTCAGGTGTCGGTTGACGAGGTCGAGATAGGTTGCGTGCAGGCGGGCGTCGGGTTCTGCGAGCACGAACGCACTGTTGGCCAGAAGGTTGATCAGCCGTCGCGCTGCGACGGTATCTTCCCAGGCGATCCCTTTCGACGTGCGATGCTGCGCGATCCACGCGTGCACCCATTCCTCGGCAAGATCCCGCGCCGCCTCCTCATCGCTCGCGCGCAGGTGTGACAGCCAAGAGAAATTGTGCAGCGCCCGCGCCCACGCATCCGTCGGCGGCAGGATCGCGAACGGCGAGCCCCCACCGTAGGCGGCAACCGATCCCGCAAGGCCAAGACAGCCGCTATCAAGCTCGGTCTTGAAGCTCGGATCGAGCGTGCGGAGTGATTGCGGGACGAGGAGCAGTCGATCGCCTCCGCGCGCGCTACGGATGCCACGCGAGAAGGGCCATGCCCGTGCGCCGATGCGGCGGAGGGTCGATGAGACGCCGGTTGCGGGCGGCCCGGCTGCGCCGTCCGCTATTCGCCCGAGCCCGTTGCCCGCAAGCTCACCCGTCGCGCTTGATCCGGTGTCCGACACCTGCGCCCCCTCCGGCATTGTCGATGTGACCTACGTAGCACAACCGATCGCGGCTAAAGGGTGGCCGTTCGGTTATCCCGCTCGCTCCAGGATCGCGGCGTAAAATCCGTCCACTCCGCGCGCCATCCCGCTGCCCGCGCTGCCGCCCGCGCTGTCATTCATGGTTGGCATCGCCATGCTCGGCAGGGTTCGCAGATCGCCTTGCGCGGTGACGGCAGCACCCGGCAGCCGCCCGTCGAAGACGAACGCGTCGCTGGCCGGCGCCGATATGTCGTCCGGCGAAGCTGCGATCACTTGCCCGAGTAACTCGGGCACCGCGACCCGGGTGAATTCCGGTGTGTCGTCGAGGAAAGAAGATACCTGCGCCTCGCCTTCCACTTTTTGCAAAGAACAGACGCAGTAGACCATCCGCCCCCCCGGCTGCACGAGCGTCGCGAGATGACGGATGAGGCGCGCCTGCAACTCGACCAGCGTATTAATATCCGCTTCGGTCTTGAGAAACGGAATGTCCGGATGCCGACGAATGGTCCCCGTGGCCGAACACGGCGCATCGAGCAGGATCGCATCGAAAGGGGTGTCGGGCGCATAGGTCGTCAGATCCGCGCGGACGACCTCGGCAGTGAGATTGGTCCGAGCCAGGTTTTCTCGCACCCGCCGCAACCGTTTCGACGAGATGTCCGCCGATATGACCTGCGCACCCGCGGCGGCGAGCTGGAGTGTTTTTCCTCCAGGTGCCGCGCACGCATCGAGCACACGCTTGCCCTGTACATCTCCGAGCAACCGCGCCGGTAGGGAGGCTACGGCGTCCTGAACCCACCAGGCACCGTCGGAGAAGCCGGGCAGCGCGGTGATCGCGCCGCCGGATGCGAGGCGCCTACTCCCGTTCGCCAGAGGTGTCACCTCGAGCCCGTCAGGCACGCTCGCTTCTGCATCACGTGGCGTCAGATCAATCGCTGCCTCACTGAGGTGAGCGCGCATGATCGCCTGTGCTCCCTCCGCGCCGTAGTCACGCTCCC
>JBCBJG010000373.1:0-2168 GCA_038523655.1 Pseudomonadota bacterium | reverse complement strand
GGCACCCGAGCATGCGGCGACGTCGACGCTCAGAACAGCAGGCAGCTATGCGTCTTCGCGATAGTCTGGATCCGCACACGACGCGACTGCATCGCGGAAAAACGTTGCGCCACGTAGTTGCAGTGCTCCCAGCCGATCACCAATGCGCAACCGCCAACAGCAACCATCAGCGGTCCGGCGCACGCCTCGCCCGAGCATTTCTGGAGTTCTTTTTCTGCGGCGGCGAGGAAACTGCAGGTTCCTGGATACTCGGCGCAGAGTTTTGCGCGCTCGGAATCGAGTTCTGCCGACCCCTGGCGCAGCTGCGTGCAGGCGTCCTGGGCCGCTGCGCCGGTCATGGTACCGAGCATCATTGCGACGACGAAAATAAAGATACGCATTCACCAACCTCCAAACACAAAAGTTTACACTGCTCAGTGTACGCTTGTAGTTGGGTGGTGCTGCAACCTTTTTCTGGCGTTTACGTCATATCCGGCGTCTTCCGGCACATTCCGGAAATGCTGCTCTAGGTTGGGCGGCTTGCCGGCGGCACATGCGAATGACGCTTCAATCTACCTGCGCTGCCGTCAAAGCTTCTGATTGTATTCGCCAACATCCGGCTCGTTCTGCAAAAATGCGTCAATCTCATCGAAGATTGCGTTTCGCGCCGCTTCCGAGGTCGGGCTTTCGACGACGACGACGAGCTCCGGCTTGTTCGAGGAGGCGCGCAACAGACCCCACGTGCCGTCCGCGAGGGTGATGCGAATGCCGTTGACGGTATTTACGTCACGCACGGCCTGACCGGCCAACGCGTCGCCCTGTTCGGCACGGGCGCTGAAGTGCGTAACGGCGCGTTCCACGACCGCATATTTTTTCTCGTCATCACAGTGCGGAGACATCGTCGGCGACTGGAAGGTCGTCTGGAGTTGCGCGCGTAGCTCGCTCATCGACGCTTCGGGATTGCGGTCGAGCATGTCGCAAACAGCGAGTGCGGCGACCAGACCATCGTCATACCCCCGGCCGAGTGGTGGGGAGAAAAAGAAGTGCCCCGACTTCTCGAAGCCGACGAGGGTGCCGTTCTCGTGATTGTAACGCTTGATGTAGCTGTGACCGGTTTTCCAATAGGTCGTCTCTGCGCCGTTCGCCTTGAGAACGGGATCGGTCAGGAAAAGGCCTGTGGACTTGACGTCGACGACGAACTTGGCGCCCGGATGCTGTCCCGAGATATCGCGCGCCAGCAACACGCCGACCTTGTCCGCGAAGATTTCTTCTCCCGTGTTGTCGACGACGCCGCAGCGGTCGCCATCGCCATCGAAGGCGAGCCCGACATCTGCAGCATGCGCGAGCACGGCGTCGCGTACTGCATGGAGCATCTTCAGGTCTTCAGGGTTTGGATTGTGGTTCGGGAATGTGTGGTCGAGATCGGTGTTCAGCTCGATCACCTCGCACCCGACGGCGCGGAGCACGTCCGGTGCGATGAAGCCGGCGGTGCCGTTACCGCAGGCGGCGACGACTTTGAGGTGGCGGGAGAGCTGCGGACGATCGGTCAGACTTGCCTTGTAGCGATCCGCGTAGTCGGGGATGAAAATGTAGCGTCCCGCCTGATCAGCTGGTTGGGCCTTGCCGGTCAGGACGATTTCCTTGAGCTCGCTCATTTCGTCTGGGCCGAACGTGACCGGCCGGTTCATCCCCATCTTGATCCCGGTCCAGCCGTTGTCATTGTGGCTGGCGGTGACCATGGCGACACCTTCGACCTCGAGGTCGAACTGCGCTAAGTACGCCATGGGCGACAGCGCGAGGCCGATGTCGTGCACCTCCATGCCCCCGGCAAGCAGACCGGACATGAGCGCGCTCTTGATCGAGGACGAATAGCCGCGAAAATCATGGCCGACGACGATCCGCGCCGGCACGCCGCGTCGACGAAACAGCTCGGCAACGCCGAGGCCGATCGCCTGCATGCCCATGAGATTGATTTCCTGCGGGAACAGCCAGCGGGCGTCGTATTCGCGGAAACCGGTCGGCTTGACCTGAGGCAGGCATTCGAACTCGGCCGTGTTCGGCGCGAGGTCAGCGCGGGGCGTCGGGAACATCGGGTGTCCTCTCGCGATTCGGGATCGGTTTTGCGGATGTGTGGCGCGCCTCTCGCGGCGGGCCGACTCGACGGGCGTTACTGTACCAGTTCCAGCTGT
>JBCBJG010000372.1:0-2184 GCA_038523655.1 Pseudomonadota bacterium | reverse complement strand
CGGGCCGGCACCCCGAACGTCACGTCCTTGACGGCTGTCAGGTGCTGGCGCGGCGCGCCTTCCAGGACCCGGTTGAGCCAGGGTTTGGAGACATCGAACACCTTCGTCAGGTGCTCGACCTCCGATACATCGATGTCCCCCGACGGCTCCGCATCTGAAGATGGCCCGGCCTCCATCGACGCTCTAACGCCCGATGAAACGAGCATCGTGGCGGTCGAGCACCTGACGAAGGTGTTCGATGTCTCCAAGCCCTGGCTCAATCGGGTCCTGGAAGGCGCGCCGCGCCAGCACCTGACAGCCGTCAAGGACGTGACGTTCGGGGTGCCGGCCCGCGGTGTCTACGCGCTCGTCGGTGAATCCGGTTCCGGGAAATCCACGATCGGGAAAATGATCGTCGGTCTTTTGGAGCCGACGTCGGGTGCAGTCCACGCTGCGCCGGACGTGCGGATGCAAATGATCTTTCAAAGCCCGTTCGCCTCGATGAACCCGCGTTGGCGCGTGCGCGATATCATCGCCGAGCCCGGGCGCGTCATGCATCCAGAACGCGATCACGACCAACGCGTTGCCGAACTGCTCGATATGGTCGGGCTCAGCGCGGCGGACGGAGAAAAATACCCGCACCAGTTCTCCGGCGGGCAGCGCCAGAGGATTGCCGTCGCGCGGGCGCTCTCCTCCGATCCGGCATTCATCGTCTGCGACGAGCCAACATCTGCGCTGGATGTGAGCGTGCAGGCGCAAGTCCTCAATCTCATGCGCGATCTCCAGCGCGATCTTGGGCTCGCCTATCTCTTCATCAGCCACGATTTGTCAGTCGTCCGGTACATGGCGCAGCGGGTCGGGGTTCTGTATCTCGGCGGGCTGATCGAGGAGGCCGAGCGGGACGCACTGTTTGACGCTCCGAAGCATCCGTACACGCAAATGTTGCTGGCAGCCGCGCCGCGCACGGACACCTTCGGCCGTGATGTGCCGCCTCCGATTGGCGAGATCCCGAACCCGATCGACCCGCCCTCCGGCTGTGCCTTCCACCCCCGCTGCCCGCACGCGACAGACCTGTGCCGCGAGCGCTCGCCGGAAATGCGACGGGTCGCATCCACCCACGTCGCCTGCCATCACGCAACCGAATGACCAGCATCCCTGCAGCACGAGCTGCTGCCAGCGAGGCCGAGCATGCGCAGCGCCTAGGCGCTACCGCTCGCGATCAGCCGACGGCGGAGCCAGCCTGAAGCGGCGTCCATGGCGATGACGACGATGACGGTGAGAAGGACGATGTACATCGTGTTCTCCCAGTCGCGCGAGGTGCGCATGGTTTCAACGAGTACCAGACCGATGCCGCCCGCGCCGAGCGCGCCGATCACGGTCGCCGAACGGGTGTTGGACTCGAGATAATAAAGTCCCTGCGACACGAGGACAGGCAGGATCTGCGGAATGACGCCGAAGCGATAGCGTTGCAACCGCGAGGCACCGGTCGAGGTCACACCGTCGACCTGCTTGTTGTCGATGTTCTCGAGCGCTTCGGAGAAAAGTTTGCCGAGTGTGCCGGTGTCGGTGAACGCGATCGCGAGCGCACCGGTCAGCGGGCCGAGACCGAACGCGCGGATGAAAATCAATGACCAGATCAGCATGTCAATGCCGCGAAGGAAGTCAAACAGGCGCCGGACGGCGAAACGCAGCGCACCGAGGGGTGTGAAGTTTGACGCGGCGAGGAAGGCGAGCGGGAGACCGACGATCACAGCCGTGAGCGTACCCAGAACCGCCATCAGGATGGTCTCGAACAGCGCCACGGCGATTTCCCCGTGCTGCCAGTCCGGATTTTGCCAAAAGGTGTGGAGAATATACCGCCAGTTCGCCATCTCTGGGTTCAGCCGCTCGCCGGATTGCGCGAGCGCCAACAGGCCGCCGGTCGTGTAGGTGCGCAGCTCCGAGTTGAAGGGGAAGAAAAAGTTTTCCCAGCCCCCGAAATAGCGGTGGACCTCGATTTTGTTGCGGGAAACCTGGACGCGACGGCCGATGGTCGGGCGGGCATCGAACTTGTTTTCCGAGATCTGCAGCCAGGACGGTAGTGCGCCGGACGGCCTTTCGACCACCACGTCCCGACCTGTGCTGCGCGCGACGAGTATCCCGTAGTCCGGTACGGTGAAGCGTACAGTCCGATCGTCGATTTCCGCGATGTAGCCGCCGCCCAGG
>JBCBJG010000371.1:0-2217 GCA_038523655.1 Pseudomonadota bacterium | reverse complement strand
GATCGGGCCGACGAGCGCCCTTCTCCTCCGCGAATGCCGCGTTCGCGGGTCTCCGAGAGAGCAGGCGAGCAACGCGACCGCAGATTTCGCGATGATGATGTGCGTGACGAACGGCGTGATTCTGAGCGCGCGGATCGGCGCGCGCGGGACGAACGCCGCCGCGAAGTCATTCCCGGAGACCGTACGCAGAGGCAGCGGGCGGATACCCCCGGATACGGTATGAATGTTCGCGATGCCGGTCTGGTGCTCGCAGGTCTTGGGTATCAGCAGGTGGCGTTCAGCGACCCGGAGCTGCCGGTGTATGTGGCGGACGGCTGTCTTCGCAGCACGCAGTATCGTCTGCGCATGAATCGCCGCGGCGACATCACCCTGCGTGAGCGGATCGGGCGTTGTCTGCGGCGCGGCGAACGTGAGGAAGAGGCGCGCCGGCTGTCGGGCGATCGCCTGCGCGCGATCGTCGAAGGCCTCGGGTTCAACCGGGTCGAGGTCCGCGATGGGACCGCGCCTTCCTATGCCGTGCTCGGTTGTAAGGGACCGCGCCGGATCGAAGTGTCCCTCAACAGCTATGGTGCGGTGACGGATCGGCGACGGGTCGGCGACTGCCGCGAAGTCGACGGTGAAAACGCCCTCTCCGCCGATGCCGTTGGTCGTCTTCTCGAGCGCCGTCGCTACTATCGTATCCGCTTCAACGATACCGAGCTGCCATGGTACCGGGCTGCGGCCTGCCGGAACCGCAAGGAGTTCGCGCTGCTGCTGAACCGCTGGGGCGACATCGTCCGGCGTCGTCAGAGCGGTGTGTGCGATGCGCCGGAGCGGATCGAGGTGGCGAGTGCCGTGGTGCGCCCGACCTTCGATATCGCGGCGCTTGAAGGACGTGAGCGCATCGATGCCGACGAATGCCAGGACTACATGGCGGCACTACTCGACGACAACACGATCACCTTCTCGACGGATAGCGCGAAAATCCAGGAGCGGAGCAAGCCGCTGCTCGAACGCCTCGTGTTCGTCGCGCGGCGGTGTCCGGAGACGCAGGTGGAAATTGCCGGTCATACGGACAATCGCGGCCGGTCTTCCTACAACGAGAAGCTCAGCATGCGGCGGGCACGGTCGGTCGCGCAGTTCCTGCGTGAAAACGGGATCTCGGCGGACCGGCTGAGCGCGCGCGGCTACGGTGAGGAACGCCCGATCGCGAGCAATGCGACTGACACCGGTCGGGCACGTAACCGTCGTATCGAGTTTGTCGCGACGTGGGGCGGATAATTCTCCGCGCTCAGCGCACCCGCGACTAATCTGGCTCGATTTTCGTCGGGCCGCGCGTTACGCGACGGCGGCCAGCGCTGCCCAGACGTCTCGGATACGCGCGGCGATCACCGGATCAGTGAGCGGCGACGCTTCGTCAAGCTTCGGGGTGTCATCCTGCGGTGGGGCCGAGACGTCGGGGAGAGTCTGCGCGGCGTCGGACATATCCGTTGGGCGCGAAGGCGCGTGCATTGAAGAATTTTGCTCCGCGACCGCAGGCCCCCAATGCAGCCGGAACGCATCCGTGACCGTTTGTGTCTGCGGATCAATAACGCCGGTGATCACTATGTGATAGCCGATTTCGGCGAGCTGCCGCTGAAGATCGGCGATGCGGCAGTCCGCTTGCTCGGGGCGATGAATCGCTGCCGGCCAAAGCCCAACGCCCTCAGCCGCGAGCCAACGCCAATCGAACAGCGGCCCCGGATCGGTCTTGCGCCCTGGTGCGACGTCGGAATGCGCCAGCACGCGCGCGGGCGGTATCGCGTTTCGGGCACAGATATCGCGCGCGAGGTCACGCACCGCCTGCATTTGGCGCGGGGGGAATTCTTCTCCCACTTCTCCCGGCCCTGGGTTGGCGATTTCGATCCCGATCGATGCTGAATTAATATCTTCTTCGCCACGCCAGAACGCGACGCCCGCATGCCAGGCGCGCAACGCTTCGGGCACGAGTTGGACGATCTCGCCCTCTTCGGTGACGACGTAATGACACGAGACGCCACTCTCAGGGGTGGTCAGCCAGTGGATGGCGCGCTCGGCCGACGCCATCGCCGTGTAGTGCAGCAGCAGCATGTCCGGGCGGCGCGGTGGGTCGGTCAGCGGCCGGCGTTCGGTGCAGTTGGCAGTCTCCACGCAGCGTACGACGAGCGGGCTGTCCGCGGTGCCGCCGCGCCCGGTTGCGCCAGGGCCGGTTACGGAAGG
>JBCBJG010000370.1:0-2223 GCA_038523655.1 Pseudomonadota bacterium | reverse complement strand
GTTATCGCCAACCGCGGCGAAATCGCGCTGCGTGTATTGCGCGCGTGTCGCGAGCTGGGCATCAAGACTGTTGCGGTCTACTCGACGGCCGACAGCAACCTTAAGCACGTGTTGCTCGCCGACGAAACGGTCTGCATCGGACCCGCACCCTCCACCGACAGCTACCTGAATAAGGCAGCTATCATCAGTGCGGCGGAAGTCACAGATTCGGTGGCCATTCATCCGGGCTACGGGTTCCTTTCGGAGAACGCCGACTTCGCCGAGGGCGTCGAGAAGAGCGGTTTCAAATTCATCGGACCTCGCGCAGCTACGATCCGCACCATGGGTGACAAGGTTGCTGCGATTAAGGCGATGAAAGCAGCGGGCGTACCGACGGTGCCCGGCAGTGACGGCCCACTGGGCGACGACCCGGATGAGAACATCCGTGTTGCACGCGATATCGGCTACCCGGTCATCATCAAGGCCGCTGGTGGCGGTGGCGGTCGCGGCATGCGCGTCGTGCACAATGAACCATCGCTGGTCAACGCTATCAACCTGACTCGCGCTGAGGCTGAAGCTGCTTTCGGAAACCCGCAGGTTTACATGGAGAAGTTTCTGGAGCGCCCGCGGCATATCGAGTTTCAAGTCATCGCCGATGAGCATGGCAACGCGGTACATCTCGGGGAGCGCGATTGTTCCATGCAGCGGCGTCACCAAAAGGTCATTGAAGAAGCACCGGCTCCCGGACTCGACCCCGCACTTCGTGACGAGATGGGCGAGCGCTGCGCTCGCGCCTGCCAGGAAATGGGTTATCGCAACGCGGGCACGTTTGAGTTTCTATTCCAGGACGGCGAGTTCTTCTTCATCGAAATGAATACACGTCTTCAGGTTGAGCATCCGGTTACAGAAATGGTGACCGGCATCGACATCGTGCGGGAACAACTCAAAATTGCGTCTGGCGAAAAGCTGAGTTTCAACCAGAGCGATATTCATATTCGCGGTCATGCAATCGAGTGCCGCATCAACGCAGAAGACCCGAAGACGTTCATGCCATCGCCGGGCACGGTGACACAGTGGCACCCGCCTGGCGGGCCTGGTGTGCGCGTCGACAGTCACGTGTACAACGGCTACCGCGTGCCACCGAATTACGACTCGATGATCGGCAAGCTAATCGTTCACGCCCACAATCGTGATGTCGCGATCGCCCGTATGCGCGGGGCATTGGATGAGTTCGTGATCGAGGGCATCAAGACAAACGTCGCGCTGCATCAGGAGATCCTGCTGCACGGCGCAGTTCAGGCGGGCGGCACCGATATCCACTACCTAGAAAAACGTCTGGGACTGTAGTTGCAGCGTGGGCTGGCAGCAAATCACTCTGCGGGTCGGCGACCACGACACCGATACGATTGAACGTGTCTTACTCGATGCTGGCGCTGCCGCGCTGAGCTACACCGATGCCGCGGACCAGCCGATCCTAGAACCGCAGCCCGGAGAGGTCCCCCTGTGGGCGGATGCGCGACTGACAGCACTTTTTCCGGACAACTTGGCTCTTGAAGGGATAGGGCTTTCGCTGGTCGGCGCACTCGGCACCTTGCCCGAGCTTGAGGTGGCGCTGCTGCCCGAGCGCGAATGGGAGCGTGAATGGCTCGCACACTTTGCGCCGCGGCAGTTCGCCGATCACCCTATTGCGATTGCGACTCAGTCTCAACCATCGTCACCCAATTCTGCCGACCCCGCGAGCCACCGCTCCGCGCTCCGCCCCCGTCAGTTGACCCGCACGATCCAGACGTTGATCGCCGTCGCGAGGCCGAGCCAGAGCGCGTACGGGACGATGCACGCACCCGCGCGCCGGTCGAGACGGCCGTAGGCGACGACCATGGCGAGCACGACGGCGTCGAGCACGGCGATCTCCACGAGCGCGAGATCCGGCCTCGCCAGCGTGAAGAAGAAGAGCGACCAGCCGGCGTTCAGGACGAGCTGGAGCCAGTACAACCCGAGCGCCGCCGTCTTGCGCCCCTCGCCGCTCGCGACGCGCCACGTCGCGTACGCCAGGAGCGCGAAGATCACGGTCCAGGTCGGGGTGAACACCCACGGCGCGGGCTGGAACGGCGGCTTCTCGAGCGCGTCGTACCACTCCCCCAGTCCGAGTGAGGTGAGCCAGCCGCCGAGCGCCAGGGTCACGACCGACAGCACTGCGAAGAACGCGAACGAACGGCCGGCGCCGAGGGCGGCTCCGGCGGCGAC
>JBCBJG010000369.1:0-2308 GCA_038523655.1 Pseudomonadota bacterium | reverse complement strand
GTCACGGCTGCGCTACCGCGAACGGACGAACATCTTCAACAAGCCGTCGTGTCCACGCTGCGAGGGGCCGATCGAGCGGGTCGAGATCGCAGGGCGGCGGGCGTTCTTTTGTGCGACCTGCCAACCGCCATTCGAGTAATCCGCCAATCTTAGCCTCAGGCGGGCGTCACCTTGTGCGCTGACAAGAACCGCATGAGCGCCGTTTCATCGCGGTCGAGGCCGCGGCGGCGACGTCCTTTCACGAGCCCGGGGCGCAGTTCACCCTTCGTCCATGCCTCGATGATGTCCGGGTGGATGTAACTCGCGCGCACGACGGCGGGGGTATTGTTGAGCTGCGCGACGATCGTGCGCGCGACGGAGTTGAGCATGCGGCCTCGGCCCCGTTCGCTCTCTGGTGGTGGGGCAACCGCGAGGCCGGCGATCGCCATGGACGATGCCGCGAAGGTCCGAAAATCCTTCGCCGAGATGCCGCGTCCGCCATGCGCGCCGACGAACGCGTTCACGTCCTCGGCGGTGAGGCGAACCGTCTCGCCGTCCAACGCAATGTCGAAGAGGCGACCGCCTCCGGTCTCCGCGAACCGGTCGATCCAGCGGGCGAGGGCTCTGTCCTGCGCTTCGGCCTCGATGTGCTTGCCGCCTTTTCCGATAAACCGGAGAAATATTTTCCCCGCGCGGCATTCGACATGCCGCGGCCTGAGCGTCGAGGCGCCGTGTGTGCCGTCCCGGGCGAGATAGGTTTCGTTGCCGATGCGGATCTGCGTTAGATCGATGAGGCGGACGGCGGCTGCGGCGGCGAGCGTGCGGGCCGATGTTGGCGCAGCCAGCTCAGCGGCGACGGCATCACGGATCCTCGGCAGCGCGCGTCCAAAGCGTTTGAGCCGCGCGCGCTTCACGGCGTTGCGGACGGTTTCCCATCGCGGGTGGTAGATGTATTGCGCGCGGCCCCGTGTATCGATGCCGATGCATTGCAGGTGGGCATTACGGCGCGATGCATACCGTACATCCGACCATGCCGGCGGCGCGGCGAGCGTTTTCAGGCGCGCGAGTGTCTTGGGCCGGCGAACCGGTTGCTCACCCTGCAGATACCGGAAACCTCGCCCGCAGCGTGCGCGTCGAATTGAAAGATCATCACGGTCAATGCGGTCGAGCCCGGCGGCGCGTAGTGCGCGGTTTTCGATCGCCTGCCACGCCATCTGCCCGGTCCTCATCTCCGCCTGGCGCCTCTCCGCCCGCCATGAGGAAAGATCGCTCTGGTGCGGTTAGTTCCGCGCTTCGACGCTTGGGTTCCGAGGGCGCGTTGACCTCGCCGAAGCACACGTTCATATGCGCCCGCATGGCTCCCGTTCTCTCCATCCGTGATCTTCGCAAAACGTACGACAGCGGTTTCGTCGCGCTGAAAGGCGTGTCGCTCGACGTCGAGGCGGGAGAGATCTTTGCGCTGCTCGGCCCCAACGGGGCAGGCAAGACCACGTTGATCAGCATCGTCTGCGGGATCGTGATGCCGACCTCCGGAAGCGCGACGGTCGATGGGTTCGATATCATCGAGGATTTCCGGGAGACCCGGCGGCGGATCGGTCTGGTCCCGCAAGAGCTGACGACAGATGCATTTGAGAGTGTCTGGAACACCGTCTCGTTCTCGCGCGGGTTGTTCGGCATGGCGCCGGACCCAGCGCACATCGAGAAGACGCTTCGCCAGCTCTCGCTCTGGGACAAACGCGACGAGCGGATCATGGCGCTCTCCGGCGGGATGAAGCGGCGGGTGCTCATCGCCAAGGCATTGTCGCACGAACCGCAGGTTCTGTTTCTCGATGAGCCGACGGCCGGCGTCGATGTCGAACTGCGGCAGTCGATGTGGGATGTCGTGCGCGGGCTTGCCGATGCCGGCGTGACGGTCGTCTTGACGACGCACTACCTCGAGGAAGCCGAGGAGATGTCCGACCGGGTCGGCGTGATCCAGGCCGGTGAACTGATGCTCGTCGAGCAGACCGCCGAGTTGATGCAGAAGATGGGGCGCAAGGAGCTGGTGTTGCAGCTCAGCGAGCCCATCAGCGCGTTGCCGCCGGCGCTCGCCGCCTACGATCTTACGCTCGGCGAGGACGGGTGCGAGATCGTCTACAGCTATGACACCCGCAGCGAGCGTACCGGGATCACCGGACTGCTTGCGGCACTGCGCGATGCGGGGGTTGGCTTTCGTGACTTGCGCACGTCGCAAAGCTCACTCGAGGAAATTTTCGTCGACCTGGTGCGAGAAGGACGGGGCGAGACCGCCCGTGACCCAGCCGGCGACGCGCCCGCCACCGAACGCGAT
>JBCBJG010000368.1:0-2327 GCA_038523655.1 Pseudomonadota bacterium | reverse complement strand
CCTGCGACGCGGCGGCGATCGCATCGCGACCGATAAAGTCCGTGTCCATATCGACGAAGCGCCCGAACCCGGCCTCGAACGGATTGGTCGTCAGATCAAAGTCGTAGCCGGCGTTCAGGATGCCGGCCTCGATCCGGCGAATATTCATCGCATCGAGCCCGTGGATACCAATGCCGAACGGCGCGCCCGCGGTGCGGATCGTTTCCCAAAGCGCGGCGGCGTCATGCTGTGGCTCGATGTAGAATTCGAAGCCCAGCTCGTTGGTGTAGCCGGTCCGTGTGATGACAACGTCCTGCCCGCCGATCCGCACGCGCCGCATCGCGAAGTAGCCGAACGGGTCCGGTATCCCGTTATCGCAGGCGGCATCGAGGATGCGCAGAGCATTCGGCCCCTGCACCTGCGAGACGAACACCCGCGGATCGCTGATCTCGACATCGAGCCCCGCCGCGTGCGCGCGCGCCCAGGCATAAAAATCTCCGTCCGCCTGCACATACCAGAACCGGTCGGCTTCAAGGCGCAGCAGCACCCCGTCCGTGATCAACCCGCCGTCCTCGAAACACGGCAGCCCGTACGCGCATCGCCCGGGTTTAAGTGCAGCGATATTCTTCGTGAACAGCCGGTTCAGCAGCCGCTCGGCATCCGGCCCCTTGAACTGGAGAGGAAGCTCGCCGGTGTTGAGCACGGCGGCTTTCTGGCGCAGCAGCCAGTACCCATCCTCGGTCGAGAAGTGATCGAAGCAGACGGCCATCAGCCGGCGATTGTAGACGCAGTAATGCGGCCCCATCGGGCGTTCGATCTCGTGATACGGGTGGCGCTGCAGACCGTAGTCCCACCCCGCGCCGTCCATGTCGCTGACGAGACTCCGCGTCCGTCCATCACTCGATTGCAGCACGTTTTCCTCCCCAGGCTGCACTGCCGTACCTTTTAACTACGCTCGCGCATTCACCCGCGGCGGCGTAACGCTAGTCGAGCGCGTAGAAAAATTCCTCCCGCGCGATCTTTCCATCCCGCACGGTATAGAGCCCGACTTCGCGCATCTTATTCCGCTCCCCCGTCGCCTTATTGGTCGCATCGAGTGAGAACACGAGTGTGAACTGGTCGTCCCCGTGAAGAAAGGGGCCTTCCGTCGATGTGTCGTGCGTCTCGAACGCGCTATCCCACCACGCATGCTTGGCGAAGATCGCGTCCTTGCCATGCGCCTCGCGTCCGCCGCCGGCTTCTGCATCGGGTGCCATGTCGAGCGCCTCGACCGAGACGACGTCATCGGCATAGTGCTCCGTCACGAAGGTCTGTGTCGCCTCTGCTCCGGCGGCGTTTGCCGCGATCATGCCCTGCGCGAGCTCGATGAGTTTCGGATTAAACATGCCAACGGCTCCTTGCTGCGTGTGCCTCCCAAAGTCGTGCCCAAAGAAAAGGCCCGGCGCAATGGCCGGGCCTCGATCTTCGATATGTTGCGGTTGCTGGTCGTGCACAGCGCCGGGGCACCGTGCGTCGCGACCGGCGCGGTTTGAGCCGCTACTTGACCCGCTTCATCGTCTCGCCCTGGCAGATCGCGCCACCGAGCACGCAGCCCTCGAGTTTCAGCGAATTGGCACCGACGAGGGTCATGTAGCCCGTGTAGGTCTGCCCGTTGTCGGTCGACGTCAGGTTGCCCTTCCACTGGTTGCCTTTGACCTTTTTCGCACCGCACGAGAGCGTCTTGCCGACCCACTGCTTTTTCGGATGCGAAAGGACTTTCAGGCCGATGCCACCGCCGCAGCCGAATACCCGGTACGTCGCGCCGGTCGATGGCCGTTTCCACTTCCCGTTCGGCGACGCGGCTTCCGCCATCTCCAGCGTGCCACCCAGGACCAGTGCTGCCGCGCCTGCCGCAAGTGTCAGAACCCGTTTCATGTGCGTTTCCTCCCTCCAAACGATGCCGGCGCCGTGTCGAGAAATGACCGACGCTTTCTGGTTAACGCAAGCGTCAACCTAGCAACGAAATGCGTTGAAGACAAAGTCGGAAGATTGACCACAGACGCATCGCAAATTGGCGCGTTCGCACATTGCCCGCTTGAGCCCGGCTCAGGATCGGCCTCGGCCACGATCTGTGCTGGGGGTCCGCTCAGCGTCGGGCCGCGGGCCGCGCAACCGCCATCCGCTTGCCGATTGCGACGATCGCTACGACGAGAAGCGCGAACCCGAGATGAAACACGGTCAGTTCTTCGCCGAGCAGCAACGCCGCGCCTGCGAGCGTCACGAATGTCTGGAGCAGCTGAAGCTGACCGACCCGGGCGACGCCGCCGCGCGCCAGCCCCGCATTCCACGCAAAGAACGCGAGGAATTGG
>JBCBJG010000367.1:0-2357 GCA_038523655.1 Pseudomonadota bacterium | reverse complement strand
TCCGTCGTCTTCGGCGGCTTCTCGCCGGATGCGCTTGCCGGGCGGATCGAGGATTGTGCGTCGACGTTCGTCATCACGGCCGACGAAGGCATTCGCGGCGGCAAGACGATCCCGCTCAAAGCCAACACAGACGCGGCAATCGAAAAATCCGGAGCGTCGGCGAAAGTGCTCGTCGTGCGGCGGACGGGCGGCGATATCGACTGGCACTCGGAGCGGGACATCTGGCTGCACGAGGAACTGGTCAAGGCGACTGCTGATTGTCCGCCCGAGCCCATGGGCGCCGAAGATCCACTTTTCATCCTCTACACCTCCGGCTCGACGGGCAAACCGAAGGGCGTGCTGCATACGTCGGGAGGATATCTGGTCTACGCGTCGATGACGCATGAATACGTCTTCGACTACCACGAGGGGGATATTTACTGGTGCACCGCCGATGTCGGCTGGGTCACCGGACACAGCTATATCGTCTACGGGCCGCTCGCGAATGGCGCGACCACGCTGATGTTCGAAGGTGTGCCGAACTATCCGACGGCCTCGCGGTTCTGGCACGTCTGCGACAAGTGGGACGTCAATATCTTTTACACGGCACCGACCGCGATCCGTGCCCTAATGGGCGCCGGCGACGACTTCGTGAAGCGCACCAACCGCTCGTCACTGCGCTTGCTCGGGTCAGTCGGCGAGCCGATCAACCCGGAAGCGTGGGACTGGTATTACACGGTCGTCGGGGAGGGGCGCTGCCCGATCGTAGATACGTGGTGGCAGACGGAGACCGGCGGGATCGCAATCACGCCGCTTCCGGGCGCAACGCAACTCAAACCGGGGTCTGCGACGCGTCCGTTCTTCGGGATCAAACCTGCGCTCGTCGATGCGGAGGGTGTCACGCTCGAGGGTGCCGCGGATGGAAACCTCGTGATCGAGGATTCCTGGCCAGGTCAGATGAGGACGGTTTACGGCGACCACGAGCGGTTCGTGCAGACATATTTCTCCACGTACCAAGGTAAGTACTTTACCGGCGACGGCTGCCGGCGCGACGCGGATGGATACTACTGGATCACCGGACGGGTGGATGACGTGATCAACGTCTCAGGCCACCGGATGGGGACGGCAGAAGTCGAGTCCGCACTCGTCGCGCATCCGCAGGTGTCCGAAGCGGCCGTCGTTGGCTACCCGCACGATGTGAAGGGGCAGGGCATCTACTGCTACGTGTCGCTGATGGGTGATGGCGGCGGCGATGACGGTCTCAAGACCGAACTTCGCAACTGGGTGCGCAAGGAGATCGGACCGATCGCCTCGCCGGATCTCATCCAGTTCGCTCCCGGACTGCCGAAGACGCGATCCGGTAAGATCATGCGGCGGATTCTTCGCAAGATCGCGGAAGATGATTTCTCGAACCTCGGGGATACCTCGACGCTGGCCGAGCCCGCCGTGGTCGACGACCTGATCGAGAACAGACAGAACCGCGCCGGTTGACGACGGATCGCCGGCGGCGCCGGTTGGGCGCCGCCGGATGATCACTGACTGAGAGAGAAAATTCAGTCCGTCAGCCGAAGGCTCGTGAGCGCTTTCGCGATCTCCACGAAGCTGGAGCGGAGTTCGGCCGCGTTGTCCGCGTTGTAGTAGTGCGTCGGTGAACTGGCGCAGTACCGCAGCGTCTGCTCAGCGGCGAACGGGGCTTCGAACGCCACCGCGTAGACATTCACGCCGTCGGCTTTCATCGCGTCGCAGATATCGCGGGTCCGCATGTCCGACGTGTCGCCGGTCGTGCCGTTGAACAGCGTATTGAACTCTCCATCCGTCATCAGCAGGACCGACTTGATCGTGTCGGCGTCGTTTGCCCTGGCCGGTTTGGAGGATGACGGGAACATGGACCGCCATTCCGGAGCGATCAGATACCAGGCCCAAGCCGCGCCGAGGTGCCCGGCCGTGTAGCCACCGGCCGACAGCGCATCGATTGCGTCGAACAGGTCGTCCCTGTCGTTCGACAGCGGCAAAATGGTCGCGTCCGGACAGCGGTAGTTGCTTTCGCCTGACGTCGGATCGAGGTCGACGAGCGGGTTGGCCGGATCGTAGGCGACCATGTAGCGACCCGACGACGGGCGGTCCGCCGTGGCTTCATACGCACCCGCGCGTGACAGCACGCATCCATCGACGCTTTCGGTGCCGGATGGCAAAAGATCCTCGGCGAGGCCGGCGACGTTGACGGCCGCGGAGTAAGGCGCGAGGGCCACCCGGTTCGACTTCTTGCGCGGATTTTCGGGAATCATCTCCTCGACGAGATCGCGTGCCGCAGCCCGCAGCGCGTCGATTTTTGTCCCGCCCATCGACCCCGTCACGTCGAGCATCAACGAAAGTTCGAC
>JBCBJG010000366.1:0-2384 GCA_038523655.1 Pseudomonadota bacterium | reverse complement strand
CTGCAGGACGCACATCGGCCGTGATCTCCAGGATACACCCTTCACTGTCGACGACGCTCGGATGGCGCGTGATCCGAAACAACTCCGCCTCGCTCCCCAGGGCGGCGATTTCTTCGTCAACGCGCCGACCCTTGGGGAAAACCGCACGCCCACCCGACCTAAGTGTCGGCGCGGCCCAAGTGATCAGTTGACCAAGTGGCGCCAGTGCCCGCGCACTCACAACGCTGCATACCGTGATCCGAGACTGCGTCGCACTGCTTTCTATGCGTGACGGTAGGATTTCCACATACGCCCCGAGTTCACTTCGGGCATGGTGCAGAAAGGCGACCTTCTTCGCGTTGCTTTCAACCAGCAGCATGGGCGCGGCAAGGCGTTCGCGGCCGAGCAGAAGCGCGAGGATCATTCCGGGCAACCCTGCACCGGTACCGAGATCCACCCAGGCAACCGGTGCATCGCCCGCGAACCGGGCTAGCTGCGCACTATCGAGAATGTGCCGGGACCAGAGGTCCGGTATCGTGGACGGCGCGATGAGGTTGGTTTTCGCCTGCCACTCCGTCAACAGCGCGACGTACGCTGCGAGCGCATCGAGTGTTTCACGTGAAACATCAACGTGCTGACTTACAAGACGACGAGCGTCCGCCGGGATCGTGACTTCAGGCAACGCGGGCAGATGCGCGTCGATCGCGACGCATCGCGGCGAGGACCAGCAGGACAGCCGCCGGGGTGACGCCATCGACACGCCGGGCCTGCGCGATTGTCGTTGGCTGCGCTGCGCCGAGCTTTTCCTGCATCTCGTTCGAGAGCCCTGCGATTGCGCGATAGTCGAAGTCCGCCGGGATGTGCGTCTCGCTTTCTGCGCGCAACGTTTCCGCCTCCTGGCGTTGTCGCTCGACATACACGGCATAGCGCGCATCGACTGCCGCTTGCTCCACTGCTGACCGCGGAAGGTCGGTCAACTCGGGCCAAATTCTTAACACCGGCTCGAGCCCTACATCAGGGAGGGCGAGCAGTTCCCAGGCGGTGCGGCGGCGCCCGTCGCGGTTGAGCGGTACGCCATGACGCGCAGCTTCATCCGGCGTGATGTTTCGCGCCTGTAGAAGCTTGCTCGCCGTCTCCAATTGGTCGGACCGCGCGGCAAACGCATCGGCGCGCGGCTTGCCGATGATCCCTTCGGCGAGCCCGAGTGGTGTTAGGCGGATGTCGGCGTTGTCCGCACGGAGCTGAAGACGATACTCAGCCCGCGATGTGAACATCCGATACGGCTCCGTGACGCCACGCGTGACCAAGTCGTCGATCATCACGCCGATATACGCGTCCGCACGCGAGAGCACGAAGGGTGTCTGGTTTCCTGCCGCCCAGCGCGCTGCGTTGATGCCGGCGATCAGTCCCTGTGCACCGGCTTCTTCGTAGCCCGTGGTGCCGTTGATCTGGCCAGCGAGGAATAAGCCGGGAAAAGCGCGCAGTGCGAGGCCCGGTGTCAGTTGCCGAGGATCGACGAAATCATACTCGATCGCATAACCGGGACGGAGGATGCGCGCAGTCTCTAACCCAGGAATCGTTTTGAGAAGTGTCTCCTGGACGGCCTCGGGCAACGAGGTCGAGATGCCGTTCGGATAGATCGTGTCGTCGTCGAGCCCCTCCGGCTCGAGAAAAATCTGGTGTGCTGTTCGATCCGGGAAGCGGACAATCTTGTCTTCGACCGAGGGACAGTACCGCGGACCAATCCCTTCAATCTGCCCTGAGTACATGGCGGAGCGATGAAGGTTCTCGCGGATCGCGTTGTGCGTCGCCTCGTTCGTGTGGGTGATGTGGCAGGGGACCTGTGGCGTCGAGATCGCGTCTGTCAGAAACGAGAACGGGACCGGCGGGTCATCGCCGTCCTGACGATCAAGCCCGGACCAATCAATGGTCTTCGCTGACAACCGGGGAGGTGTGCCGGTTTTCAGGCGACCCATGGTCAAACCGGACGCGTAGAGTTTTTCGGAGAGCGCTTTAGCCGGCGCCTCGTCGGCGCGGCCCGCTGGGATCCGCTGATCACCGATATGGATTAGACCATCGAGGAAGGTTCCGGAGGTGAGCACAACTGCGCGAGCGATGAGCTTGCGGCCATCGGAGATCTTCACGCCTTGGACCGAATAGTGGGCCTCGTCGCCGTACACGAAGTCCACCACCTCCCCTTCGATTATGATGAGGTTCGGCTGCTCTCTCAGAATGCGTTGGACGGCGGAGCGGTATAGCGCCCGATCAGCTTGCGCGCGCGGTCCGTGCACGGCTGGACCTTTGGAGCGATTGAGCATGCGGAACTGAATGCCCGCCGCGTCGATCGCCTGGCCCATTACGCCATCGAGCGCATCGATCTCCCGGACCAGGTGCCCCTTACCGAG
>JBCBJG010000365.1:0-2397 GCA_038523655.1 Pseudomonadota bacterium | reverse complement strand
GGAAACTGTGCAGCGTTGATCCGCTGGTTGAGTTCCTGCACCTCGGCATCGGTTTTGTTGGCGGTCACACCGGGAGCCAGATCGAGATACGCGATCAACTGAGCGCGGTCGCTGTCTGGAAAGAATTTCTGCGGCGCGAGGCCCAATCCGGCGATGCCTGCGATCAACGCGCATGCCGTGAGGATCAAAAAGACGATGCGGTGGTGCAGTGCGCGCCTGACGATGGCCCGATAGCCCGCGCGCAAGGGATCAAAAGCACGCTCGTTCAGCGGCCGAGGTGCGTCCGGGTCCGGCGCTACGAGGAACTTATGGCAGAGGATCGGGATCAGCGTCATCGCGCAGAACCACGAAATGGTCAGTGAGATCGCAACCACGATCGAGATGGATTTCGTGTATTCACCGGAGGTGCTCGGCGCCAGCATGAGCGGGAGAAAAACGAGCACCGTCGTGGCGGTCGATGCAGCGAGTGGGAGGGCCAGTTCGTTGCCGACATCGGCGAGGGCCCTGTCGCGATCGTCGCCGTCGGCGAGACGGCGACGAAAATCCTCCCCGATGACGATGGCGTTGTCGACGAAGAGCTCGAGCGCGACAACCAGGGTGGCAAGGCTCATCCGCTCGAGCGGTACGTCGAAGACCCAGAACACCGCGACGGTTGCGAGCATCACCGTTGGGACGATTGCGCCGACGATCAGCCCGGTGCGCACGCCGAGCAGGAGAATAACCACGCCGAGCACCAGCAGGATCGTTTGCCCGACGTTCGTCGTCACGCTGAAGACTGCCTTGCCGACGATCTCGGCCTGGTAGGTGATCGGCGTCAGTTGGTAGCCGACGGGTAACGCTGACTGAAGCGCAGCGACCCGTGCCTTGAGGCGGGGGCCGAACTCCAGCACGCGCTCACCCTCGAGCATGGCGATGGCAAGGATGATGGCGCGTTCGCCGTTGACGTAGGCTTTCTGCCGGGGCGGGTCCTCCAGCACGCGTTCGATCGTCGCGATGTCACGGAGGAAAACGGTTTGCCCCGAGCCGGTCGGGACCAGCACACTGCGCAGTTGCTCAACGGTCTTGAGATCACCGGTCGGCTCGATCAGCAGCGCGCGTGCACCCAGATCGAGCTGGCCGCCGGGATTGACGACATTCTGTGTCTGCAGCGCGCCTGCGATCGCGGACGGCGTGATCCCAAGCTCGGCGAGGCGGGCTTTTTCCAGTTGGATTTCGATGCGTTCGCTGACCTCGCCCGAAATGTCGATGCGTTTCACACCGGCCACTTCGTACAGGCGGTCCCGCACGTGGTCCGCAACATCGCCGAGCTCGCCGAAGGTGAAGTCGCGACCCGTGATCGCGAGCGTCATGACCGCGACATCGGAGATATCGCTCGTCACGACCGGGGAGGCGGCGCCTGCTGGCAGTTGCTCGCGGATTGCGTCGATCCGATTGCGTAGATCGTCCCAGATCTGGTCGAGGTCGAAATATGTCTCCTTCAGCGTGACGGTGACGATCGAGAGCCCGGGCAAAGACGACGCGGTGATCTCGTCGATCTCCTTGAGCTGGCGGGCTGCCTGCTCGATCGGACGGGTGATAAGCTGTTCGACGCGCTCGGGTGGGAGGCCCGGATACGATGTGCTGATCGCGGCCTGGCGGATGAGGATTGGCGGGTCCTCCAGCGCCGGCAGCGTCATGAACATGTAGACGCCGACGGCCATCAGAGCGCCGACGATAAAGAAGACGAGGCGCTGGAAGCGAAATGCGAGCTGCGAGATCATTGGTCGATCCTCACCGTTCGAAGCGGGCGACGCCGACGCCGAGCAGGTCGACCGGTTCTCCATCGTTGAGAAACGCGGCCCCGCGGCTCGCAATAATATCCCCCGATGCGAGTGCTCCAGTGATTTCCACGCCATCACGTCGATAACGCTCGATCGTCACGGCGCGGGCGGCGACACGCTCTGTCGTCTTGTCGTAGACAAAGACGGTACCGGCTTGGCCTGTCCCGACAGCGACCGCGCCGAGGGGGACGATTAGGACGTCGCGGTCGTGGGCGCGGTACTGGACGCGCACAGATCGCGTCGCGCCTACGAGGACCGGCTGCTGCGTCTTGAGCGCGAGTGTGACGGGGAACGTCGCGCCGCCGCTGGCGCGTGAGCCGATCTCCGCGACAACGGCGGTTCCGTCCATGCCCTCGAGTAGGAAAGTGTTACCGATATCGACCCGCTCGACGACTTCCTCCGGCAAATTGACGACCAGTTCCCGGCCGCTTAACAGGCCCTCGAGTTCCAGGATGGGACTCCCGGCCATGGCGATTTCTGAGGCTTCCTTGAATTGCGCGGAGACGCGGGCATCAAACGGGGCGCGCAGAACAGCGCTCGCCAGACTG
This sequence comes from Pseudomonadota bacterium, assembly GCA_038523655.1. Taxonomy (GTDB): domain Bacteria; phylum Pseudomonadota; class Alphaproteobacteria; order Rhizobiales; family CALHAX01; genus CALHAX01. The sequence continues at coordinate 29 of JBCBJG010000365.1, read as the reverse complement.
TCTTCTGCCGTTTTGCGGGCGGCCTCGGC
>JBCBJG010000364.1:0-2399 GCA_038523655.1 Pseudomonadota bacterium | reverse complement strand
TCCCTCGCGTACGCTAAGAGCAAGAACTCGATCATGCCGCAGTACGCGATCGAGCGGCTTTATGAGCTGACGAAGGACCGCAAGACCTTCATCACGACCGAAGTCGGCCAGCACCAGATGTGGGCGGCGCAGCATTACCACTTCGAGGAGCCGAACCGTTGGATGACGTCCGGCGGGCTCGGAACGATGGGGTACGGTTTGCCGGCTGCGGTGGGTGTTCAGATGGCGCACCGTGATGCGCTTGTGATCGATATCGCGGGCGAGGCGTCCGTGCAGATGACGATGCAGGAGATGTCGACGGCGGTGCAGTACGATCTGCCGATCAAGATTTTCATCCTCAACAACGAGTACATGGGCATGGTGCGCCAGTGGCAGGAGCTGCTGCACGGCGGGCGATACTCCCACTCGTACTCCGATGCGCTGCCGGATTTCGTGAAGATGGCGGAGGCGTTCGGCTGCGTCGGGATCCGGGCGGAGACGCCGGACACGCTCGATGACGCGATCAACGATATGATCTCCGTCGATCGCCCGGTGTTGTTCGATTGCGTGGTCGACAAACTCTCGAACTGTTTCCCGATGATCCCGTCCGGCGCCGCACACAATGAGATGCTGCTCGGTGACGAGATCGATGAGGACAACATCGGGAGCGCGATCAAGGAAGACGGCAAAGTGCTGGTGTAGTTTCGCGCCCGCAGGCATTCTCGATGACTAACGAAGGCGGGCCCTAGTGCCCGCCTTTTTTGTGCGCGGGCACAGGCAAGGGAGAAAAAACCGTGAAGCTTTATCAGTGGGCGGAGCTGCTCGGGATCATGCTCATCATGGTCTCGACGGCGGCGCAGATTTTTCTCGTCGAACCTGCGAAGCGCAACCTTGAGTTTCTGGTGGTCGGAAGTTTCGTGTCGACGGCTGAGCGCAATCTCTCCGCGGAACTCGCCCGCAACTTCAGATCACTCGCGGTCCGCGACGGGGTGCCTGAGGGCGAGGCCGACGCGCTGGTCAAAGGGCTGACCGGAATCTCGAAAGAAGCCGGGCGCGTCGCGCGGTATCGCAGCGACACCGGTCGGGCGACGCAGCTTACGGAGAATATCTTTTCGTTCGCCGCATTTGTCATTTTCGTCCTAGGGACGGTCCTGACCGTGGTCGGGCGGTATGCGGAGATGCGAGCCAAAGCGCACTGACGCTTCGCGCGAAGGCGAACGCCGTGTCGTTGTGCCTTCACAGCTGCGAACCATCACCAATGAACAGTCCGCGTTCCCTCGTGATGCCGCGCATGGCCAGCTGACTCCACCTGGATCAGCCACAACCGCGATAGGCTTGACTGGTTCGATGCCGAACGATATGTGGTTCGATATCGAACTTGATGAGGCTTACTGATGAACAGACGACAGTTTTTGGCGGTAGCGGGCGGTGGCGTCGTCCTCGCGGCAGGCGCGGCAGTTGGCACCGGGGCGACGCGGACCCCATCGACCGCTTTGCGCCCCTGGTCGGATGCGGGATCGCTTTATGAAGAGCCGCGCCGCAAGGCACTCTCGTTCGCGATCCTCGCGCCCAATCCGCACAATCGCCAACCGTGGCTCGTTGATCTCGCCACGCCCGAGACGATTGTCCTTCGCGCGGATCGCGATCGATTGCTGCCACATACCGATCCGTTCAATCGGCAAATCACGATTGGGCTCGGCTGCTTTCTCGAGTTGCTCGACATGGCGGCGGCGGCCGACGGGTATCGCGTGTCGATCGATGTGTTTCCTGACGGCGCGTCGGCGACGGCCCTCGATGATCGACCGGTTGCTGTCGTGAGGTTCAGTCAGGATCCGACGGCCGCTCCAGATCCGCTGTTTGCGCATGTTCTCGCGCGGAGGTCCTTGAAGGAGCCTTATGATACGCGCCGCCAGGTCGCTGATGGGGTGCTGCGCCGCCTCGAACAGGCGGGACGACATGGCACTCGGATCGGCACGACCAACGATGCGGCGACCGTTTCCGCCTTGCGCACATTGACCAGCGCCGCGCTCGACATCGAGCTTCAAACGCCACGTACATTCAAGGAAAGCGTGGACCTCTTCCGCATCGGTCATCGCGAGATCGACGCCAACCCGGACGGCATCGACTTTTCGGGTCCGCTCTTCGAGTTGCTCCATCTCACCGGGCAGATGACCCGGGAGGGCACGCTCGATACCACGTCGTCGATGTTTGCGCAGGGCCGCGCCGCCGTGCTCGAGAACACTGTCACAGCCATGGCGCACGTCTGGCAGATCACGCGGACGAACACACGTGCCGACCAGATTGCCGCCGGCCGTGACTGGGTCCGCATCAACCTGGCCGCAACCGCCGCCGGCGTCAGCACGCAGCCACTCAGCCAGGCGCTGCAGGAGTATCCGGAGATGAAAAAGCTCTTCGCCGAG
>JBCBJG010000363.1:0-2408 GCA_038523655.1 Pseudomonadota bacterium | reverse complement strand
GCGTGCGCACGGCGTTTTCGACCGCGGGCATGGCCGCCTCTATCGTCGACGTTTACCGGACATCAATCAAACGTGACGCGACGGGGCTCAACGCGGCCGCCTAGCCGCATGTCGAACGGTTGCACTGGCATGTCCCGTGCACCGGCTGGGTCTAGCAGTCCCAGCCTGAGTGCCCATCATGCTCAAGTCGTCTTCGCGCCTCGGCGAGAACGAGCCGAACTACTCGATCCCCTATGACGGTGGGTTCGGCCCCTCGGCGCCCGCACAATCCGGCGCCGGCAAGATGCCCTCCCCCCGGCGGCTCTTCGCGGATCTGCGCGATGTCGGGCGGCTCTCACATATTTCTCCGGAGGTGCTGAACGGTTTCGTCCGGCTTGCCGATATCGCGCTCGTCACACTGTTGGGCCTGATCATCGCGGTCGGATATGTCCGCGATCTCGGCCCTGAAAGTGTGGTGCTTTATGGCGTGGCGTCCGTTATTGCCGGGCTGCTGACCGCCCTGACTTTCCAGGGGTTCCGCCTCTATCGCACGAGCGCATACGCACACATTCCGCGTCAGCTGCCCCGCCTGCTCTCCGCGTGGTGTCTCGTGTTCGTAACGCTCGCCGCGCTGGCGTTCGTCATGAAACTGGGCGCCACGTTCTCGCGGGTCTGGTTCGTCTCCTGGTTTGCGCTCGGTGGCTGCATGCTTCTGGGCATGCGCATTTTTCTCGCCAATCTTGTGCGCTCGTGGGGCGCGTCGGGACGGTTGAACCGGTATGCGGTGGTCGTCGGAGGCGGGGATGCCGGGGAGCGACTGCTGCAGCAGCTCGAGGCGATCCCGGAGACGGACCTTCGGGTCTGCGGTGTGTTCGATGATCGTGGCAGCGAACGCGTGGGGGAGGCGACAGCCGGCTATCCGCGGCTCGGCACCCTCGACGACCTGCTCACATTCGCACGCACGAGCCGCATCGATCTGCTGATCGTGACGCTGCCGATGACGGCCGAAGATCGCCTGCTTCAGGTGTTCCGCAAGTTGTGGGTTCTGCCGGTCGACATCCGGCTTGCCGCCCACACAAACTCGCTCAAGTTCCGGCCAAAAGCCTACTCGTTCATCGGCCGCGTGCCTGTCATCGACGTCAGCGACCGCCCGCTGTCGAACTGGGACGTTATTCTGAAATCCGTGTTCGACAAGGTGATCGCGGCCGGTGCGATCGTGGCGCTTTCGCCGCTGATGCTCGCGACGGCCGTGGCGATCAAAGCGACCAGCAAGGGCCCAATTATTTTCCGTCAGAAGCGGTACGGCTTCAACAACGAGATGGTCGAGGTCTTCAAGTTCCGCTCGATGTATACGGACATGTCAGACGCCGATGCTGCCAAACTCGTCACGCGTGAAGACCCACGGGTGACGCGGGTCGGCCGGTTCATCCGCAAGACCAGTATCGATGAACTGCCGCAGTTGTTCAACGTGATGACCGGCCAACTCTCACTCGTCGGCCCGCGCCCCCATGCGGTGCAGGCAAAGGCGGCCGATGAGCTTTATCACGATGTGGTGGACGGCTATTTCGCACGCCACAAGGTGAAGCCGGGCATCACCGGTTGGGCGCAGATCAACGGCTGGCGCGGAGAAACCGATACGCGCGAGAAGATCGAGAAACGCGTCGAGCACGATCTCTACTACATCGAGAACTGGTCGATCCTTTTCGATCTCTACATTCTGGCGAAGACGCCGTTCTCGCTGCTGGGGAACAAAAATGCCTACTAGGGCGGCCTGGTAATGATCGTCCGACGGCCGCAACCGGAATGGTTTTTGCTCCTCTGCTCGCAGGCGCGGTGTTTGGCTGCGCATTGCTGAGCCGAGGCAGCACGCGATGACGACCACCGCTCCAAGGTTTGCCGCACGGCTTGCGCAGGTCGCGGGCGCGCAGAACGATGGCGCAACGCCCGCCTCGACGCCGACCTCGCCGATGATCCCATCTCGCACGCCACGGCGGCATCGCACCGTGCGACGCATCGCACTGGCGGTGGTGTGGCTGACGATGGCGCTATCGGCGGTCGTCTTCAGCGAGCCCGCGCCGGTCGACGCGCTTTTGCTCGGCCTCGTGATCTTCCTGCCGATCGTGGGCTTGATGCGGTTTCCGGTGCAGCTCAGCATCCCACTTTGCGGTTGGCTTCTGGTCGCGGCGTTCGGATTTCTCTCTGCCCTTCACGCCACGGATGCCGCGCTCGCTGCTCGGCATACGGCGATCACGCTTTATCTCTCATTGGCCGCTATCGCGATCTCCGGGTTTGTCCTCGTCGACCCTTCGCGGCACGGCAGGCTGGTCGCTTCGGGGCTCGTCGCGTCGGCGGCGCTCTCAGCCACCGCAGGTATCATTGGCGTGCTTGACCTGGTCCCCGGCTCGAATGAGTTGTTCACGCTCTACGGG
>JBCBJG010000362.1:0-2429 GCA_038523655.1 Pseudomonadota bacterium | reverse complement strand
CTCTCCTCAAGGTGAACGATCCTGATATTGGCGATGCGGAACTGCATGCGCGGATCATCGCCCGCTCGAAACAGCTTTTGCAGTACGAAGGGTTGACCCACCCTGACGGCACCTATGAGCCGGGTCTCGACGTGGCGCGGTATGTAAATGCGTTTCCCGGTACGCCCGGCGACTACCGCGCCTGGATCGGCGGTATCCGGCCGACGGTCGATGTGATCGCTCTTCTTGAAAACCTCGCCTACGCATATCACCGCGCGAAAATCGTCGTGCTCGAAGAGGAGATGGCGAAGCACGGCGCCACGGTCGAGCAAGCCGCTCCGAAAGCGAATGGTGACGCACGACACGACGATCCTGACCGTGCCTACAAGGTGTTGATTGCTGATCTGGTCGGTCTGCGGTTCGGCGAGGATGGCGAGCCGGACCCTTCTGAAGTCGCAGCACATATCGAGGCGTGTGGAGGAAAATTCCACCGTACTGACCAATCAGAGGCCGGCGCACTCGAGCCCGGCACCGTGCATTTCTTCTACCAACCGCATTTGTCCCGCGCGGAAGAGATAATCCCGGTCACCGAGGAAGGCCAGTATGATGCTCTTATCGCGGCCGCGACGTTCATGCCGGCGGAGGCCCGGTTCGCGGAAGGGGGTGTGCGCATCGGTGCAGGTACCGGGAACATGGCATGTGCGTGCTGGGGCGGCGGCGATGGTGCGGGCGGCGAGGCACCGCTGATGAACACGCCAAGTTTCAACAGTCGGGCTACTGCGCACATGACGCTCAAGGCATTGCTGAAGGTGATGCCCGATCTTCCGGTCGAGGAACTTCATGCGCGCGTGATCGATGGTTCGTTCGACACCGGCAAACATCTGCGCGACTTCCCGACCGAAAAGCTCGAGGGGAAGAAAATTGCCGTGATCGGGTTCGGCAATATTGGTCGTGAGGTTGCCCGCCTCGCGAAAGCCTTCGGTATGAAAGTATCTGTCCACGCCCGCGAGCGGCACTGGGACTGGATCGAGAGCGAAGGGTTCACCTACGCGGAAAGCGTTCAGGTGGCTGCCGCCGGTGCGGACGTGATCTCACCGCACACCGGGCTCGGCGCACGGAACGAAGCGGGCGCGTTTGCGAACGCCGGGCTCATTGACGATGCCGTGCTCGGGGCGATGAACCACGGGGCGGTCGTGATCAACTACGACCGTGGGGAGGTTATCGATGCCGGTGCGCTCGATCGTGCGCTCGAGAGTGGGCAGGTCCGCTATGCAGGGATCGATGCCGATCTCTTCGTCGACGCGTCGGACGGCGGGCTTTCCGGACCGATGGTGCCGTATCGGGAAATCGAAGCGCGTCACCGTGGCAAGATGGAGTTGCTCCCGCACGCAGCAGCGGACACCGAGCATGTCTCGCGTGTCGAAGGTGCCAAGCAGGCCGTCGATCAGATCCTCGGCTGCATTCGTCATCGTCGCGTCGTGAACCTCAAGGGCGCCTTGCCTGATGGATACAGCGATGGAGGTGCGCAAACGGTGAACGGCGTTGGCCGGGTGACGCCCCAGCGGCTCGCCGGCGTTGCTGCAGATGCCGAGGCTGCCAAATTCCTCCGCGCGCTGGCTGAAGAGATGTCCGCGATCTGGGGCGCGCTGCATGCCACACATGACGCGGACCGGCGGGCGGAGCTGTTGGCCTCATACGGCGCAGATCTCGTCGCGGCTTCGAACCGCTATACCGCGATGATGGATGAGCTTGGCTTACAGGGACCGTACGCCGGGAACTAGCCGGACCTACCGGATCGATGGGCGGCGATTGATGAGTGGCGCCTGCGCTTAAGGTGCAAGGCTTTAGACTTGGGCGGAGCGTCGACTACCGGTTCGCTGATCCGAACGCTGTCACGCGACCGGACGCGCGCGACGAAAGTGTTCGCTTTTGTCTGCGGGCCCTGTTGCTCGAAGCGTTGCGGGCGCCGGTGCGTGGGCCTCTCGCATTGGGCTCTGCCGCGGACGAGCCGCCGATAAAGATATCGGCGTCGGCGGCGGCCAGCATCGATACGCCGCGCAATGGACGTGGCGCGGGATGGTGGTCGCCTGCGCGTGCCGGGATCGCCGCGAGCAGCTGTTGCACGTCGCAGGTCTGCGGCGGTTTGAACGGTGTGCGGCCAGGCATTTCGTTTCCGGCAGGAAGAATGCGGCGCATCGCGCGGCGAGCGGCGCGGCCTTCACGCGCCGCGTTGACGCCAACGACCCGCCCCCGGCGGAATGACACCCACGTCGGCACATAGCCGGCTGTCTGAATGCGCGTCCGGCCGCTCGATGGGCGCACGAGCCGGATGATGCCGAGCAGTCCCGCCCGCTGCATCAGACGAACCTGACCGGAAATAAAATTACCAGTCGAGTACATGACAAGCGCGTCGGTCCCATCTGCGCGGACGATCCGCTCCCAGGGTTGGG
>JBCBJG010000361.1:0-2453 GCA_038523655.1 Pseudomonadota bacterium | reverse complement strand
GCTGGCGGTCTCGAATGCCTGATAGGGCGCGTTCAGTGGATGTGCGCTGCCGAGTGCCGTTGGATTGGGGATGTTTTTCTCCGCGTTCGTTGGATGGGCTTGCGCCAGGGCGATCGCGGACTGCCAGAACGTCTGAATGATCGCGCCCTCGAACAAGGAGGTGTCGACCCGTTGTCCGCGGCCAGTGCGTTGGCACTCGATGTAGGCTGCGAGGCAGCCGAGTGCGCCGAGAATTCCTGCGGTAATGTCGCTGACCGGAGGGCCGCATTTGACCGGACGGGGATCGTCTTCGTTGCCGGTGATCGACATCAGGCCGGACATGCCTTGCGCGACCAGATCGAAACCGCCGTGTTCGGCGAGTGGACCGGTGCGACCGAAGCCGGAGATCTCGCAGTAAACCAGCCGCGGGTTTCGTTCGAGCAGGTCGTCGGCGGCGAGCCCGAGGCGCTGCATCGTGTCGTGGCGGTAGTTCTCGATCAGGATATCGGCGCTATCGATCAGGCGGAGGAGTGCTGCGCGACCGCCGTCGGATTTCAGGTCGAGGGCGATCCCGCGTTTGTTGCGGTTCAGCATCATGAAGGCTGCGGACTGACCTTCGATATCGGGGGGAAGAAAACGGCGGGTGTCGTCTCCGCCGTCGCACTTCTCGACCTTGACGACGTCAGCGCCCATGTCCGCCAGCATCAGCCCACACACCGGACCGGCCATGATGTGCGCGAGTTCGATCACGCGCACGCCAGCGAGCGGCCCACGCGTGCGGGGCGGCGCGACGCCATCACTTTTTGCGGTCGGCGCCGTCATGTGCCGGTCCACTCGGGTGCGCGTTTATCGAGGAACGCCGTCATGCCTTCGCGGAAGTCGGCGGAGGTATAACAGAGCGCGATCATGTCGGCATCGTCGACCCGGGACGCAGCATCCTGAAGGCGGCGCAGGGTTTCTTTCGTCGCGCGCATCGTGAGCGGTGCATGGCCGGCGAGACGGGTTGCCAATGTCAGTGCTGCGTCACGCGCTTCCTGCGGTGAGGTGTGGACGGAGGAGACGAGGCCAATGCGCTCGGCTTCGTCCGCGCCGATCAGCCGGTTCGTCAGAATGATATCCTTCAGCCGTGCGACGCCGATCAGGTCTGCGAGGCGTGAGAGGTTCCAGGCTGAGAGGCAGTTCCCGAGCGTGCGGGCGATGGGGAAACCGAATTTCAGGTGCGCGTCGCAGATGCGGATATCGCAGACCGTCGCGATCGCGGCGCCGCCCCCGGTGCAGGCGCCGGTCATCGCCGCGATCGTCGGCACGGGGCATCGTTCGATGGTGCTGAGAATGCCGGCCATTTTTTCTTCGTAGGCGAGCGCGTCGTCGGCGGATGAAAAATCCCGGAAGAGGGAAATGTCAGTGCCGGCCGCGAACGCTTTATCGCCTGCACCGCTGACGATGAGCGCTTTGACCTCGCCGCCTGACGGGATGGCCGCGCAGACATCCGCGAGGCCTTCGTACATCGCGAACGTCAGCGCATTGCGCTGTGCCGGGCGGTCGAACACGAAATGGCCGATGCCATTTTCCACGCCATAGTCGAATTCACGCATGGCTATTCGGCAGCTTCAGCGGTGATCTGCGTACCGGATGCGGCATGGGTCAGAACTGACATGGCTGCCGCGGCACCGCCTCGCTGGAAGGGTACGCCAGCCAGATCGAGGCCCATCTCAACGCCCGAGAGCGTGCCCATCAGCATGAGGTCGTTGAAGTCACCAAGGTGGCCAATGCGGAAAACGCGGTCGGCGACTTTCCCGAGTCCCGTGCCGAGCGACATGTCGAAATTTTCGAGAATCGTTTTGCGGATATGGTCCGCGCTGGTGCCGTCGGGCGCAAGGATTGCTGTGAGCGAAGAGGAGTAATCCTCCGGTTTTTCACACAAGATCTCCAGGCCCCATGCGGTCACGGCCGCGCGGGTGGCCTCGGCGTGGCGGTTGTGGCGCGCAAAAACCTCCGTCATCCCTTCCTCGAGCAGCATGTCGATCGCTGTGTCGAGGCCGTAGAGCAGGTTGGTGGCAGGGGTATACGGCCAGAAGCCTTTCTTGTTGGCCGCAAGAATATCCTCCCAATCCCAGTAGGTTCGCGGCAGCGTCGCGCGGGCGTGGGCATCGAGTGCCTTCTGGCTCACCGCGTTGAACGAGAGCCCAGGCGGAAGCATCAGACCCTTCTGCGATCCCGCCACAGTGACGTCGACGCCCCACTCGTCGTGGCGGTAGTCGATGGATGCGAGGGAGGAAATCGTATCGACCATAAGCAGGGCGGGATGGTTCGCGGCGTCGATTGCTTCGCGCACTTTGCGGACCGGGCTGACGCAGCCGGTCGCCGTCTCGTTATGAACGACGCATACAGCCTTGATGTCGTGCGCCGTGTCATCGGCAAGGCGCGCACCAATGGCATCCGGGTCGGCACCGTGGCGCCAGTTACCCTCGATG
>JBCBJG010000360.1:0-2536 GCA_038523655.1 Pseudomonadota bacterium | reverse complement strand
CGCTTTCTCACAGTGAGCACAAGCGCGTGGTCGAGATCGTGATCGAGACCGCAGCCGGTCGCGTGCCCGTCGGCGCCGGCACTTTCGGCGTGCTTGGCGAAGTCGATCGATTCGAGCGTGTTGTTCGAGCCTGCACCGGCGATGACGGGCACGCGACCGGCTGCGGTCTCGATCACGATCTCGACCACGCGCTTGTGCTCACTGTGAGAAAGCGTGGGGGATTCGCCGGTGGTGCCGACCGGGACCACGCCCTGCATCCCTTCCGCGATCTGCCACTCGACATTCGCGCGTAATGCGTCCTCGTCCACCTCGCCATCGCGAAACGGTGTAACGAGCGCCGTCATGGAGCCCTTGAACATGTGCCGACCAACCCTGCGCGGAATGTATGCGTGTTCGAGACCATATGGCGTGTCACGTGGGGCTGCAACCAAGCCCCGGCGCTTCATCTTGCGAGGGTTATCGCGCGCGCCCCGAGACCATGCGGTCGGGGTGGCTTATGGTCGGTTCGCCAGGTCGCGTCACTGCCTAGGCTCGGACACGAAGTCGCCGGAATCCTGCTACACGCGGGACATGCAGATGGCCGGGGCTTTCACAGTCCGTAGCCGCCCGACGCGGCCCGGTACGTGCTCGGCGCAGCGGAGCTGGCTGACGTTGGTCGCTCTCACGCAGCCCTGAGCCGGGCCGAGCAAGGAGACGGTTGTGACGCACGCGTTTCATCGACCGTCGCCGAGCGGGCCCCTGTCGCCAGGCGGGCCTGTGTCGCCGGGCACATCGGACACCAAGCAGGAACGTCGGCGCCTCGCTCGCCGACGCGACCAGCGCATGCAGGCTTCGGGCTGGGCCCTGATGCTCATTATTCTGGTCGGGCTAGCGGGTGTCCTCGCGGCGAGTGCTTTGCCCGAGAGAGGTGCTTCGACGCGTGGCGCCGGGTTGACGCTGACCGATCAGCAAACAGTGCGCACCGCCGCGCTGACCACGCGGGACAACGCGGAAAGTTCGCCGGCGAAAGACGCACGGCCGACGCCGCAGCGCGTTGCCCGCGCATCCTCGCGCGCGGATGGATCAGACAAACCAGCGACGCCGGTCGGCACGGCTGACAAACCGATGTTCGGCCCCCCCGAGCGGGTGCTGACCGCAAGCGAGCGCGCCGTGGTGCCGCTGCTGAGGCCGAGCGGGGACAGTGGCGAGATTGATCAGGTGCGAGACGCGCTGCGGCTTGCCACCCGTGGGCCGGCGCGCGAGGCACTCGCCTCTGCTCGACGGTTGGAAAATGCCGGCGGTCGAGCGCTCGCCCAGTGGGCTTTGATGCGCCGGCTCGGCTCCGGCGTGCGGGCGGGGGAAATCGAGCGGTTCCGCGCCGCAAACCCCGAGTGGCCTGAACAGGACCTCCTGCGGCAGCGGGCCGAGGAAGCGCTGTTGCTCTCGGGTGCCGATCGTCGGGAGGTCGATGCATTTTTCTCCGATAGCGCGCCGCAGACTGGCGCGGGCATGGCAGCGCTCGGTAGCGCCCGGCGCGCGGCTGGCCAACCTGATGAGGGCGTCGCGCTGATCCGCAAAGGTTTCCGCAAAGGCGGGTTCGGCCCGACGGTGGAAGCGCGGTTTTTCTCCCTGTTCGGCGATACGCTGCGCCCTGCGGACATCAAGTTTCGTCTCGACCAGTTTCTCCTCGACGATGATCGCTACGGTCGCAAACGGCGGCTGCAGGCCGTCCGGCGTCTGATCGGCAAACTGAGCGGGGTCGAGAAGGCGAAGGCCGAAGCGCGGCTTGCGGTCTGGCGTACCTACGGGCGCAGCGGTCGCCGGCGGATCGCAGGTGCGCGGCGGGCGATGGGCGCCCTCGATCGACGACTTGCCGCTTCGCGTATTCCCCTCCCCGTGCAGCGCGCGGTGGTCATGGCCGCACGCAAGAAGCCTGAGACCGTGGTTGCGGCGCGGGAGGATAAATTTGACCAAACGCGTCGCTCCGCACCAGCGGGTTCCAAGAACTCACCGGCTTCTGCTGCGCGAACGCCGGACGGCGACACACCGGGCGCGGACGGGTCATCCGACACGACGATCGCGCAAGGTGCGCTGGAGCCGAGTGCCGGCGACGTACCGACACCGCCTGCCCGCGCTTCGGCGTTTGGCGCGCCCCGGCTCGCCAAACCGGAAGCGGCTTCGCCGGTGACAGTTTCGGTGCCCGCGCCGGACGCGGAGAAGAATGCGGCCACTGCCCGCGGTTCCGATGCGGCGACCGACTGGCCCCTCGCCTATCATCGCGCGCAACTCCTGCGCCGCACCGGAGACTGGGACGGCGCCCGCAAAATCCTGCTTGCCGCGCCGCAGGACCCAACCCAGCTCGCAGCGCCCGACGAGTGGTGGATCGAACGACGCGTGCACATTTATGAGCTGCTGTTCCGAAAGCGGTACCGCGATGCGCTCGCCCTTGCGGAGCGGTACGGTGGTCTAGGCGCCAACGCGCGGAACGAGGCGGCATTCCTCGCCGGTTGGATTTCTTTCCGTTTTCTCGACGATGCGCCCGCAGGCAAGCGGCACT
>JBCBJG010000359.1:0-2561 GCA_038523655.1 Pseudomonadota bacterium | reverse complement strand
GTAACGCGCTCGCGGTGCTGGTCCACCGCTACGCGAGCGCGCGCGGAAGAATGATCGGCAACAACAGATTGAGCGCAAGGAACCGGACGAGTTGATGGCCTGCGACGAAGGCGGGGTCGTGCCCGAGCGCGAGTGCCAACGCAGACATCGTATCGAGGCCGCCGGGCGCGAACGCGAGCCACAGTTTCGCAAACGGCTCATCGAGAATGCCGGCGACCACGCCGGCGGCGATCGCCGTTACCGCGAGTGAAATTGCAAACACGATAACCGCAGCGCGGAGCGCCTCGCGCAGGATCGCGGTGTCGACACCGACAAACCGGGCGCCCACGACGAGGCCGGTCGCGATGAACGCCGGCGCTGCGATCACCGTCGGCACCGCCCCGTCGATGATCCCGCCACCGGAAAGCGCGAGCCCGGCAATCAGAGGGGCGATAAACTCCGGCGCTGAGACCCGCGCCCGACGCGCAAGAGACGTCGCGACAAGCGCGGTACCCGCGAGGATGATCAGCCCGCCAACATCAAGCGTGTTCGAAGCGGCCGAGTGCTCGAGCGATGCGCCAGCGCTCGACGCATCGCCAGCAGCCCCAACCCCGATCGGCAGGACGATAAAGAGACCGGCAAGCCGCAGCGTTTGAATGACCGCCACCCGGCGAACGTCGGCGCCGATCTCGTGCGAGAATGCGAGGACAAAAGAAAAAGCGCCCGGCACCGCCGACATGACCGCCGTGCGCCGATCAAAACGGAAGAGGAACATCACGACGGTCGGCGCGATGAGCAGCAAGCTCGCGAGGCCGATCGCGAGACCCGCGAGGCTGATCGGCCATGTCGGGATCGTCGCCAGCGTCTCCTGGCTGACCGTCGCCCCGATCGTCGCGCCCACGGTGAAGAAAGCCATGCGCCGCAACAGGTCTGGCGCAACGATCGGCAAACGGAGAAAAAGTGCCGCCGCAGCCGTCGCCGCCATTGCACCTGCAAGCAGACCGGCCGGAAACCCGACGGCCTGCGCAGCCAACCCACCGATCGCCGCAACACCAACCGAGAGCAGCAGCCGGCGGGCGTCCAAGCGTTCCGGCGTTCCAGCAGTCGGCTCCTGCTCCTCAGGTGGAAGCGAGGGCATGGGCATAAATGCGTTGGGGCGGGCAATGCAGGCGACAACGCTCGCCGAGCGAAATCGCTCCGGGTCGCTCCACCCATCCGACGACGCCGCGAAGCCCCTTCGCCTTGCGTGGAAAGGCAGCCCCCTTTCCCGGGACATGTCGATCGATGATCTCGCCCGGAAAGCGGCAGGGCCCGTTCTCGATGTCGACCACCAGGCTCGTGCCACCCTCGAAGATCAAGCGCGACGAGGGAGGTAGCTGCGACAGGTCTGGAATACCGTCGAGGGCGAGGTTTGCGCCGATCCACTCCGGTTCGACCCGCGCAATGCCCATCGCCAAAGCGATCTTGGCGAGTTCATCCGGGGAGACAATTGAGACCTGCCGCGCATTGCGAATTTCCGTCCCCCGCTTCGGATACTGGCGAAGCACACGCGAACACGACGGGCGCGTTGGGCCGCCGTGATCCTCTCCAACGAAACCGTCGAACGAGACCTCGACGCGATCCACCCGACGGCTGACCAGATCGTCAGCGAGCGTATCGTTCACGAGGATCGCCGACGCGGTTCCCCAAATCTGGGTCGGTTGCAACATCGTCTTCGGTTTTCTCCATGCGACCGCGCGCAGCCCGCTTCCGGGGGAAGGGGAAGGAGGGGGGAGGGGCGCTACTCGTTGCCTTGCGCACGTTTCAGATGCGCTGCGTCTTCCGTCAGCAGAACGAGCGCGTCCTCCACCGAGAGTACGGTGCAAAATTCGCCGTGCATCGACGCGACCGACAACGCGTGCACAAGTTCGGGATCATGATCGGTACCATCGGGGCCGACCCGGTTCGTCGTCGCACACGCGTCCGGCACGAGGTAGGTGTCGTAACCGAGGTTACCGGCTATCCGCGTCGTCGTCTCGACGCAAAAGTTCGTGAAAAATCCTGCGATCACGAGCCGGTGCGCGCCGTGCTGACGAAGCCGTAGCTCCAGATCGGTGCCCAGAAATCCGGCATTAACATCCTTTCGGATGACCGTCTCGTCACCACGCGGGCCGAGCCCGTCGAGCCAAGCGCCGGTCTCGAGCGACACCTTCAGCGGCGACGCTGCCTCGCGGCTGTCGTGTTGGGTGAAGATCACCCGAGAGCCGGCATCCCGCCACCCCGCGAGCAGAGCGCTGAGGTTTTTCTCCGCATCCGGGTTGTTGCGCCGCCCGGTCGGACCGCCCCAATGCTCGAGGACATTCACGCCGACTTGCAAATCGATGAGGAGAAGTGCGGTCTCGCGACCGAACCGCGTAATCATGCGCTCATTTCCTCCCTCAGGTTCCTCGACCGCGCGCGTACGCTGCACAGAGACAATCGCACGGCGCTTGGGTGATCAGGCCGCTGCATTCCGATCGCCACGCATCGCCTTTGCAGCCTCCGCACGCATCGCTGAAATGTTTCCCGCGTAATCGCCCCCCTTGAAAACGCCCGACCCGGCG
>JBCBJG010000358.1:0-2590 GCA_038523655.1 Pseudomonadota bacterium | reverse complement strand
GAGCGTTCGGCCAAGCCGAGGCAGCGCAACGCCGGCTCCGGATGCCTGAAACGCCAAGGCCGCACGCTCGGCCAGAGGTGCGGGTACGCAAGGTGTGCCGTGTCGTCGATCTGCACCGCAATCGTGCCCGACCCGTCGCGGTATCGCTTGACGTCCGCCCCGGTCAGATGCGCCAGCGGCAGGTTGAAGCTCACCGGCAGCGCAATTCCCGAACGGATGACGAGCCGTGCATCGGTCAGCGTGTATGCGGTCGTACGCGCGTAGCCCCAGGCGAGCACACTCAGGAGCCCGAGCGCCACGATCGCCGCACCGAGGAGGATGACAAGTCCGCTGTCGAGGACCGGCGCACCACCTTGCTCGAGCAGGCGCCATGCCGCGATCAGCGCGAAATAGATAGCCACGCCGCGGATGAAAAAGACCCGCCGCGCAAACACCCGCGCATCCGGTGCGCCCTGCCAGAGGATACGTTCCCCCTCCGGCAGGTGCTTGTCGAGCCCGGGCCCGGAGCCGAACTCGAAGTCCGCGCTCATATCAGCGGCTCGCGCGCATCGGACCGCGCATAGAGATAACCACTGCCGAAGTAGGCGGAGATTTTCTCCTCCTCCAGCATTGTCACCTCGTCTGCGTTAGCCGTGATCGGCGCTTCCGCGACCTGGTGTCCGAGAACGGCAGTTGTCTCGACACGATCCGCCTTCACATCGATGAGCGTGAACGGGATCAGCACCGTGCGCTCGCCCGTGTCCACTTCAAGATAGCGGATCAGGCTCTCACCCTGGTCGACCCAGGCTTCCGTGACCGTCCCGCCTTTCTCGCCATCATCGCCGTAAAGCTCCATGCCGCGCGGATCGGTATCCCGCCCAACGACTTCGAAGCCCGGAAGACGCCGCATCGGCAAGATCTTAGGCTCGCCGTGCGCGGTCCGGTCAGGAACATCGTCCCGCTCGGCCCATGCCGCCGGTCCAACGCCGCTCAGCATCATGTTGCCCGGGTGAGGCTCGATTGGCGAACCCGCCAGGCCATCGACCGGCGTTCCCGCGACGGGCCGCGTGTCCATCTCGAGCGGCGGCGCATATTTCACGCCACCGTGCGGCATGTTGTAGGCCTTGCGCTCAGGGATCCAAAAGAGCCCGTGATCGAGGTATTCCCCGGGTGTCTCGGTCTCGAGCGGATAGCCTTCCCGGCGCCCCTCCTTCTGGAGATAAAAAACCAGCCCGGCAAAAAAGAACCAGAACAGGTAGATCGCGACGACCGCGAGGTCGATGTAGTCCGTGATCATGGCATCGTCTCCTTGTCTCTCCGCAGCTGCCTGACGAGGTCAGCCTGGAAAATGCGTGAGCCCGAACCCGTCGTCTGCGGGAGCGGTCTCGGCGGTTGAGTTTTGAATGTATCCGAGCACCGGACCGAGCGCGACGAGCGCGACGAACAGCAGTCCGATCTCGAGGTGGTAGACCACGCTGTATCCGATCGCGTGGTCCGTGAAGGCCGGGCCAAGCGCGCCCGAGACGCCGGCAGCGCTCGCCGCATCGCGGAGGATGCCACCTAGCGCGATCGCAACCCCGGCGGAGGTCGCCTGCACAGCGCCCCAAGCGCCGATCACGATCCCGGTATCCTCGCTCCGTGCTAGCGCCATCGCGGCGACGAGCATGGCGACGGAAAACAATCCGCTGCCGACGCCGATCAGCCCGGCGCCGACGCGGAACAGTCCAGGCGACTCGAGCGGCCCGGCGAAGATCACCGCCGCAAACGCGACGAGCCCGACGAGGCACCCCTTACCCGCCAGTCGATACGGTCGCGCACGACCCACCGCTTCACCGAGCGCCCGCGCCGCCGCATGCGCTGCACCACCATCCGCCGCGTGGTTCGCAGATATTTTTCCAAAGGCAGCGTCGCTTGATCGCGCAAGGTGCTGGGCCGCGTAGGCAAACCCGAGCAACATGCCGGCTGAAAAAATCGCTGTGAGCGTCGTCGTCCCGCTGACCGAAAGCCCGAGCACCTCTGCCCCATACGGCTCCAGCAGCACGTCCTGCATGTTGAACGCGGCGGTCCCGATGCCGAGCGCAACGAGCATCCGTGTGACCCGGCCTTTTTCGCGCAGGCGCCCCCAGGCTTCCCCAAACGCGACCCGCGGCCGGTCGAGGCCGGTCCGCTGCGGCGCGCGCGGCTCCTGTTTCCAAAGTGCAATGAGATTGACCGCGAAAGTGACGACCGCCGCGCCCTGGACGCAACGCACAAGCGCCATGTGCGAGTAGTCCGCGAGCAGCAGCCCGAACACGAGCGAGCTCACGACCATTCCAACGAGCAGCATCACATAGAGGAGCGCCACGACGCGCGGCCGCGCATCCGGTGGCGCAAGATCGGTCGCAAGCGCCAACCCGGCTGTCTGCGTCGTATGCATGCCTGCGCCGACAAGCAGAAACGCGACCGCTGCACCGACATGCCCAATCCAGACCGGCCCACCGGTACCACTTCCCCCAAGCAGAATGAGCGCGAACGGCACGATGCTCCAGTTCGGCGGTCTGGCGATCATGCCGTTCGCGCTCATTCTGCTTGCGGGAAGTGGTACCGGTGGGCCGGTCTGGATTGGGCATGT
>JBCBJG010000357.1:0-2611 GCA_038523655.1 Pseudomonadota bacterium | reverse complement strand
TCTCGGGCTCGGTGCGGAAGCTGATCGGGCTTTCGCCAAGTCCGAACTCGAGTAGTCGTCGCGTGACCCGTTTGCAAACGGATGAAAATGCTGCATCGCGCTCCCGTGCCGCGTTAGGGCCTCGACTGATCGCGATCGCAGCGCTGGCGGCCGGATTTGGGATCGCAGCGGCGCTGACTGCCCTCGCGCTCCTCGCCCCAACGCATCCTGAGCCAGCCAAAAGCGCGCCGGCATCTGCCGCACGTACCATCGTGTCGACCGCGACGGTTCCGCGACCCACCCCGCCGCAACCAACCCTTCGCACCGCGATCGCTGCGCAGGCCGTCCCGCTACCTTTCGGGATCGATGGGCGCTTTGATCTGATTGATCATCACGGTCGACGCCGAACGTCCGGCGGGTTCGACGGCAAGCCGGTGCTTCTTTTCTTCGGCTACGCGTCGTGCGAGGCAATTTGTACGACTGCACTCCCCCGCATGGCCGACGCCGCGCGCACACTCGCGAACGCCGGCATTGCGACCACCCCTGTTCTGGTCACGGTCGACCCCGCGCGCGACACCCCGGAGACGATGCGTACAAGCCTCCCGGCGATCCATCCCGCGCTACTCGGTTTGACCGGTAGTCCAAATGCCCTGGCAGCAGCCCGCCGCGCCTTTCAGGTCGAGGCGAAGGTGGTCTACACCACACCCGACGGGGAGGAAATTTATGCGCACGGCAACTACATTTATCTGATGGCCGCCGACGGGTCGTTTCTGACCCTTTTTCCGCCGATCCTCTCGGCGGATCGCATGGCCACGATTGCTGCGCGCTATCTCCAAACGCCGCCGACCTGAACAACGCTACTGGGACCGATGCAATCAGCTCGGAGCAACCTTGCCCCTTGCCCGGTGGCAGAACGAGGTCAGACGCGGTCTACAAACGCGGCAGTAGCTCAGGCTTCCCGCTGCCGAGACGCGAGCACCAGATCATCGCGGTGGATCACCGCGCGTCGCCCGGCAAACCCGAGCACTTCGGCAATCTGATCGGATTTTTTTCCGCGGATACGCTCCACGTCGACAGCATCGTAAGCAGATAACCCATGGGCGACGATCGCACCGGAAGTCGCCCGCACGGTAACGGCATCACCGCGTGAAAAATCCCCTTCGACCTCAGCGATGCCGGCCGCGAGAAGACTATTTCCCTCCGTAAGCGCATGCGCAGCACCATCGTCGATCACCAATGCCCCGCCAGCACTTAAACTCCCCGCAATCCACCGCTTTCGCGCGGCAATCGGATCCTGACCGGCGACGAACCAGGTACACGGACCATCCTCCTCGATCACCGTAAGCGGGTGCGCAACGGTGCCGGAAGCAATCGCCATGTGCGCTCCGGCTTGCGTCGCGATGCGCGCTGCTTCGAGCTTTGTAATCATCCCACCACGCGACGATGCCGAACGCGCCTCGCCGGCCATCGCGGCAATGTCCGGCGTGATTTCGCGCACCACATCCAGCCGGCGCGCATCCGGATTGTCATGCGGGGAGGCGGTGTACAATCCGTCCACATCGCTCAGCAGCACCAGCATATCCGCGCTCACCATCGACGCGACACGCGCCGCCAGCCGATCGTTGTCGCCGTACCGGATCTCCGACGTCGCAACCGTGTCGTTTTCATTGACGATCGGAACTGCCCCGGCAGCCAGCAGCGTCGCCAGCGTGGTCCGCGCGTTGAGGTATCGCCGACGCTCCTCGGTGTCACCGAGCGTCAGGAGGATCTGGGCGGCCGGCAACCCATGCCGAGAAAGACGTTCGGCGTAAGCGCGCGCGAGCGTGATCTGACCGATCGCAGCGGCCGCCTGGCTTTCTTCAAGCCGTAATGGTCCGGGCGACGTCTCCGCGATCCGGTCTGCCCGTCGCAACGCATGTCGACCAAGCGCGATTGCGCCCGAGGAGACGACGATCACTTCGGCACCGCGCGCGACGCATCGGGCGACGTCGGCGACGAGCCCATCGAGCCAATCCGCCCGCAGTGTTCCGTGGGTCTGATCAACAAGCAAAGCCGATCCGACCTTCACAACGATGCGACGGGCTGACGGCAGACTCGGCCGCGCTGTGCCCGATTTCTTCTCTGCCTTTGCCATCGCCACACGCGCCGCCTTTCAAATCGGCGACCAGCCGGCTTCCGCTTGCTTCAGCGCGTCATCCCCGTCCGCACGCGCCGCGTCAATCGCCTCAAGCAACGCACCAAGAACGCCCAAAACCCCGTCACCAACGACCGATGACAGCGGGATCGGCGCAAAACCAACCGCATCAGCCAGCCCATCGACCACCGCCTGCCGTGCCGCCTCGTCGAGCGCGTCTACCTTCGTCAACGCCACGATCTCAGATTTGTCCTCCAGCCCGGCACCATACGCCTCGAGTTCAGCCCGCACGGTGCGGTATGCGGCAGCCGGGTCCTCCTCGATCGCAGAGACGAGATGCAGTAAAACGCCGCATCGCTCGACGTGGCCGAGAAATCTGTCACCGATCCCCGCCCCTTCGTGCGCTCCCTCGATCAATCCGGGAATATCCGCCAGCACGAACTCCCGCCCGTGATGGCCGACAACGCCGAGGTTCGGATGCAGCGTCGTGAACGGGTA
>JBCBJG010000356.1:0-2627 GCA_038523655.1 Pseudomonadota bacterium | reverse complement strand
GGCATCGTGGACGACGATGTGGTCTCGCTTTCGAATCTGCAGCGGCAGGTCCTTCACACGACATCGCGTGTCGGTACGCCGAAAGTCGAGAGCGCGGCAGCGCAGATCGGGGAAATAAATCCTCATGTCACCATCGAGCCCCATCCACATCGCATTGATGCATCAAATGCGATTGAGCTGATTGCGCGCCACGACATCGTCGTCGACGGATCGGACAACTTCGACACGCGGTACCTTGTGAACGATGCCTGCTACCTTGCCAAGCGGCCGCTCGTATTCGCCGCGCTCGGCCCGTTCGACGGATATCTCTCCGTTTTCAAGGGCCATGAGCGCGGCACAAACGGCGACCCGATGCCGACCTACCGCTGCGTGTTTCCAGAGGCGCCGGCCGAGGGCACGGTCCTCAATTGCGCTGAAGTCGGCATTCTCGGCGCCGTCGCAGGCGTGCTCGGCACCCTGCAGGCGATGGAGACGCTCAAGGAGATTATCGGGGTCGGCGAAAGCCTCGCGGGAACGCTTCTGATCTATGACGCACGCGAGACCAGATTCCAGCGGGTGCAGCTTGCGTGGGACCCGGCGAACCCGCTGAATGGCCGTCGCCCGACCATGCTGGATCTCTCGCATCACGGCGTAACCGAACCGGCCTGAGTGAGTACACGCGTTTCCGCCGCCGTTGCGCTGACATATGATATTCAGTCGGTCGCGCCCGCGCTCGATGGGTCGCCCGGTGCGCCACGCGCGGAGGCATTCCCGGCTCCTGAGGCGGCTCCGGTGACGGCAGGTGCACCCGTGGCACCGCGTGATGTGGTGGGTTTCGGCGGCGCGGGGCGACGATGCAGCCCACCCCACGCCCGGTCGCGAAGCCGCGCGAGCAACCGTCCCTCCGCCGCACCGGCCAACCGGACACCACGGCTCAACCGGTCCACCCCGTGCGCAAGTGCATGTCGCAGCAGCGTCGGCTCAGCCAGCTCGATAGGCGCGCCGGCCCGCTGCGCCCGCTCCAGATCGAGCGACAATTCGATCAACGCCGCTGGCATCTGGAGCCGACGATTCCGATGCGCACGCGCTTCCAGACGCCGCAGCGCATTGTTGACCGCTGCACCGATCTGTACGTCCCGGGCATTCGGCGCATCGGTCTCGTGCGGCGCGGCAGCCAACGCGGTCGCAACCCGCACGAGCCCCTCCGCGATCGTCGCCACATCCGCCAAAGGCAGGCGGTCGATGATCACCGGCTTATCAGCACGTCCAAAGGCTGGCAGCACGCCAAGCCGCACCCGTGCGAATGCCCGTTCGAGATAGCGCTGCTCGGCGGTCAGCACATAAATCTCCGCGTCGAGCCCGGCGGCCGCTGCATTCGCGGCGATATCCGGCACAAGCGCCTGTCGTGAAAACCAAGCGCTCGCCTCCCGCGCCCACGGAAGCGCACCACGTGTGCGCATCGCGCGCGCTGCCGCAATCATGCCGACGCCGAGCCGACTGGTCGCGCGGTAGTGCACCTCTGGAACATCGTTGGTGACGAGCCACCCACCACTCGTCGACTGCGCCAACGCGGGACAGGTTCTCACAAGCTGCGATGGCGGAGCAAAAAGCATCGGCCAGGCCACAGGTTGCGCTCCCTGAGAACGCACGCCAAGGGCAAACGGTGCTGCCGGAAAGTCGAGCCGCTGGCTGAGCCCCGTCGCGACATCCACCAGTTGACCAACGGTTTGCGCAGCCGCGTCCGCGCTCTCGGGAAACCCTTCGGCAAGCGCAACGAGGTTGCGAATACGGTCGCCGATCTCACCGGGCGACCGGGTAGGCCGTCGATCATCACGCGCCAATGCGCGCCACCAACCTGCCCGTGCATCCGCTGCCACGATGCTCTGCGCACGCCGGCGCAGCCTGCGCTCGGAGTATTGGATCGCGTACGATGCGCGGCGTGGACGACGGCCCGGACCGGTGCTGAGATCAACGGCAAACGCGGGCGTTTGTCTGAGGGCTTCGAGGGCACGCACGATGGCGCTCGGCCGCTCACGCTCCATCGCGCGGGCAAGCTGAACCGCCCCGGCGGTGCGCAACGCGCAGGTCTCCTCTTGTGCGACGGCGCTTTCCGAACATCCGGCGAGACCCGCGAGCCCTGCAATGCCCGCCAGTGCAAGCGGGCGCGTGCTGCCGACGATCCACGTCCATTTTTTAGCGGAAAGGCGCTTCATCGTTCTCGCTCCCACCCGGGCCGTCGAGAATAGCCTGCCTCAACTATACACGGGTTGTTGGAACGCAGATGACCGGCCTGCTACGTGCCGATCGGCTCGAAGGGCGGCAAATCAGGCCAGAACGCGCGCAAAGCGCCACTGTGCGGGTCGGCATCCCGCGCGGCCGGCCCAGTCGTCAGCATCGTCACCTGCCGGCCCTCGCTGCCGGGGGACGCTTCCTCGCGCACTGCGTAATGCGGGTGCCGCGTGAAATAGTCATCGAGGCTGTCAGCGACTGCAGTCGGCTGAGCGAGCAGGCGGATCGTTGACGGGAGTGCGTCGCGAAAGTGTGCCTCCAGCAAGGGATAATGCGTACACCCGAGGACGACACGTTCGAGCGCATTCTCGGGCGCCTGCGCCGGAACCTGCGCCAGCATCGCCTCGACGTAGGTCGTC
>JBCBJG010000355.1:0-2639 GCA_038523655.1 Pseudomonadota bacterium | reverse complement strand
TGCACGTATTTCCCGCGCACATCGTAGACCTCGATCTTCAACGATGGCGGCAACGTTGGTCGGATCTCGGCGATGTAATCCTGCATCGCCTTCATCGTATCGAGCGTGTCCGCGGTGAGCGCACGTTGCACGTTCAGCTCGATCGCACGATTACCCCGCCGCAAACCGATCTTCTCATCGTCGTCGAACTGCTCCCGCAGCGACGCGACATCGCGGAGGAAAACCTTCTCACCCGACGGCGTCGCTCTGACCTCGACATCACCGAGTTCGCGCGCGGTGCGCCGCTCGCTCAGCGTCCGCAACTGCACGTCCTGCGAGCCTTCGAGCGTGCCGGAGGGAATATCGCGCGTGTTGTCGGCAATGCGCGCCGCGATCTCGCTGACGCTCAGATCGTAGCGGCGCAGCGCGCGTTCCTCCGCCTCGACTACGATTTCCTCAGAGCGCGAGCCGGTGGTCGTAACCTTGTCGATCCCGGCGTCGAGCAGCCCGTCACGGATCTGCTTTGCGTAGCGCTTCAGCGTCGCTTCCGGCAGCGGACCGTAAATCAGGATCCGCCCGACCCGGTCACGGAACGGCACGCGCGAAATGAGCGGGTCCTCAGCGTCTTCGGGCAGGGTGGTGATCCGCGTCACGACCTGCTCCACGTCCGACTGTGCCTTTTGCATGTCGGCATCGGACGCATATTCGAGCGTAATGATCGCCGAGCCTTCGCGCGCGATCGAAATCGTGTCATCCACGCCGTCGAGGAAGCGCACCTCCGGCTCGATCGCGTCGATAATATTCTTCTCGACGTCTTCGGCACTCGCGCCAGGCCATGCAACCTTCACGGTGACGATCGGAATCTCGATCGTCGGAAAGAACTGGGTGTTGAGCTTGGTGACGCCAAAGAGCCCGATGAGCACCATGACCGCCATTAGCAGGTTAGATGCTGTCGGGTGGCGCACGAACGTGCGGATAATGCCGTAGCCGTCCTCGCCGCCACTGCGCGAAGCGGGCGGGGTGCGCCGCGGCGTGCCGGGCGCGCTGGGTGTACCGGGCGAAGGCGCTTGGGATTCTGGTGGCTGGGCCATGGCTCAGAGCACCTCGACCTTGATGCCTTCACCAACGTTCGACAGGCGGGTGGTGATCACACTCGCGCCGTCGCTCAGCCCGTCACTCTGCACCAGCACAAAGGCGCCATCCGTGCCAACCAGCGTGACCTTACGCGGCGCAAGCCGATTTTCCTCCACGACGTAAACCGTGTTCCCGTCGTAGAGCGAGGTTTGCGGCAGCCGCACGACATTCGCATAACGACGGTCGGCCAGCTCAACCTCAACGAAGGCGCCTGGGCGGAGCGGCACCGGCTCGGTCGGCGTATCGATCCGCGCAATCATCGTGACACCGCCCTGCCCGGCGGCGATCGTCGCACCGATCCGGGTAATCTTGGCCGCATAACGCAACGGGGCGTCGCCGACCCGCCAGATCACCGTCACCGGCATCCCGATCAGCTGCATACCGTCTTCTCGCGCTGCGCCGACCAGCCGACCGTATTGCGCGTTGGTCAAGACAAAGCGCGCTTCGATCCAGTCCTCGTCGAGCAGCGTCGCGACCCGGTCCGAAGCGCCGAGCAGCCGGCCCACGTCGGCGTTCACGTCGGAGACATAGGCATCGAACGGCGCGATCAATTTGGTGTCGGCGAGTTTTTTCTTCGCCTGCCGCAGAGACCACTCCAGCCGCTCGATCGTCGCCTCCTGCTGCGTGATCCGGGCGGTCTGAACGTTGATGGCGTTCTCGCGTTGCTCTGTTGCTTGCTGGCGTTGCGAGCGGGTCAGCGTGCGCTCGTCCAGCAGCCGTTCGCTGACCGCGTTGCGTTGCACGAGGGCGCGGGTCTTGCGCACATCTTTCTCGGCAATCGCGAGCTGCTCGCGATCCCGCTCAAGCGCGTCCCGCTCCGACTTAAGCGCTGCTTTCAGTTCATCGAGCCGGCCACGCGCGGCTGCGAGCTCCGCGGTGGTCTCGACCACCGCGCCCTCATAATCGAACGGATTGATCGTCAGCAGCACATCCCCGCGCTTGACCTCACCGCCATCTCGCAGGCCTGCGCCAACTGATTGCACATCACCGGCTACGAGCGCGCGCATCTCCACACGGCGCCCGGCAGTTGTCTCGCCAAAGAGTTGGAGGGTCGGTTGGTACGTGCCGAACGCCACCGGGACGGTGTTAACGAAAGAGACCTTTTCCCTTGCCGGCCGTTTCCGCGGTTCTTCCTGCGCGGCGATCAAACGTTGCTCGCCGTAGTAGCCGGCGAACAAAACCGCTCCGGTCAACAGTGCCATCCAAAGCACCCGGGCGACGCCGACGGCGATCGAGTTTGGACGATCAGCTGCCGGTTCGGCGCCTGCGGGATCAGCGTATCTCGGCGACGGTTTCCCGGCGTCTACCGCACGCGCGGTCGCCGGATCACGCATCGCGTCCGCAGGATCGCCGGCCGCATCGTTGGCCGGTGCAACATCCCGCCCGCGGGGGAATTCGGTGAGATTGGTCTCGGCCATGATGTCCGACTGTGCTCCGCCTGTTCCGCGAACGGTATCGGTTTCTCTACGCTTTACGCGCCAAGCGGGCTGCGATGATCAGCGCGCCTTCTGTCTCTAACGCATCAG
>JBCBJG010000354.1:0-2643 GCA_038523655.1 Pseudomonadota bacterium | reverse complement strand
CAATCGCGGAGGGGCGGGAGCCGGAACTCGGGTCGATTGCGACGCATTTCGTCCACGACGGCGTCCTCAACCCGGCCCTTTACGAGGGGGCATACTGGTCGATTGATTGCGCCGACGAGTTCGATGCTGCCGCCACGGGGCCGTTGCTCGCGCGGCTGCGGGCAGATCCGCTGATGGCGCGATGGGCGGTCGACTACTGGTATCGCGCGCCCTGCAGTTATTGGGGGATGACACCGCGGCCAGCGGACGAAAGGGCGGCGGTGGTCTCTGGTGTGCCGACCCTGCTGCTGGCAGACTTCTTCGATCCGGTCACGCCGCCTGATTATGCGCGGCACGCCGCCCGGACACTTGCGAACGCGCAGGTGCACGTGTTTCGCTATGGCGGGCACACCGTCAGCTTCAGTCATCCTTGTGCGTATCGGATGATCCGCGAATTTCTTCGCGCCCCAATGACACGCGTGGATGCCGCTTGCGTCGCGGAGGTTAAACCGCGCGTGTTCGATGTGGCGGAGTGAGGCGGAACATGCGAGCTGCGGCCCGCTCGGCGGGAGAGGTGATATGGCGAAGCGGATTTTGACCACAGGCGGCGTGCTGACCGTCCTTCTGGTATGGACAATGGCAGCATCCAGCGTCGTTGAAGCGCGCCCCGCCGCTGTGTCAGTCCAGATTGCCGGCACCTCGCTCACGCTCCCCACCCCGGATGCGCATTGCCCGTTGGAACGCGAAAAGCCGAGTGATGCACGGGTGCTTTCGATGGTCGAGGGTGCGCTTGCCGGGCAGAACCGGTTGCTCGGAATTTATGCTCCCTGCGATGCGCTTGGTGACTGGCGGTCCGGGAAACGCGCCCTCCTCGGCCAGATGGTGCAATTTCAGTCCATCGTCAGCATCGCGAAAGTAACGATTCCGAAGCCGTACGCGCGCCAGTACGCCTCGTTCTGCAGCAACATGCGCAAGCGGGGGCAGGAGATTGCCGATGAAGTGAGCCCGGAAATTTCCCGGCGGATCGCGAAGATGACCGAAACCATCCGTGTTTCTGAGCCGAAAGTCATTGGCGTGCGAAAAAGCGGCGGCGTGAGCTGCATCGTTCTCGTCGCACAGAAGATTGCCGCGGAAGATGGGAGCGCTCTCGTGCAGCTGGTTGCCTATCGACCGCTGATCCTCAAAGGCAAATTCGTGTTCGCCTACGTGTTTCGCGATCTCGACAACGGGGCTGGGGTCAAACCAGCGATCAGCGAACTCGAGGCGATTGCGGACGCCACGATCGCAGCGAACGGTACCTGACGCGACGGGAATGCACTCGTGCTGCAGCTCAGGCTTTCTTGCCGAGCCCGCGGAACGCGATTTCCTTCGCAATCTCGCGAAATTTCAGCGGCGTGGTCTCGATGTGGGGAAGCGGGCGGACGAAATCGACAGCGGCCACCCCGATCCGTGCGGTCAGAGCGCCGTTGAACAGGCCTTCGCCCATCCGGCGTGACAACCGTCGCACGAGATCCTGACCGAGAAATTGGCCGACCAGGTCATCCGTCAACGCGACCCCGCCGGTCACGATCAGATGACCGACGACGCGTTTGCCGAAGGCGATGCCGCCGCTCAGGCCGGGGCGGCCGCCGTAGAGCGTCGCGAGCCGGCGAAGCATGCGTACGTTCTCAGCGAAGACGAACAGCACGTCGATCAGCGCGGCCGGACTGAGCGCGGTGACGACCGCAACGCGTTTGGCGGACTGCGCGATGACCTTTCGAGCCTCGAGATCGAGCGGCGCCAGCAGATCGCGGTCGGCGAGAACCAGCGCCTCCCGGGCGTCGAGCATGCCGGAAGCGTTTTCGCGGTGGTTGGCGAGATGCCATTTCATATCGCGGCGGCCTTTCAGATTTCGACGGAGTGCCGCGACTGCGGATCGGGCCGCGCCTTTATCCTCCTGTCGAAGTGCTGCTTCGCCCACGACGCGGCGCGCGGTCATGCTGCGCAGGCGCATGAGACCGGTCACCTCCCGCAACGCGATAACCAGCGCGGCGAAAGCCATGAGCGCAAGCAAGCCGAGCGCCACCCAACCGACCCAGTCCTCCCGCGCGAGGGCGACCGAGACCAGCCGCGCGAACCACAGCGACAGCGCCAGGCCGACGAGCGCGGAGGCCGCCGCAAAGAACAAGGCGCCCCAGCGAAAACCGCGCCGCATGTCGTCGAGCGTCGGCGTCGTAAAGCGTGCCGGTCCTGCATCGCCGGCCTGCGGCTCGCCGCTCGCTCCGCCGGCGGTATCGCTGTGTGCGTTCGGCTCTGCGTTCGTCTTTGCGCCCGTTTGCGCGCCGGTCCGCGCTGCGTAGCCGTCGGTTTCAGTATCGTCATGCCAATCGCCCGGATCCGGCGCGGCGTTTTGTGGATCGAATGCGCGCGGGCGCCGTGGAGCGGTCATGTAAATCGGTCCCCGATCAGGAACTGGAGCGCGCGGTCCAGACGGATGTGCGGCACGGGCGTGCGCTCGTTCGCCGGAAGTGGCGGGCGGAACCGGACGAACCGGGTCATGGCGGCTGTAGTGTCTGCGCCGCCTGAGCCTTTGTCATCTGCTCTGACGCCGGCTTGGGCCGGGGCGTCGGCAGGAGCGCGGGCGAGTGCCGCGTGCGGATCGTCGGGGAGATCGCCCGGGAAAAT
>JBCBJG010000353.1:0-2665 GCA_038523655.1 Pseudomonadota bacterium | reverse complement strand
TGGGGTCTGACGGGCGTGCCGGAGACCTTCGTGCTCGATCGGAACGGGCGCATCGCCTTCAAGTTCATCGGTGAGATTACCGAACGCTCGTTGCGCTCGACCTTGCTGCCTGAGATCGCGGCGGTGCGGGCGGCCGACGCTGCGTTGACCAGCGGCGCGCCTGGAAGCTGAGCGAAAATGCCAAACGGAGTTTGCGCGGAGATACCGGTTAGTTAGACCGGTTGTGGTTGTTCACGATGCGCACGAGGGTGTCGACGAACCGGTCGCGTTCGCGATCGTTCAGCGGTGCGAGTAACTCAGCGCTCGTCTGCTCCAGCGCGGGGGCGGCACGGCGGAGAATACGCTTCGACTTCTCCGTCAACGAGACCACGTAGATGCGTGCGTCGTTGGCGGCCCGCTTGCGCCTGATCAGCCCCTTTTTCTCCATCCGCCGAACTATATCGGCAATGGTCGAGCGATCGATCCCGGTCGCGTTCACGAGGTCGGTCTGGCTCGGCCGGTCATCGCGCTCGATCGCCTGCAGCACGACGAGCTGGCGGGGAGTAATATCGAGGCCGGCAGTCTTGTCGAAGAATAGATCGTGCGCGTATTGGCCGGCACGGTGCAGCAGATGCAGGACGGCGTCGACGTGCTCGTCGCGCAGCGCTTTTCTAGCAGTTGTGGGGGGAGACATTGCGGTGCCCTCCGAGAGGCGGCACAGGCGGGAATGACACGGTGCTTTGGCGAACACCTGACGAGATGGATCCTAACGTGTTTGCCAAACAGGCAACAGACTTTTTCCTCTCAGGATTGCTGATCGGTGTAAAACCGTCGTCCGCGACAACGCTCATCCACCGGTAAATGCGTTGCGAGCCTGAGGTCGTGTGGCTGGCACGCCTTGCCCCTTATCAACCCGCCAAGCGGGTGAAAGGTTCATCTCTCAGGTATCGCCTGCAGGTCGATTTTCAGGGGTCGTCTCCTCGCCCGGCAGCTGCATACCGTGGCGGCGCATGTACGGGACGAGCGCAATCGCGAACGCGACCGTCAACGGGATTGCGCCGAAGACCTTGAAGGTCACCCAGAAGCTCTCCGACATCGTGCGCCAGATGACTTCGTTCAGTGCCGCCATGGCGAGGAAGAAAATTGCCCAGCGTATGGTCACGCCGCGCCAGCCTTCCTCGCGCA
Source organism: Pseudomonadota bacterium (assembly GCA_038523655.1). GTDB lineage: Bacteria > Pseudomonadota > Alphaproteobacteria > Rhizobiales > CALHAX01 > CALHAX01. The sequence continues at coordinate 1,501 of JBCBJG010000353.1, read as the reverse complement.
TCGTCATGGCCTCGCCCATCACGTACTTGATGAACGGTTTTTTCATCGCAAGGCCGATCAGCAATGCCGCGGCGAAGAGGCAATAGACGATCGTCGGCTTCATCTTCACGAAGGTCTTGTCCTGCAGCAGCAGTGTGAGCGCGCCGAAGACCACGATCAGGCCGGTCGAAACCAGCGGCATCATCGGCACTGCGCCAAACAGGATGCGTGACGCGGCGAGGGTGATCACGCTCGCGACAACCAGAACACCTGTCGCGATATAAAATCCCTGATCGCCGCCGACGAAAAAGTATACCGCGAAGAACAGGAGGAGTGGGCCGAACTCGAGGAGCTGTTTCATGTTTGGCGTTCGTGCATGGAGGAAAAATCAGGGGGGGGTGGGTCAGCTTGGCGTGGGCGGCGCGGTGTCTTGTGCGACCAGTGCGGCGGCAAACTCATCGGGAGAGAAGGGGCGCAGGTCGTCGATCGCTTCACCCACGCCTACCGCATGGATCGGCAACGCAAATTTCTCCGCGATTGCCACGAGGATACCGCCGCGTGCTGTGCCATCCAACTTGGTCATTACCAGACCGGTCACGCCCGCGGTCTTGCCGAAGAGCTCGACCTGGCTGAGTGCATTCTGTCCCGTCGTTCCGTCGAGGACGAGGATCACGTGATGCGGCGCGTCACCGTCGTGTTTGGCGATGACCCGGCGGATTTTTTCCAGTTCCGACATCAGCCCCTCTTTGTTCTGGAGGCGGCCGGCCGTGTCGATCAGGAGGACATCCGTGTCGGTTGCCTTGGCGTCCGAGATGGCGTCGTAGGCGAGGCCAGCGGCGTCTGCCCCGGCTTCCCGCGTAATGACCGGCGCGCCAGTGCGCTCGCCCCATACCTTGAGTTGCTCGACGGCAGCCGCCCGAAAGGTATCGCCGGCCGCGAGCATCACGGATTTTCCCTCCGCACGGAAGCGGTGTGCGAGTTTGCCGATCGTCGTCGTTTTGCCGGTGCCGTTCACGCCGACCATCAGGATCACAGTCGGACCATCGCGCTCGGTCACTTCGAGAGGATGTGCGACCGGGGTGAGCGTTCGCGACACCTCGGCGGCGAGTACCTCACGGACTTCCTGCGGGCTGATTTCCTTGTCATATCGATCGGCGGCGAGCGCTTCCGTAATCCGGCTCGCCACGGCGACGCCGAGGTCGGCCTGGATCAGTATATCTTCCAGTTCCTCAAGGGTTTCGTCGTCGAGTTTGCGGCGGGTGAAAATTCCCGTCAGCCCGTCGCTCAGCTGCGATGACGTTCGGCTGAGACCGGAGCGAAGGCGGGCGAACCAGCCGGATGGCGCCTCATCGGCGGCTGGCGCGGTATCGGCTGCCGGGACGGCGTCTGGGACTGCGTCGGGGATCGATGCGTCGACGAGGGTAAGGTTAGGAGCTTGGCCGGGGGCTGGGCCAGGAACCTCGTCTGGGACCGAGTCTGGGACCGCGTTAGGGGACCGGTCCTCGGCAGCCTCGGCGCTTTG
>JBCBJG010000352.1:0-2679 GCA_038523655.1 Pseudomonadota bacterium | reverse complement strand
GATGGTCGTGAAGATCGTGCACGACGAGCTTGTTGAAATGCTCGGAAGCGACGCCGACCCGATCAGCCTGCGGGCGGAAGCGCCGGTGCCGATCATGATGGTCGGGTTGCAGGGCTCCGGTAAGACGACCACCACCGCGAAGATCGCTCGGCGGTTGAGCGAGCGGGACAAGAAAAAAGTCCTGATGGCGTCGCTCGATACCCGCCGTCCGGCTGCGATGGAGCAGCTCCGCGTGCTCGGCGAGCAGATCGAGGTCGCGACGCTACCGATCGTCGAGGGACAGCAGCCGCCGGAGATCGCCGAGCGTGCGATGAACGCTGCACGCCTTGGCGGCTACGATGTGGTGCTTCTCGATACTGCCGGGCGGATCGCAATCGACGATGCGCTGATGCGTGAAGCGGAAGCAGTCCGCGACGTGGCGAAGCCGCATGAGACGTTGCTGGTTGCAGACAGCCTGACGGGCCAAGACGCGGTGAACGTCGCGAAGACCTTCGATGAGCGGATCAGCATCACGGGCATCGTGCTGACCCGAATCGATGGGGATGGCCGCGGCGGCGCCGCTCTGTCGATGCGGGCCGTCACCGGCAAGCCGATCAAGCTCATGGGTGTCGGCGAAAAATGGGACGCGCTCGAGGATTTTTATCCTGACCGGATTGCGAACCGTATTCTCGGGATGGGCGACATCGTCTCGCTGGTCGAGAAAGCCGCCGAGACGATCGATGCAGAAAAAGCCGAGCGCATGGCGCTCAAGTTGCGCAAGGGGGCATTCGATCTCGACGATCTCTCCGAGCAGTTCGATCAGATGCAGAAGCTCGGCGGGATGGGCTCGCTGATGGGTATGCTGCCCGGCGTCGGCAAGATGAAGAAGCAGATGGATGCGTCCGGGTTGGACGACAGTATTTTCCGCCGCTACCAGGCAATCATCTCATCGATGACCCGCGCTGAGCGGCGCACGCCGAAGCTGTTGAACGCATCGCGCAAGAAGCGGATCGCGGCCGGTTCGGGCACGTCCGTGCCGGAAGTGAACAAGCTCATCAAGATGCACCGCGGCATGGCCGACATGATGAAGAAGATGGGCAAGCAGAAGGGCATGATGGGCAAGCTCTTCGGCGGAGGTGGGCAGGCGATGCCCTCGCCCGAGGAACTCGCCGGGCAGACCGGAGACTTGCCGCCCGGCCTCGCGAAACAGCTTGGTGGCGGTATCGCCGGTGGGCTTCCCCCGGGCTTGCCTGGTGGTCTGCCGGGTCTTGGTGGTGCCGGTGGTCTTCCACCCGGCATCCTTGGCGGTGGGAAGAAAAAGAAATAGCCGCGGCGCCCTGATCGTCACGCTCGACATGGGCGGCGCCGAAGTGATCCAACGATTTCTCTCAGAAGCAGGAATGTAGAATGTCTCTCAAAATTCGCCTCGCTCGCGGTGGCGCGAAAAAACGTCCCTACTACCGTGTCGTGGTGGCCGACAGCCGCTCACCGCGTGATGGCCGGTTCATCGAGGTCGTCGGTACGCACAACCCGCTGCTGCCGAAGGATCATGAGGATCGCGTCAAGCTCAACGAGGACCGCATCAAGCACTGGCTCGGCGTGGGCGCGCAGCCGACGGATCGCGTGCACCGGTTCCTCGATGCGGCAGGCCTGCTGAAGCGGACGGCGCGCAACAATCCGCAGAAAGGCTTGCCCGGCAAAAAGCGGCTCGAGCGGGAGGAAGCGGCACGGCAGGCGGCTGAGGAAGCGGCTGAAGCTGCGAAGGCCGCCGAAGCTGCTGGCGCTGAAGAAGCCGCTGCCGAGTAGCGCTATGCTGCGTCCTGCGATGTCGTGTGCTCGGCCCGACCGGTCTGCTGCCCGGTCTGCTGCGGTGCGGGCCGAGGTCGGCATATGAAGGGCGCCGGCGACGCGGCACCGGACGGTCATGTGCTGGTCGGTCATATCGCCGGGGCGCACGGGACCCGCGGTGAGGTGCTCATCAAGTCATACACCGATGAGCCGCTCGCCATTGCCTCATACGGTGACCTGCTAACCGACAGCGGGACTCAGCTCACCGTGTCGCGGGTGCGCGCGGCGCCGAAGGGTGTCGTCGCCAGCTTCAAAGGCGTGAGCGGGCGTGAACGCGCTCAGGCGCTAAAAGGCACGAAACTCTTCGTGCAGCGTGAGCAGTTTCCGGCGCCGGAAGCGGATGAATTCTATGTCGCCGATCTAGTTGGGCTGGCAGTTGTTGATGCGGAGGAAAACGCCATCGGCACCGTCCGCACAGTGCACGATTTCGGCGCTGGCGATTTGCTGGAGTTGCGGCTCGATGGCGAGGCGAAGACGGTCTTGCTTCCGTTCACGCTGGAGGATGTGCCCGCAGTCGATCTCGTGCGCGGGCGCGTGACGGTCGATCTGTCGCGCGTTGACGGTAGCGCAGAAATCGAAGCGGAAAATAATCCGGTTGTGGCTGACGCCTCGTCGATGGTTGCCGATCCCGAAGTCCAGGAGCATTAGCCGTGACATGGCGTGCCCATGTCCTGACCCTGCATCCCGAGGTGTTTCCGGGACCGCTGGCCGCTTCGGTTCTGGGGCGCGCTTTATCGGCCTCGATCTGGTCGCTCGACACCGTTGATCTGCGCACATTCGGGGTTGGCCGACACCGGCAGGTGGATGACAGGCCAGCTGGTGGGGGCGCCGGCATGGTCATGCGCGCGGACG
>JBCBJG010000351.1:0-2703 GCA_038523655.1 Pseudomonadota bacterium | reverse complement strand
TGCACGCAGCCCCTTGGCGAGCGCGCTGCGTAATCCGTTCTCGTGCGTGCCGCCATCGGGCGTCGGCACGGTGTTGCAGTAGGACGCAAGCGCGCCGTCGCGATCTGCCACCCAGCTCACCGCCCATTCGAGCGACCCGTGTCCGCCTTCACGCTCGATCCGCCCGGCGAAAGGCTCTTTCGTGATCGAGGTCGCGCCGGCGATTTTCTCCGCGAGGAAATCACGCAAGCCGCCGGGGAAATGGAAGGTCGCCGTCTCTGTTGCTTCGTCTTTGCTGGAGATCAACGACGGCGCACACCGCCACCGGATCTCGACACCGCCGAACAGATAGGCCTTGGATCGGGCCATCCGGTAGAGCCGCGCCGGCTTGAAGGCTGCGTCCTTCCCGAAAATCTTCGCATCGGGAAGAAACCGCACCTTCGTGCCGCGTCGATTGCGGATTGACCCGAGCTTTTGCAGAGCGCCGTCGACGACACCGCGCGAGAATGTCAGCCGGTACAACTCCTGCCCGCGCGCGACCTCGACTTCGAGCGTTTCCGACAAGGCGTTCACGACCGAGACGCCGACACCGTGTAGTCCGCCAGAGGTCGCATACGCCTTGCCGTCGAATTTTCCGCCGGCATGCAGCGTCGTCATGATGACTTCGAGCGCCGACCTCTTTTTGAACTTCGGGTGCGGGTCGACGGGGATTCCCCGGCCGTTGTCGGTGACACTCAGGTGCCCGTCCGCTTCGAGTTCGACCTCGATCCAGGTCGCATGACCGGCGACGGCTTCGTCCATCGCGTTGTCGATCACCTCGGCAAAGAGATGATGCAGCGCGCGCTCGTCGGTCCCGCCGATGTACATGCCGGGACGACGCCGAACGGGTTCGAGCCCCTCGAGGACCTCGATGTCGGCGGCGGTGTAGGAAGCCTCTCCGGCGTCCTGCGGTTGACGTGCCCGGGTGCGGCGCGACTGGCGGATCGGTTTGCTGGTCAATTCACGCTCGAGTTTAGCGAAAAGATCGCGAGAGCCGGCCATGCGCAGCGCCTTTCGGGGTCGACCGGCGGGTGATCACGGCAAAGACCGGGATCATGGGCGGGGACGCCGAACCAACGCTGACTGGGCCAGGCCGATGGAATCGCGGAACATGCAGCGACCTCACATGTTCATCGCCATCTTGGCAAGCTCACGCGCCTGACCGGTGCGCGTGGCCCGTCCGCCCCGGCCTGTCTGCCCTTGCCGACGAACCTCGCGCCGCTCACGCTCGCCATGCTGCAGCATCCGGCGTTCATCGTGGCTCGTGTGCTGGCGCCTGATCGGCCCACCCGCGCTGCCGCTCGATTGGCAGATTATCGATCAACCGTGTTTCGCCAAGCACCGCCGCAACAAACAGGCGCGCGGGCGCATCGCCGACAATGTCGAGTGGCGACAGGGTCTCCGCGTGCCGGACCTCGGCATAGTCGACCGCGAAGCCCGCTTCGGTGAGCCGGCTGCGCAGACCGGCCAGCACCTTCGGCACGGCATGCCCATCGACGATCAGATTTCGCGCATGCACGCTCAGTGCATGGAGTTTCGGTGCGGTGGCGCGGGCTTTTTCGTCGAGATACGCATTGCGGGACGACAGCGCGAGGCCGTCGTTTTCCCGCACGATCGGCGCACCGAAAACCTCGACGCCGAGATCGAGATCGCGCGCCATTCGACGGATGACGAGAAGCTGCTGAAAGTCCTTCTCGCCGAATACCGCGATGTCGGGCCGCGCTTGCGTGAAAAGTTTGCAGACCACGGTCGCAACCCCGCCGAAGAAATGCGGCCGCGACGTACCGCAGAGCCCGTCCGTCAGACCGGTGACGCTGACCGACGTCGCGAACCGGTCGGGGTACATTTCCCGCGGGGACGGCGCATAGACCAGATCAACCGGCAGGCGCGCGAGCTTCGCGAGGTCGTCGGCTTCGGTGCGCGGATACGCGTCGAGGTCCTCCCCCTCGGCGAACTGGGTCGGATTGACGAAGATCGTCACGATGATCCGCTCGGCATGGCGCGCTGCATGCGTGATCAGCGACAAGTGCCCGGCATGGAGCGCGCCCATGGTCGGAACGAGTGCGATCCGCTCACCGTCCGCGCGAAACCCGGCTGTCGCGTCCCGCAGATCGGCGACCCGGCGGACGACCGGCGGCGGTGAAGGCGCGGCGGTTTTGGTCTCGCGCTGCTCGCCGCTCTCGCGTTCGGCTCGGGCGCGCTCGTTCGCCTCGGTCATGCGACGTAAGCCCTCGATTTTGCCGGCGCGGGAACGTGGGTGCGTACAGCGAATTCTGATAGGCTGTCGAGCACGCGCCGGCGGCGCTGCCTTTGCTGTTGCCACACCCACGGCCCCACCCACGGCTCCAGCCACGGTTCCAGCCACGGTTCCAGCCACGGTTCCAGCCAAGGCCCAAGCCACGACCCGCCGACGACCCTGTCGCCGCCCTAACGCCGCCAAAGCCACGGCGGCGTCCTGCCCCGACCGCCATCCGGAGTCTTTCCGATGAACACGCACCAGACCGCCTCGACAATTCTCGCAGAACGCGCCGAGCAGCCCACGAAGCCCGGGCAACACGTGCCATCCCGTGATGACATCTCCGCAGCCTACTTCGCCGACGAGGCCGAGCTGGTGCGCGACCTGTGCGATCGGGCCCGCGTTGCCCGCGATGACGCCGGTCGGATCGCGACGATTGCCCGATCGCT
>JBCBJG010000350.1:0-2708 GCA_038523655.1 Pseudomonadota bacterium | reverse complement strand
CTTGCAGCGCCCACCGGTTGATCAGCCCGCTGTCGACGAAGAACGCGTAGCCACTGATGAGCACGTTCGCGAAGATGATCGCGTACGTGACCGGATAGCGCACGATGTCGAGATCCGCCATCGACCTTCCCCCCTCCCCCCGATCGGAGGACGCGCGGCATCCGCACCGCGCGTCGCGCCGCAAGCCGGCTGAATAGGTGATTTGTATCGCCCGGCGCAACGGCCCGCGAGCGACGCCGGCTCAGTCCTGTTTGAACATCGAGGCCGTCAGCAACGCCTCGAACCGCAGGTCGGCGGCTGCAAAAGCTTCCGTCGCTCCTTCTTCGCGGTCGACGACCGTCAGGACCATCACGATCTCCGCACCGTCAGTGCGCAAGGCTTCAGCAGCTTTGATTGCCGAACCGCCGGTCGTGGTCACATCCTCGAGCACAACCACGCGCTTGCCCGCCATACTTTCCCCCTCGACGAGCCCCTCGACGATCTTCTGCGTGCCATGTTCTTTCGCCTGTTTCCGCACGAAGAACGCGCTGACGGGCCGACCGCGTTCCGCGCCCAACACGGCGAGTGAGGCAGCGAGCGGAACCGCACCCATCTCAAGCCCGCCGACATAGTCGACCGCTTCGTCGGCAATCATCGCAAGCGACATCTCGGCAATCGTCCGCGCGCCTTCCGGATCGAGCATCGTCGGCTTCATGTTGAAGTAGAACGATGACGCCCGCCCCGACGCGAGCTTGACGTTTGTTCCGCTGGAAAACGAGCGTGCCCGAACGATGCCGATAAGTTTCTCGCGTGAAAGGAGTTGCTGCTTCTCGACCATGTCTGCGGTTCTCGTTCATCGGTGTATGCGGGCCGCTGCACCCGGCGTTGCGCAGGTACGTCGCACACCGCGAACCGAACGACTAGGTGCCGACCACGATTGACCCAAACGCCGAGGACGAAATCGCCAATGGGCATGCTGATCGATGGCGAATGGCACACAGACAACCCCGACAGTCTCGCGGACGGCGGCGGCTTCAAACGCAAGGAAGTCACCTACCGCAACCGGGTCACAGCGGACGGTTCGCCGGGCCCAGCGGCGAGGGCGGGTTCAAGGCGGAGCCGGGTCGATATCATCTCCACGTCTCGCACGCGTGCCCCTGGGCGCATCGGACGATGGTGCTCCGCGCGCTGAAAGGGCTCGACGGGATGATCAGCCATTCGGTCGTCCACTGGCGCATGGAGGACCCAAGTTGGCACTTCGCCCCCGCGCTCGGCGTCATCGCCGATCCCATCCACAACGCCGACTTCCTGCGTGAGGTCTAATGCGCTGCCAACGCCCGCTTTACGGTGCAGGTGACACTGCCCGTACTCTGGGATCGAGAGCGCCGGACGATCGTCTCGAACGAGTCGTCCGAGATCATCGTGATGTTCAACAGTGCCTTCGACGCGGTCGGCGCGAACGATGCGGATTATTATCCCGGGGCCCTGCGGAGTGAAAGTGACGCGCTCAACGCCCGCATCTACCGCGACGTGAACAATGGTGTTTATGCCGCCGGGTTTGCAAGAACACAGGAAAGCTCCGCGCGGGCGGCCACCGCTCTGTTCACCGCGCTCGACGATGTGGACAAGCGCCTCTCCCGGCAGCGGTATCTCATTGGCGATGCACCAACCCTCGCCGATGAGCGGCTGCTCACCACCCTGCTGCGGTTCGATGCGGTCTATCACGGCCACTTCAAGTGCATCGTCCGGCGGCTTGTCGATTACGAGCACGTTTGGCCCTACGCCCGTGATCTGTTCCAGACACCCGGCGTCGCCGCGACGTGCGGTTTCACGCACATGACGCGGCACTATTACGAAAGCATGCGATCCATCAATCCGACCGGCGTCGTGCCGCTGGGCCCGGCCATCAACTGGCATGCCCCGCACGGGCGGGCGTGACTGCCGACAGCAAAACCCGCGTCTCTCGCCCGTAGCCGGTCGCAGCAATCTGATAGCCGTCCCGCCACATTGCGCTTAAATTGTCTCGCGCAACACAAAGCGACAACACTTGGCGTCATGCATCGGCAGCCAAGGTCCGCATGTGTCCGCGGCGCGGCGAAGGGCGAGCACGTGATGAAATCGAAACGCACAGATATCGAGATCCTCAACGCCTCACCGCTTTTCGGCGGCATCGGTGACGATGAACTCGAGCGCCTTTCCGCACTGCTGCGCCCGATCAACCTGAAGCCTGGCACACCGCTCTTCATGCAGGACGACAAACCGGATGGCTGCTACGCGCTGTTCGAGGGCACCGTCACCGTCTCCGTCGTGACCCAAACCGGCGAAGAGAGCCTGCTTGCCGTTCTCGGCGAAGGAGACCTGATCGGTGAGATGGGGCTGATCGACGATCAACCACGCTCCGCGTCGATCACCGCGCTCAAACCCTGTCGGCTCGGCTTTCTCCCGCGCGGCGAATTTCAGCGCTTCGCGGACCAGCACCCGTCGATCTACCGCCACATGCTGGCGCTGCTCTCCGCCCGCCTCCGCGATACGAACGCGAGCTTCACGTCCCAGCAGACGCTCCCCCTCGCCGGCCGTCTCGCTGGCGTTATGCTCCGCCTTGCCAAAGGGTTCGGCGAGCCGCTCGACGGGGGCAAACGCATTATCATCCGCCAGGTGTTTACCCAGGACGTGCTTGCGCGCATGGCTGGCGGGGCGCGCGAAAACGTGCCGCCCGCGAGGTGATGCGG
>JBCBJG010000349.1:0-2726 GCA_038523655.1 Pseudomonadota bacterium | reverse complement strand
CTGGTTCTCGCGCTCGGCCTCATCGCACCGGCGAGTTTCATGCAGCACTTCATCGTCTTCGTGTTGTCGGTGTTCGTCGGTTTCCAGGTGATCTGGGGCGTGTCGCATTCGCTGCATACGCCGCTCATGGCGGTCACGAACGCGATCTCGTCGATCATCATTCTCGGCGCGCTGGTGCAAGTCGGCTCGTCGTCGACGCTCATCATGCTGCTAGCTGCGGCGGGCATTCTGATGGCGGCGGTGAACATCTTCGGCGGCTTCCTGGTGACGCGTCGCATGCTCGCCATGTTCCAGAAATCGTAAGGCGCAGGGCGGCACTTCCATGGATTTCGGCTTCACCACCGCCGCGTACGTTGTCGCGGCCATCCTTTTCATCCTCAGCCTCGGCGGCCTTTCCGGTCAGGAGAGCGCGAAGCGCGCGGTCTGGTACGGCATCGTCGGCATGGCGATCGCGGTCGTCGCAACGCTGGTCGGGCCAGGCACCGGGCTGTGGCCGCTTTCGCTGATCCTGATCGCGATCGGCGCGGTTGTCGGCTACCAGCTCGCGACGCGGGTCGAGATGACCCAGATGCCGGAGCTCGTGGCGATCATGCATTCGCTGGTCGGGCTCGCGGCCGTGTTCGTCGGCTTCAACGCCGATCTGACGATCCAGGCGGTCGAGGCGGCGAAAGCTGCGGGCACAACGCTCGACGGTGTTTTTGCCAACCTCGTTGCGAAGAAGTCTGCGGTCGAGATCGGCATCCTGCGGACGGAACTGGTCCTCGGCATCTGGATTGGCGCGGTGACCTTCACAGGTTCAGTGATCGCGTACGGCAAGCTCGCGGGCAAAGTGGACACCTCGGCCAAGCAGCTCCCTGGCGGTCATGCGCTCAACGCGGCTGCGGCGGTGCTCTCGGTCATGCTGCTGCTCATGTACCTGAACGGCGCGGGCAGCTGGACGCTGGTTGCGCTCACGATCGCAGCCCTCTTTATCGGCTACCACCTGATCATGGGGATCGGCGGCGCGGACATGCCGGTCGTGGTCTCGATGTTGAACAGCTACTCGGGCTGGGCGGCGGCGGCGATCGGGTTTTCGCTCGGCAACGACCTGTTGATCGTCGTCGGCGCACTGGTCGGCTCGTCCGGCGCCATTCTCTCCTACATCATGTGCAAGGCGATGAATCGCTCGTTCGTCAGCGTGATCCTTGGCGGCTGGGGCGGAAGCACCGGCGCGGCACAGGAGGTCGAGGGCGAGCAGGTGGCGATCGATGCGGACGGTGTCGCGGCGTCACTCGAGGAAGCCGACAGCGTGATTATCGTCCCCGGCTACGGGATGGCGGTGGCGCAGGCCCAGCAAAGTGTGAGCGAACTCACGCGCCGGCTTCGCGAGCAAGGCAAGACAGTGCGCTTCGGCATCCATCCGGTTGCCGGGCGATTGCCGGGGCACATGAATGTCCTGCTGGCCGAAGCCAAGGTGCCCTACGACATCGTGCTCGAAATGGACGAGATCAACGATGATTTCCCCGAGACCGATGTGGTGATCGTCATCGGCTCGAACGACATCGTCAATCCGGCCGCGCAGGAAGATCCCAACTCGCCGATCGCCGGTATGCCGGTGCTTGAAGTCTGGAAGTCCAAGCAGGTCTTCGTCTCCAAGCGCGGTCAGGGAACCGGTTACTCGGGGATCGAAAATCCACTTTTCTTCCGCGACAACACGCGCATGTTCTTTGGTGACGCGAAGGCATCGATCGACGCGCTGCTACAGAAGCTGTAGCCGGCCGGGCAGCGGATGCGGCGTGCGTTTACGAGGCGCTCGGACTTCGTGCGCGCGGCAGTCGTGGCACGCGGCCTACGTTGAACGCGGTCTCAGCGACTGCGGTTTGGCGCCTGGCGGCAGTTCAGCTTGCGATGACGGCGCGGGGCTCGGTCGCGCTCGCGGCGATCGGGCGAACCGGTGTAACCACAGAAAGATGCGGTGCGGATTGTGGCTCGTTGCGGATCTGCGCAGCGGCAATGTTGTCGGCAACCAGCTCACCGAAACTGAGATAGACGAGCAGGTAGCCAAGCAGGCCGAGCAGCATCAGCGCGACCACTCCGAGCGGCACCGCGGTGTAAAACTCGCCGGCTGCCTGGAACGCGAGGCCGCCCAACAGAAGCGGCATGGCGAACATCACCGTCGATGAGCGTGCCGCGGTCGTGCGCACATGTCGTGCGTAGTCGCTCGGCGCTTCGTGGGCGAGCCGGGTCATGCCGTAGGCGAGCAGGCTCAGCCCGTAGGCCAGGACCAGAAGACCAAGCAGAAACAGGACGTTCGGACCATCCGCTGTGCTGGCCAGCGCCGGGGGGGCGAGAGAACCCGCGGCTTGGCCAAGCTGAGTTGCCGCCTCACCGGTCGTTTGAACGGTCTGTTCCATCGCTCGTTCTCCTCACGCATGCAGGGGAGGGCTGTTCTCGTTACCCCGCGCGTATTTTTATGGGGCATGCGATTCAGGAGCTAGGTGAAGTTTGCCGAACGCGGCCAGGCTTTGCGAACACTGATGGACAGCGCGCATGACGGCCCGGTGCCAAGGTGTCAGCAGACGTATGTGCGTCAAATCAGAGGGTTAGCGGTGAGCGGAGGTGCGTAAGGCGCACTGGGCAGGCCGCAAGGGCAGGTCTCCCGACATGCTTGCCGCGAGCTTTTTTTGCTGAGTGACATGTATTCACAACACCCCTTACGCTGGAAAACCGTTTCCGATACGCTTCCG
>JBCBJG010000348.1:0-2737 GCA_038523655.1 Pseudomonadota bacterium | reverse complement strand
TTCGCTCCAGCCGAGATCGAACATCGCAGGACCTTACATGCCGTGAACAGTCTGGCCGGGCGGGGCGACGTGGGGGCATACCGAGGCCGCGCAATTATGCGGTGCCCCGAAAGCGTCCCTGATCGTCAGTCGCTACCCGGCGTAGGCACTCAGCTCGCGCGCGTTTTCTCGGCTTCGGACGAATTCACCGACGCAGCTTCGTGATCGATCGTCTTGGACGTATCGTCTTCGTCGTCCTTCATGCCCTTCTTGAACGACTTGATGCCCTTGGCAACGTCGCCCATCAGGTCGGAAATCTTTCCGCGACCAAAGAGAAGCACCACGAGGATCGCAACAACGGCGATCTGCCAGAAACTCAAACCCATATGCCCACGCTCCCTCGGCAAGGCTGTGTTTGTCATTGCGAGAAGTATGGCAAAATGGCCACGCGCCCGCAACCGAGCGCGCACCAGCTGTTTCCCCGCCAACCGCGACCGATAGCCCCCGATCACGGTGAAAGTATGCCGGAGGCCAACGCCTCTCGCCAAAGCCTTCTAACAGATGCGCACGTGGCAGTCGCCGCCCGCCGACGGGTCAGCCGGGAAAGACGAGCACCGCAGAGGACGGGACCTGCACACCGATCGTGCTTCCGATCGGTGGGGCGGACGATTCAGGCACGCGCGCCATGACCGGCTGGTCGACCCCCTGAACCGCGAGCTCGAGCAGGGCGGCATCGCCGAGAAAACTTGTCTGGATCACGCGGCCGGGCTGCCCCTCGCCTTCAGCCAATAATTGCACGCCGCGCTCGCGCACGCAGACAATCGCACGGCCATTGGCCTCCGGCACGGAGATCGGATCGCGGAACAGCGGATTGCGCACGAGCCCGTCGACGACATCGCAGGCCAGCTCATTCATTTCGGAGAAAAAGCGGGCGACGAACAGCGTGCGCGGCGTGCGGTAGAGTTCTTCCGCGGTGCCGACCTGCACGATCCGCCCGGCGTCCATGACCGCGATGCGATCGGCTATGCGCATCGCCTCTTCCGGATCGTGCGTCACGATCATCGATGTTGCGCGCGTCTCGCGAAGGACCGCGAGGGTTTCGTTCTGCATGCTCTCGCGCAACTTGATGTCGAGCCCGCTGAACGGTTCGTCCATCAGCAACACGGCGGGACGCGGTGCGATCGCGCGGGCAAGAGCAACACGTTGCTGCTCGCCGCCGGAAAGGGTCGAGGGATAATTATCCGCGTAGTGGTCGAGCCCGACACGGGTCAACGCGGCAAGCGCTGCCTGGCGCGCATCGGAGCGCGGCAGACCGCGCAGCCCGTACGCGACATTCTGAAAAATCGTCATGTGCGGGAAGAGCGCGAAGTCCTGGAACATCAGGCCGATGTTGCGCTTCTCGGGCGGGACGAAACGGGATGGGCCCGCGATCTCGATGTCGTTCAGGCGGACCGCGCCGCGGCTCGGCCGCTCGATGCCCGCGGCGATGCGTAGAAGAGTTGTCTTCCCGCAACCGGATGGGCCGAGAAGGCAGACCACATCGCCCGGCTCGAGCCCGAGCGTGACACCGCACAGCGCCTCGTAGTCACCGAACTCGCGGCAGACGTGGTCGAACTCGAGCCGCGCGGCGATCGTTGCGCCGGCTGTGCCGCGGTTGCCCCAGCGGGTGTCGGTTGGCGCGTTCATGGCGCAGTATCCTCGACAGGCTCGTCATCGCCAGGATCGGCGTCGCCAGGATCGGCGTCGCCCGCCGCGACATTAATCGCATCGTCGCCCGCGTCCACCGGCTCGGCGAAGAGATCGCCGGTCAGGTCTTCGTCCTCGGCTTCGTCGTCTTCATCGTCGAGCGGGTCCTCGTCGTCGTCCAGTTCAGGCAGGTCCGTCGGCACCGGGATCTGGAAGTTCGCAGGGACGGCGGAGGATAAAAGTCCGGCGCCCTTCAGCTCGGCGAGCCCTGGCAGGTCGCCGAGGTTCTCGAGCCCGAAGTGTTCGAGAAAAGATTGGCTGGTGCCGTATGTCACGGGTCGGCCTGGCGCCCGACGGCGACCGCGCAGTTTCACCCATCCTGTCTCGAGCAACACGTCCAGCGTGCCCTTCGACGTCGCGACGCCTCGGATCTCCTCGATCTCGGCCCGGGTCGTTGGCTGGTGATAGGCGATGATCGACAACGTCTCCAATGCGGCGCGCGACAGACGGCGCTCTACGACCGCGTGCTTTTCGAGCAGGTAGGCGAGGTCGGGCGCGGTGCGGAAGGACCAGCGACCACCGACGCAGACCAACGTGACCCCGCGGGTCGCGTACTCTTCGCGAAGGGTTTCGAGAAGCGCGTCGATATCCTCCCCGTCCGGGAACGGTTCCGCGAGCGCGGCACGATCGAGTGGCTCGGTGCTTGCGAACAATAGTGCCTCGATGACCCGGAGCGCGGCGCGCTGGTCACCTGCTGAATGCATAGCGATCGGCTCGGTGCCGGCCATCACAGGCGACGGCTGATCGATCTTTTCCTCCTTCGCGACGGATGTGTCGGCAGGATCGGCGAGTGGGACTTCGACCTCTTCGCTCACGTCCGCATCCGTTGGATGCAGCTGGGGTCGGGCACCGGTCATTTTCGTCCGCCCTCGACGACGCGCAGCCCCTGCAGCCCACGTTTGCGGCGAACGTAAAGTGGGGCGAAGGCCGAGTCCTGGCGGAGCTCGAGCTGGCCTTCCCGCGCCATCTCCAGCGTCGCGGTGAAGGTGCTCGCGATCGCGGTGACGCGCTG
>JBCBJG010000347.1:0-2744 GCA_038523655.1 Pseudomonadota bacterium | reverse complement strand
GCTCTGGCCGGGCGTGCCGGGCGAGTTCATGAGCTATCTGCCGATCACCGTGATTTTCGTCCTCACGGCTTCGTTCATCACGGCGATGATTTTCCTCCCCGTTCTCGGCATGCTGTTTGGCGGTCGCTCCGGCCCCCAAAAGGCATCAAGCCCGCTCACAGACCAGGAAGAGGATTCAAACGCGCAGAAGATCGGCGGCCTCACCGGCGCATACGTGCGCGCCCTCGGCAGCATGATCCGCTTCCCGGTCACCGTCCTCGCCGTGACGCTCGTGATCATGGCCGGCACCTTCTGGACCTACGGCAAGTACAATTCGGGCGCCGAGTTCTTCGTCGACACTGAGCCGGACCAGCTCTTCACCTTCATTTCCGCCCGTGGGAATCTCTCCGTGCGCGAGCAGGGCGATCTCGTGCGCGCCGTCGAAGCGGAGGTCGCGAAGATCGACGGGATCAAATCGGTCTACACGTCGACCGGCGCCGGTGACAGCGGAGGCATCGTCGGCTCCGGCGTCTCGGACAGCCCGGCCGATGAGATCGGTCGCCTCAACATCGAACTCAAGGATTTCGAGGAGCGCCGTCCAGGCAAGGAGATCATTGCCGAAATCCGTGATCGCACATCGGTGTTCCCGGGCCTGCGCGTCGAAACCCGCAAGCGGGAGGACGGCCCACCACAAGGCAAGGGTCTCAACCTCGAGGTATTGTCCGACACCTGGTCCGACGCGCTCGCCGCCACGACCCGGGTCCGCCAATTCGTCGACGGCATGACCGATATCGCCGATATCGAAGACTCCCGGCCGCTCCCCGGCATCGAGTGGCAGATCAAGGTCGACCGCAAGGAAGCGGGCCGCTACGGCGCGGACGTGACGAGCGTCGGCGGCATGGTTCAGCTCGTCACCAACGGCGTGCTCGTCGGCACCTACCGCCCGGACAATTCGGAAGAAGAGGTCGACATTCGCGTCCGCCTTCCCGCGACCGACCGCTCGATCGATCAGCTCGACAGCCTGCGCGTGCAGACGCCGCAAGGCGCCGTGCCGATCTCGAACTTCGTCACCCGGGAAGCGCAGCCGCAGGTGAACGCCATCACCCGGCAGGACGGGCAATTCATCATGACCGTGAAGGCGCGTGTCGATGAAGGCGTGTTGCCCTCTGACAAACAGGCCGAGCTCCTCAAGTGGATCGGTGCGCAGCAGTGGCCTGCCGGCGTGTCGTTCCAGCTCGGCGGCGCGGATCAGGACGAGAAAGACTCACAGGCCTTCCTCGCCAAAGCGATGGTCGGCGCGCTCTTCCTGATGTTCCTGATCCTGCTGACGCAGTTCAACTCGTTCTACCAGGCAGCCATCACGCTCTCGACAGTGGTGCTCTCGGTCGTCGGCGTGCTGATCGGTATGCTCGTCACGGGCCAGAAGTTCTCGATCATCATGACCGGCACCGCAATCATCGCGCTCGCTGGGATCGTCGTGAACAACTCGATCGTGCTGATCGATACCTACAACCGGCTCAAGCAGCTCGGCATCAGCGCCCGCGATGCCGCGCTCCGCGCATGTGGCCAGCGTCTGCGCCCGGTCTTGCTCACGACGATCACCACGATCTTCGGTCTTCTGCCGATGGCGATGCAGGTCAACACCGACTTCATCAACCGAACTGTGCAGATCGGCTCCGTGACGTCGATCTGGTGGGTTCAGTTGTCGACGGCGATTATCGCGGGGCTGACCTTCGCGACGCTGATCACACTTGTGCTCACACCGGCGCTGCTGACGTTGCCGGAGACGTGGGGCCGTACGCTGCGGTGGATCTTCCGGCGCGGAGAAAAAACTGCGCACGCCGCCGGGCCTGGCCGTCGTGGCGACACGGACGATCCGCAGTCGCCGACCGACACGCCATCGGCTGAGCCGAGCGACCAGCCCGACCGTCGGCCGCAGCCTATTCCGTTCCCGGAAGCAGCCGAGTAACTGCCTACGAACTGCGGTAGAGAAAACGAGGGCGAAGACACGCCCCAGACCTCACACGAAGGCGCCGCTACCGCCGCTCAGACGGCACGCGCCGTGCGTTCCATTTCCTCTGTCCGCAGATCACAAACGACGGTTTCCCCGGCGATCATCGTCTGTCCAACCGCGACCAGCACACCCGCCGTGCGCGGGACGTACATATCGACCCGGCTGCCGAACCGGATCAGCCCGAAGCGCTCACCAACGCCAATGCGGCTGCCGGTCTCGACGAACGTGACGATCCGCCGACGAATACCGCCGGCGATCTGGACAGCCGCGACCCGCGTTCCGCCCTCCGCCTCGAAGGTCATGGCGTTGCGCTCGTTGTCCTCGTGCGCCTTGTCCCGCCGCACACCGCCGAAACTTCCTGGAAGATACACCGCGTGCACCAGCGTCCCCGCAATCGGCGCGCGCTGAATATGCATGTCGAACAGCGACAGGTGGATCGACACCCGCATATGTGCGTCGATGCCAAGATCGAGCTCGCTCGTCGGCGTGACCTCTTCGACCGCGATGACCCGCCCATCTGCGGGCGCCACAACTAACCCCTCACGCATCGGCACGACGCGTTCCGGGTCGCGGAAGAAAAAGATCAGCCAAGCTGTCGCGAGCACCGCAAGCCAGCCAAGCGTCTCCGAGAAGATCAACAGCACCAGTGTGACGACCACCGCGATCGCGATGAAGCGATGCCCATCCGGGTGGATCGGCACAAAAAGACGCGCCACCCGGTCGAGGGCGTTCTCGAGGAAAGACATGCAAG
>JBCBJG010000346.1:0-2754 GCA_038523655.1 Pseudomonadota bacterium | reverse complement strand
CGATCGAGCGCTTGTTGTGGTTCAGCATCGTGAAATAGAGGCTGTCCACGTCAGGGATATCGCGCAGTTGTCCGCGCGTCGCATCGCCGACACCCGGCCGCTCCACCTTGATCACATCCGCACCGAACCACCCGAGGAGCTGTGTGCATGTCGGGCCGGACTGAACGTGCGTGAAGTCCAGAATTTTTATCCCTTCGAGCGCCTTCATGTCGCGCATCCTTTCCTTCACTTCGGGTCCCGTCACCATCGGTCCCTTCGCTGCGGGGCATCGTGGCCGGCGCGTTTGCCGTGCCGTATCCGCGTGTCATCAGACGCTCACGCGAGCGCCCCCGTTCGTCGCTTTTCTATACCAGATACGGGCGGCCCTGGATGAGTTGCCGCACGCCTGGCGCATGTTCAGCCCTGCATTTGCGATATCTCACCCCGCCCGCGCAGTCGCCGCATCAGCGGGCCGGCAAGTGGCAACAGCAAGAGGATGAATGCTGCCACCATGATCGGTGCCGCATAGGGCCGCGTGAAGAAGATCGCAAACGAACCATCCGAAATGATGAGCGACTGGCGTAACGCCGGCTCGGCGAGCGGCCCAAGCACGATCGCGAGCACCGCCGGCGCGAGCGGATAGTCCAGCTTGCGCAGCAGATATCCGACGATACCGAACACCAGCATCAACCACACATCGAACAGCCGGAGCGTTGGCACAAACCCTCCGATAAGACAGAGGATGAAAATGATCGGTGCGAGGATCGTGAAGGGCAGCTTGAGCACCCAGATGAACGCCGGGATCAGCGCCACGTTGATCAGCAGGGTGAAGACGTTCGCAGCATAGAGCGAAGCGATCAGCCCCCAGACGAAGTCCGGCTGGTCCGTGAAGAGCTGCGGTCCCGGCTCGAGCCCCCAGAGCACCATGCCGCCGAGCAGGATCGCCGTCGTCGGCGAGCCCGGTATGCCAAGCGTCAGCATCGGCAGCATCGAACCCGTGGACGCGGCGTTGTTCGCAGCCTCCGGCGCCACGACACCGTCGACGGCCCCATCGCCGAATTTATCTCCTTCGCTCGATGTCTGCTTGGCAATGCCATACGCCATCAGCGATCCGGGCGTCGCGCCGGCGGCCGGTAGAATGCCCACGAAGTAGCCGAGCACAGACCCCATGACCGCCGTCTTCCAGCTCCGCAGCAGCTCGACCATGTTGTTCCAGACACGCCGCGCCGAGATGGTTGCCTCGCTCATCATCGACGAGCCGCCCGCCTTCACATTTTCCTCGATCGTCCACAGCATCTCGCCGATCCCGTAGATGCCGATCGCGAGCACGAGGAAATTGATGTTGCCGAGGAAACCCTCGAGCTCAAAGAGCTGCAGTCGCGGCTCACCGGAAATGACATCGAAGCCGACCGCGGCGAGCACCAGACCGATGCAGATCGAAAAGACCGTCTTTGCGATGTCGTCACCACCGAGACCAACGAAAGTCGCGAACGCGAGCATCATCAGCGCGAACTCTTCCGGCGCACCGAAGACGAGAGCGACGTGCGCGAGTGGCGGCGCGAAAAACGTGAAGAGAATGACCGAGATCGTACCACCGACGAACGAGGCCACGGCGGCGGCGGTCAACGCCTTGTCGGCCAGTCCCTTTTTCGCAAGCGGTCGCCCGTCGAACGTCGTCGCCACCGCGGTCGACGCGCCCGGTATCCCAAGCATGATCGAGGAGACCGCGCCCCCGTACATCGCGCCATAATAGATCGCGGCAAGGAAGATAATTGCGCCGGTCTGATCGAGCAGCGCGGTAAGCGGCAGCAGGATCGCAACGCCGTTCACCGAACCAAGACCCGGCATCGCGCCGATGAATAAGCCGAGCGTACAACCGAGCAGGATCAGCAGCACGTTGTCGAACTGGAGCGCGATTGCGAAGCCGTTGCCGAGCTGCGTCAGGATATCGATCATCGTGTTATTCTCCCCTGCCGCACTGCAGAAGTATCCCGTTGCCTGCGAACCCGCGCACCATCACGGCCCAACGATGATGCAGGTCAGCCGTTCGAGAAACGTGTCGCGACCTGGGCAGATGTAAACGCGAGCGAAGATGTGCTCGGTGAAAAACGCATCGGTCAGCCCCTTCGGCAGGGTCTTCGCGAGTAGCACCTCGAAGAACAGAAAAGTTGCGACGGGGACGAACGCCATCGTGAGCGCAGTAGCACCCCACGAATGGTCACCCATCACCTTCATGTAGAAGAGGAGGAAAAGCGGGAGCGCGAGATACACGCCGAGGCCCGCGAACCCAGGTATGCCGCGCCCGTCGAACATCCAGACGGTAAGCACGAGCGCGAGCGTCACCGCACCCACGTCCCGCACGACGCCGGGTCCAAAAAACGCCGTCTCGTCCCGCGAAGGCAACGACGTCCGCCGCGCCCAGTTCACCATGATCCAGACGCAGGAGCCGAACATCGCCGCGGCAAGCCAGAATGGCCAGAACCCGCCACCGGGGCCCTCACCACTCACCCAGCCGATCTCGAGCTCTGCCGATTTCCACATCAAGTAAGCTGAGAACGCGGCCATGAACACGGCCATCACGCCCTCCGCAGTGCGCGTCGTCATCGCGCGTCTCCTTCACCACTCTCCCGCGCTCGCAAGCGGCCCCTCCGCCAACAAACACCCCGCGATCTAGCAATATCGCACAGAACCGCGCCCAGATGACGCAGTCTACTTTCTTAGCGCGACGTGAGGCGTCGGTGGGGGAAAATGCGTGTCCTGTGTCAACTTACCCGG
>JBCBJG010000345.1:0-2760 GCA_038523655.1 Pseudomonadota bacterium | reverse complement strand
TCGGCACGTACGCGTCGCATCGTGACGCCAGCCGCGTTCCGCACGGTACGCCAGCGTGTGATGGTGCGGGCGGCTTCGTCGCGTCGCATCGTGACACCGGCCGCGTTCCGCACGGTTCGTGAGCGGGTGATGGTGCGTTCGGCACGTACCCGTCGCATCGTGACCCCGGCAGCGTTCCGCACGGTACGCCAGCGGGTGATGGTGCGATCGGCGCGTACCCGTCGCATCGTGACCCCGGCCGCGTTCCGCACGGTTCGTGAGCGCGTGATGGTGCGTTCGGCCAAGACGCGTCGCATCGTGAAGCCTGCGGTCTTCCGCACGGTTCGTGAACGTACCGTGGTTCGTGCAGCGCGCACGGTCCGCAGCGTTCGCCCGGCGGTCTTCCGGACGGTCCGTGAGCGCGTTCTCGTTCGTGGAGCGAAAACCCGTCGCGTCGTAACGCCGGCGGCCTTCCGCACGGTTCAGCGTCGCGTCATGGTTCGCCCTGCACGCACGGTCCGTGTCCGGAAGGCACCGGTCTACCGGATGAAGCGCGTTCGCGTGAAACTGTCCGGTGGCACGACCCGTCACGTCCGGGTTCGCTGTCGCGGCCGTCGCCACTAAGGCAACTTTTTCTCCGCGCAATCGGAGAGAGAATACAAAAACAGATGGCGCCCCTTCGCGGGGCGCCATTTTTTTAGGCTCCCCCGCCATGCTGCCGAACGGCCCTCAGCGCGGGGCGAGCAGACCCGGCAACACACCAATATCGTCGATGAGCAAATCGGCCCGTGGCGTGAGATCCTCTGCCGCGCCAGTGCCGCTCAAGACACCGACAGTCAGGCCGCACTTCGCCGCCGCACCGCAGTCGAGATCGTGCACATTGTCACCAACGAACATGACCTCACGGGGCGCGAGACCCGTCGCCTCGAAAAAGGCAAGTGCCATCCCGGGGGCGGGTTTCGCGCCGTAGCCGCTGTCGTAGCCTGCAGTGAACGCGAAATGCGTGAGTACGTCGTGAGGTGCGAGCGTCGCCCGCATGCTCTGTTCACTGTCGTTCGTCGCGATGCCGAGTGTGTACCCGCCGTCCGCGAGCGTCGCGAGCGTCTCGCGGCAGGAGGGCGTCAGCACGGAGCGTCCGGGCGCTTGGTTGAACGCGTCGAGAATGCGGCGGCGAAGTGCGGCCGGATCGTCGGGTGCGACGGTCGCCACCATGGCATCGGCAATCTCGTCGAGCGAGCCCGCAGCGAACAGTGATCCTGCCGCCGCGCGCGAGACCCCGGGTGCGTAGCCGCACTCAACCATCAAACGTTCAGCCAGCGCCGGATCACCACCACTCGCGAGTTTGACAACCGCGCGGTTCTGCGGCCCGAAGGTGCCTTCGTAATCGAGCAAAACGCCGTCCTTGTCGAAGAGGATGCCGCGGATCTCCGCGAGGCGCGCGGCAATGGCGGTTGGGACATCCGCTGCCTCTCGGATGGGCGTGCCCGGCTGTACAAAATCTGTCATGTCTTGGCGGGGCGATCGTCTGTCGGGTCGGCATCGTCTGAGGGGTCCGCGTCGGATGCGGCGTCACCTCCTGACACGTCGTTGGCCGACGCAGGCGCAACACGGCCGAGCGCTTCCGCCACGCCCTGCAAATCTGCACCAGTGTCCGCACCGAGATTATTCTCCTCGGCCAGATGATCGGGACGACCAGCCGGCTCGTCCGCATCTGGACCATTAGAGTCGTTGGCCGCGCTCGATGCCACCAGTCGCAAGGCTGGCCGCTCGGCGTGCGCAGTGACGTCCGTCGGATTATCCTCCGCTGCCGCTCCATCATCGGCGGTCGCTTCGCGCGGTGTCGCGACAGGGGCAGTCATCGGCATTGTCCCCGCGATCGCGAGTGCACCGACGGCAATACCTGCCGCGCGCCGCGCCGCGGCGAGTTCACTATGTTCCAGCACCCAGTCGATCTCTTTCTGGTCACTGACCTCCGATCGGATCACGAGCTGGATCGTCTGCAGCGGACCCGAAAGCTCGGCGAGAAATACACTCTCCTCGAGGTGGAGGTCGTGGCCGTCACTCGCCAACTCCCAAATTTCGCCACCCGGCAAGGCGATCTCCACCGTGTCCGTTGTCTCACCGCGGCGAACGCGGGTGCGCGGATGGAGATGAAATCGCAGCGCAAACGGCTGTACCGCTTTGCCCCGCCCGGCGAAAAGGCGCCCACTTCCTGAGACTCGATCGAGCCCGCGCAGGCGCCGACCATCCGGGGCAAGCGTAAGAATCCGTTCGTGCCGCATGCCGAACCGCGAAAGATATCCGTCGTGCCAAGCGGTGACACTGACATCTCGCGTGGGATCGTCGCGGACAACACGCTCGACCCGCTCCGGCCCTTCGATTGGAATGCCTCCGAGCCGCGCTTCGGCAACCGGGTCGCGCACGAGGACGGACGAAGACGCGTCGTTGAGAGTGAGCGTCGAATGCGCGGCCGTGCCCCGAGCGAGCGGCACCCAATCCGTATCCGCCGGTCCGGGAGCACCGCAGTTGACGACGATCGGTGCGGTGCCTGCGCTGAATTCGAACGACAGGCATCCGGCATGGGCTGATGCGCTCGCTTCGAACGGCGGTGGCACCCCGACATCGACAATCGCCGTGCTCGCGCCCCGCGCAAGGCGCACATAGCCCGAGTACCGCGACTCCTCGATGGGCGGGTTCATCACGTCGCGGTAGTCGAGAACGGCGGCGAGGCGGTCCGGCCAGGTCGGACCAACCCCGTTGAAGCGAGCGAGCATGCCGTCG
>JBCBJG010000344.1:0-2767 GCA_038523655.1 Pseudomonadota bacterium | reverse complement strand
GGCCGGTTCGGATGGGCGTCGTCGGTCATGTGGTCGCCCTTCGAATTGTGGATCGGACACCGCGGCTATCGCGGGTCTCGCGCGGCGGTCAACCGGCGGTTTGGCGCAAAGGGTGGCCACGCGGGTGAGACTCGGAAATGGTGGCAGCGACAACAATTGCCCGCATCGACGGAACCCGCTCTGTGACCAGCGCCCAACAGACCGCCGAAGATCAGGGCGTGACGTCGAACGACGGCATTCTTCCGGCGGAAGAAATCGACGCCCTGTTCGCGGCCGGCGTCGTGCGTGCGCCGGCTCCGCTCGCCAATGCACAAGTGCAACCGGCGAGCATGGATTTGCGGCTTGGCGCGACGGCTTACCGGGTGCGGGCCAGTTTCCTTCCCGGTCGGACCACGCGGGTCGAAGATCGGCTAGCCGATGTGACAACCCACGCGATTGATCTCTCCCAGGGTGCGGTGCTTGAGACCGGATGCGTGTACGTAGTGCCGCTGCTCGAAGAACTGGCTCTGCCCGAGGGGCTGGCCGCGTCGACCAACCCGAAGAGCTCCACCGGTCGGCTCGACGTGTTCACGCGGGTCATCACGGACGGCTCCGGTGCATTCGATATGGTGAGTGAAGGATACAGCGGACCGCTTTATGCGGAGATCTGCCCGCAGACTTTCCCGATCGTTGTGCGGACCGGCTCGCGGCTGTCGCAAATCCGGTTTCGCCGCGGTGAGGTTGCGAGCAGTGATGAGGAGCTCGCTGCGCTGCATGCGCGTGAGCCGCTGATCGACGCGGCGGATCATCCCGACATCAATGGCGGTATCGCGGTGAGCGTCGATCTCGCCGGAAACGCAGATGGGCTCGTCGGCTATCGCGCAAAGCGCCATACCGGCGTGGTCGATGTCGATCGCCCGGCGAGTTGCCGGATCGATGCGTACTGGGAGCCGGTTCGTGCGGACGAGCGTCGCGCGCTGATCCTCGACCCTGACCAGTTTTACATCCTGGCGTCCAAAGAAGCGGTTCGTGTCCCGCCGTCGCACGCAGCGGAAATGGTTCCGTTCAACCCTCTGGTCGGTGAATTCCGGGTGCACTACGCAGGATTTTTCGACCCCGGCTTCGGACATGCAGCAGCCGGCGGCAATGGCTCGCGGGCGGTGCTGGAGGTTCGCAGCCACGCGGTTCCGTTCATCCTAGAGGACGGGCAGGTCATCGGGCGGCTGGTCTACGAAAAAATGGCGCAAGCGCCGCAGACACTGTACGGCGCTGGGCTTTCGTCGAACTACCAGGGGCAGGGCCTCAAGCTCTCAAAACATTTCATTCCCTGAGCAATGGTCGACCGCGTTCTCATCACAGGTGGAAACGGCAATCTGGGCCGGCTCGTAGCAGCACGTCTCAGCGCTGATGGCGCGCGAGTAACACGGTTTGATTTACCGGGCACGACGCGAGAGAGGGAACGCGCGGTCGATGTCGGCGCGGAACGTGACGCTCCGGAGCGGATCGTCGTTGGCGATGTGACGGATGCGACGATCCTTTCCGCAGTGTTCGAGGCCGGGCGGTTCGATGCTGTGTGTCATCTGGCGTCGCTCCTGTCCGGCAGTTCGGAGCAAGATCGCCTTCGCGCCTGGGAGATTAATGCGACGGCCTCGCTTTCGCTGATGGACCTCGCGGTGGCGCACAACTGCCGCCGTTTCTTCTTTGCGAGTACGTTCGCGACGTACGGTGCGGTGCCGCGGGGGGCGGTTTCCCTCGATGCGCAGCAATGGCCGGAAAATCTCTACGGCGTCACCAAGATCGCTGTCGAACGGCTCGGTGCCTACTTTGCCGCGCGACACGGCCTCGACTTTCGCTGCGCCCGTTTCCCGATGGTGCTCTCGCCGTTCGCGCCTGCGGGTGCGGCGACAGCCTATCCTTCCCATGCATTCCGTGCTGCGGCTGCCGGTAAGCCCTTTGTTTTTCCGGTGAGCCGTGACGCCGGTGTCTCGACCATGCACCTCGATGATGTGGTGGAGGCGATCGTGAGGCTGCTGCACGTCGACGGCGAGCGACTTCGGGAACCGGTGTATAATCTCCATGCGTTCTTTGTGTCCGCTGGCGAGATCGCTGATCTGATCGCCCGCAGGGTGCCAGGTTTTTCTCCGCAATTCAAACCGCAAGCCGACGTGCAGGCGTTGATTGAGGGGTGGCCGGATGCGCTGAACGACGGTGCCGCGCGGGCAGACTGGGGCTGGGCACCCTGCGACGATCTGGATGTGATCGCAGATCGCATGATGGCGCAGATCGCATCGAACGATGCACGCTAACGGCGCCCGAGCCTGGTATCCCGCATCATTCTGAAGGTGTGCTGGCAGCCATTCGGTACCCTTCAATCGGTGGGCGGCTGCCCTCAGCGCAAACGAAGCATTAACAATTGGGCGCCGAACTAGGCGATGCGGGATTAAAATCCTTCGGTTTTCCGACCTTGGGACGCTCGACGGGGGAGATTTAACGAAGTCGTAGGAAGCGCGAAGCTTACTCATCCAAAATCGTCGACCTGTATCTCGGGTCGGACGGCATTATTCTCTGTGGGTGGGAAGATATGTCCAAGCGCACGACCGCATCGGTGCAGCCTCAGCTCGTCCCGGCAAAGCCGGACGCAAGTACGCTCGATGTCATCCAGTTGGAGGCGTTGCTCCAGCATCCTGACGTCACGGTCCAGGCGTCAGCGGACGGTCGGTTGATTGTTCATGCGCCCGGGCAGCCGCCCATCATCGTGGATGATCTGGCGAGCCTGCTGTCCGGTGAG
>JBCBJG010000343.1:0-2773 GCA_038523655.1 Pseudomonadota bacterium | reverse complement strand
CGGGTTTCCGGATCGACGGTCACGCGTCAGCCGCGCTGCGCGACGAGCCACACCGCGCCGTGCAAGTCGCACAGCAGAGCCGCTCGATCCGCCTCACCAAGCCTGAACGCATCGCGCCGGGCAGCGGGACAAACTGGCTGGCCGGGTTGTGCGTGCTTCAGACCGGTGTGTTCATCGAGAGTGCGTTTGTTCTCGATACAGGGCCCGCGCACGCGCCGCGAGCGGAGGCGCGGCTGGTGTCGGCATACTGGTGGGCATTCGATCAGTGGTACCTGACGTCGGACGCCGCGGCACTCTCACGTCTGGAGATCGGTGAAGATGAAGCCTATCCTGCGCGCTGGGCGCCATACCTGACGCTCTCCGGCGGGGTGATGCGCACCTCCCGGCTCCACTTCGATCCCGCGGTGCCGGAAGAATTTTCTTCCGCAGCACCGCTCAGACCGCTGACACGGCCCGCGCGATGAAACCGACGTCTCTCAATTTTAAACTCAACGCCCGGCACGCACTCGACGATGACAATCTCCAGCGCGCCCTTGCGAACGTGCCCGGCGGGTTTGTCGGCAAGCGTGCCGCAGCGCGCGCGAAACTCCCAGAGTTCGATGCGCTGCGCGACACGGCGCGGGACATCAAGAACCACACGCTCGCGCACCTGGACCTTTACCTTGAGGAATTCGAGCGCAAGGTAACCGAGGCCGGCGGCGTTGTGCACTGGGCGCGTGACGCCGCGGAAGCCCGCGAGATCATCGCCGGGATTTGCCACGAGGCGGAGGCAAAAACCGTCACCAAAGGCAAGTCGATGGTGACGGAGGAAATCGCGCTCAACGCCCATCTGGAGGAAGAGGGATTTCACGTCGTCGAAACGGACCTCGGCGAATACATCATCCAGCTTCGCGGCGAGACGCCGAGCCATATCATAGCGCCGGCCGTGCATCTGACGAAGGATCTCGTCGAGGCAGACTTCCGGGTCGCCCATCGCGATCTGCCCGCCGACCGGGTGCTCGAGGAGCCCGAACAGCTCGTCGCAGAAGCGCGGCAGGTGTTGCGGGAGAAATTTGTTGCTGCGGACGTCGGCATCACCGGCGCCAACTTCCTGGTCGCCGAGACCGGCTCCACGGTGATCGTCACGAACGAAGGCAACGGGGATCTGACCCAGTCGCTGGTCGACACCCATATCGTGGTCGCGTCACTCGAGAAGGTCGTTCCAACCCTGGAAGACGTCTCGACGATACTGCGGGTTCTGGCGCGCTCGGCAACGGGTCAAGAATTTTCCACCTACACGACCTTTTCAACCGGGTCACGGCGGACGGAGGATATTGACGGCCCGCGCGCGATGCATGTCGTTCTCGTCGACAACGGCCGCTCCGAGTTGCTTGGAACGGAGTTCGCCGAGGTGCTTCGCTGCATCCGGTGCGGCGCCTGCATGAACCATTGCCCGGTGTACCATTCGGTCGGCGGCCATGCGTACGGGTGGGTGTATCCGGGTCCGATCGGCTCGGTATTGACGCCGTCTCTGCTAGGTGTCGAAGAGGCCGGGCCGCTGCCGAACGCCTCGACGTTCTGCGGGCGGTGCGAAGCCGTGTGCCCAATGCACATTCCGCTTCCCGGTCTGATGCGAAAGTGGCGGGCGCGGGAATTCGAAGCGAAAATTCCTCCGCTGCGCCAAAGGTGGGCGCTCGCGGCCTGGGCCTTCGCTGCGCGGCGGCCGCGGCTCTATCGGTTTGGCGCCGGGCTCGTGATGCCCTTGCTGGCGCGTCTTGGACGAAAACAAGGGCGCTTCTCCAAGCTCGCGTTCGCCGGTGGGTGGACCGCGCATCGTGAGTTTCCGGCCCCGCAAGGCAAGACGTTTCAGCAACAGTGGGCGCTTAAGCGTTCGCGGCGCAGTCAAGGAGTGTCGGCATGAGCGGAAGGCGGTCAGGAGCGGGGGCGGGTCGCGCTGCCGTCCTCGATCGTCTGCGGACCTCACTCGGTGTTGGTGCGGAGGACGCTGATCGACGCGTCGCTGTCCAGAAGCGGATGTACAACCACGCACGCCACCTCATTCCGGCGCGGGCGCATGAGCCGAACCCAAAAGTACGTCTCGTAGAAATGCTTGAAGGGCAGTCGGCCGATGTGATCGACGTCGATGGCGAGGCTGCCATTGCGGGCGCAATCGCAGCCTATTTGCGGGATAATAATCTTCCCGCCCGCGTTCGCCACGGTGCAGATCCCCTATTCGAGACCATCGACTGGCGGGGTGCGCCGGGCGTCGAGCGAGAGGTGGGGCCGGCCAAGCCCGGAACCGTCGCTTCGCTGTCACGCGCCGTCGGGGCGGCGGCGGAGACAGGCACACTGTTTCTCGCCTCCGGACCGGACAATCCGACGACGCTCAATTTTCTCCCCGAAGTGCACATCGTGCTGCTTTTCGAGGATGAGATCGTCGGACCCTACGAAGATCTCTGGGATCGGCTGCGTGCGCACCATGGCGAGCGGGCGTTGCCGCGAACGGTCAATCTGATTTCCGGGCCGTCGCGCACTGCGGACATCGAGCAGACGCTGACCCTCGGCGCCCATGGGCCGAAGCGATTGTGCGTCATGCTCATCGCGCGTTGATCGGGCCGACGACGCAGGATCCAGCCTCGCGGGCGAGACCGCTTGATTGTTATCGGTGGACTACTGACGGAGGCAGCGATTGAGGCATCGCGCACGCGCCGCTGCACAACGGCGTCGGTCGCCGCCGGAGCTGCGATAACACTCCGCAAAAGCCCGGTCACACTCACCTCGGCAGCCGCTGGAT
>JBCBJG010000342.1:0-2787 GCA_038523655.1 Pseudomonadota bacterium | reverse complement strand
CGTCTCGACGATCGTCTTTCACTTCGTGCTGTTCGGCGTCATCGCGCAACGCACCGGGCTCGGGCAGCTATTCATCGACAACGCGACGATCCTCGCGGGGCGCTATACGGGCGGCCCGGCGAAGGTCTCCGTCGTCTCATCCGCTTTCTTCGGCACGATCTCCGGCTCGTCGGTCGCCAATACGGTCTCAACCGGCGCGCTCACGATCCCGAACATGAAGCGGCTTGGGTATCCCGGACATTTCGCCGGCGGTGTCGAGGCCGCGGCGTCTGCCGGCGGGCAGATCACGCCGCCGATCATGGGCGCGGCCGCCTTCATCATGGCCGAGTTTCTAGAGCTGCCCTACACGACGATCGTGATCGCCGCGATTTTTCCGGCGTTACTGCACTATGTCGGCGTGTTCGCCGTCGTCCACCTAATGGCGCGACGGCTTGGGCTCGAAGGCCTGTCAGCCGAGGCGCTGCCGCAGCTCGCTGCCGTCTGGCGCGAGGGGTGGGCGAATATTATTCCCCTCATCGGCCTGCTGTGGGTGCTGTTCTCCGGCTACACGCCATACATGAGCGCGTTCTGCGGGATTTCGCTTGCGCTCGTCGTCGGCATGGCGCGGTATCGCACCCCGCTCACATTGATCGCGCCGGTGCTCTTCATCGCCTTCGTCGTGTGGAAATATCTCGGTGGCGGCTTCGAGTTCGCCACGACCGCGATCCTGATTCTCGGCTCGCTGGTTGGGCCGCTCAGTCCACAGGAGCGGATGAAAATCCCGGAAATGTCGGACGCGATGGAGACGGGCGTGAAGTATGCGCTTGCCGTCGGCGCCGCCTCGGCCGCCGTCGGGATCGTCATCGGTGTCATCAACACGACCGGGGTCGGTTTCCGCGTCGGCTTCATGGTCACGCAGGCGGCCGGCGGGCTCGCGGAAACGTTGCACGGGCTGCTCACGATCGGGACGCTCGAAGCGTTCGCGGTCGCGGACATCCAGCTGTTCCTGTCGCTGGTCTTTATCGCGGTAGCGTGCATTCTGATGGGGGCCGGGATCCCAACGACCGCGCTTTACATCATGCTGGTCTCTGTTGCGCAGCCGGCGCTTGCGCAACTCGGCATCCCGCCGATCGCGAGCCACATGTTCGTCCTCTACTACGGGGTCGTGGCGGAGATTACGCCGCCGGTCTGTACGTCAGCCTATGCGGCGGCGGCGATCGCGAATTCCAATCCCTTCCGAACCGGGATCTCGGCGTTCACGCTCGGCCTCGGCAAGGTCGTGGCACCGATGGCGTTCGTCTACGCGCCGGTGCTGTTGTTCGTCTCCACCACCGGGTTCGACATCGTCGAATTCAGCTACACGGCAACCAGCTGTATCGCCGGCGTGGTATTTCTCTCCGCGGCGGTCGTCGGCTACTTCCTCGTGCCGATGGCATGGTGGGAGCGCGTGCTGCTCGCGATCTCCGGGATCGTGATGATCGCGCCGAGCTGGCAGGCCGACCTCTACGCGCTCGCCATCGCCGTGCCGGCGCTGATCGTGCAGGTTGCCGGGCGACGGCGGCTCGGGCCGGGTGCGCTGCCAGCGGGTGCGGAGGCGCGCGCGGGTAGCGCAGTGTAACCGGGCGCTCCAGTCTGCGGGATCAGGAGGCTTCGGCGCGCTCTGCTGCGAGCACAGCAGCGAGGCCTTCGCGGTATGTGGGGTAGCGGAGGGAAACACCGAGTTCGCGCTTGATGCGATCGTTTTTCACCCGCTTGCAATCGGCGTAAAAGGCGCGCGCCATATCGGACATGTCGGCGTCGTCGAAGCTGACCTCGGGCGGTGCATCGACCCCGATAAGCTCGGCTGCATAAGCGATGACGTCTTGCGGCGGAGCTGGTTCGTCATCGCTCACATTGTAAACCGCTCCGGCCCGTGGTGCGGCGATCGAGGCGCGGACCACCGCAGCAATATCCTCCACATGTGCCCGATTGAAAACCTGCCCGGGCTTGATGATGCGGCGCGCCTTGCCTTCGCGAATGCGTGTGAACGGACTCCGGCCCTTGCCGTAGATGCCGGGCAACCGGAAAATCTGCGTTGCGACCCCGGTTCGTGCGCCAAAAGCGAGCCAGGCGTCTTCGGCGGCGATCCTTCGTTGCGCGCGCTCGGAGGTCGCATCACGGCTCGCGGCTTCGTCGACCCAGCCGCCGTCACGATCTCCGTACACGCCGATCGTGGAGAAATATCCGACCCATTCGAGATCAAGCAACATGACGAGTTGGTCGTCGAGGTGGGTGATGACGGGATCACCGTTCGCGTCGGGCGCGGCCGAGACGAGCAGGTGCGTGGTATCGGCCGGGAGTGTCTCGGGCACGATGCCGTTCGCCGGATCGAACCGGATCATCGCCGTCGCCGGTGCGCGCACATCCGGTTCGGCGGCGCGGGTCGTGCCGGTGATGGACCAGCCTCCCTCGGCGAGCGCAGAAGCGACGTGGCGGGCTGCGTATCCAAGGCCGATGGCGAGCAGATGCATCATGAGCGGGGCACCAAAGCGGAGTGATATTTGCGCGTCGCACGTGTTGCTTCAGCGATGCGGTGTCAAGCGCGTGGCGCTGGGCGAGCGGCCCCTTGGCGGGCTGGATCGACGTCGGCCAGCGTCTGGCGCCATTCCTCCAGCACATCCGGATCATGCTCCAGCGGGGCGCGCCGGGCATACTCATGCGCGACCACGGCGCGATCCGCGAGCATGCCAAGCGCCCAAACCGCCATGCCACGTACGATCGGTGCGGCATCGTCGAGGCGCACACGCACGGCAGGAATGAGCGAGCGAT
>JBCBJG010000341.1:0-2848 GCA_038523655.1 Pseudomonadota bacterium | reverse complement strand
GCTGCTGCAACGTCGGTACCACCACCCCGCAAAACCTGTCCACACGGTGGCGGGCAGGGTTAATGCCGCGTGATGTGACGCATTTACCGCGTCAGACGTGGAGTTCGGGCGAGAACAGCGTGGAGGCAGATGCGTCTGCATCACTGTGTATCACGATGCGCTCACTCTCGACCGAGGCCGCCCCACTCGCAAAGAGCCGTAGCGCGTGTGGATACAATTGGTGCTCGGCCACCAACACCCGGGCGGCAAGGCGGTCTGCATCATCGCCGGAGCAAACCGGCACAGCGGCCTGCGCGACAATCGGGCCGGCATCCATTTCCGCGCGCACGACATGCACGGTGCAGCCCGTGATCCGCACCCCTTCATCGAGCACGCGCTGGTGCGTATGCAGCCCTTTGAAAGCGGGCAGCAGCGAGGGATGAATATTCAGATGCCTGTCGCGCCAAGCGTCGACGAACCGCGGCGTCAGCAGCCGCATGAACCCGGCATTGCATATGAGGTCGCAATCCGCATCGCGCATGCGTGCACTGAGCGCATCCTCGAATGCCGGTCGGTCGGCATAGTCGCGGTGGTTGATTGTTGCCGTCTCAATCCCGAAGTCGGCTGCGCGCGCGAGCCCAGCCGCTCCCGGCTCGTTGGAGATCACCAGCGCGATCTGCGCCGGGAAATCGTCATGCGCCGCCGCTTCAGCTAGGCTGACCATGTTCGAGCCGCGCCCGGAAATGAGCACGCCCACGCGCGTCCGCGACGTCATCAGGCTGCGCCGAACCGAACGTGTGCCGGCGCGTCGGGCACATCAGCCACCTCCAGCGTGCCGATTTGGCGAACATCTTCGCCTTCCGCCCGGAGCGCTGCGCTGACGTCGTCCGCCGCGTCCGCTGGCACAACGAGAACCATGCCAATCCCGCAATTAAAGGTCCGCAGCATCTCCGCGTCGGCGATACCTCCCTCGCGCGCGAGCCACTGGAAAACGGCCGGCATCTCCCAGCTGCTGCGGTCAATGACGGCATCGACGCCGCGCGGCAGCACCCTCGGAATATTCTCCGTCAATCCTCCGCCCGTGATGTGCGCCAACGCCTTGACCTGACCGGTCGCTGCGATCGCGCGCAAAACCGATTTGACGTAGATCCGCGTGGGCGCGAGCAAGGCGTCGCCGAGGGTCATGCCGCGCGCGAAGGGCGCCGGTGCCGCCCACCCGAGCCCAGTTGCGTCGACCACACGTCTGATGAGTGAGTAGCCGTTCGAATGTGGCCCGCTAGAAGCGAGGCCGAGCAGTGCGTCGCCGGCGGCGATATCGGCGCGAGGAAGCAATGTGCCTCGCTCAGCGGCACCAACCGAAAAGCCCGCCAGATCGTAGTCGCCGGCCGCATACATGCCGGGCATCTCGGCCGTCTCTCCGCCGATCAGGGCCGCACCCGCCAACCGACACCCCTCGGCAATGCCTGCAACGACGCTTTCCGCAACGCCGGTGTCGAGCGCACCGCAGGAAAAATAATCGAGGAAGAAAAGCGGCTCCGCCCCCTGCACTACGAGATCGTTCACGCACATTGCGACGAGGTCGATC
The DNA here is from genome assembly GCA_038523655.1 of Pseudomonadota bacterium. Classification (GTDB taxonomy): domain Bacteria; phylum Pseudomonadota; class Alphaproteobacteria; order Rhizobiales; family CALHAX01; genus CALHAX01. The sequence continues at coordinate 1,284 of JBCBJG010000341.1, read as the reverse complement.
CCGATCGTCGCATGCTGCTGCGTATCGATTGCGATCCGGAGTTTCGTGCCGACCCCGTCGTTCGCGGCGACCAGCACCGGGTCCTTGAAGCCGGCCGCCTTCAGATCGAACAGACCGCCAAAGCCGCCGAGTGCGCCATCTGCACCGGGGCGGGCCGTCGCGGCCGCGAGTGGCTTGATTGCGTCGACCAGGCGGTTACCGGCATCGATATCGACACCGGCGTCGGCGTACGTGAGCCCGTTGTGATTGTCGGCCATTCTGGCGTCGGTCCATTCTCGACCTGCGTTCCCGCCCGCTCGGTACCGCAGGCGTGCGTGCGCCGCCAGACGCTCCGCGCGGCGACCAACCTCATTTTCGCCAGCGTTGTCCGGCCAGCACGTCCGGCATCTGCTAGAACGTCGACGGCGACTCGCCGGCGTGCGGCGCCGGCAAGGGCGAGGGTGATCCATGACGACGGGCGAAAAACGCGCGGTACATGCGCGAGTGGGAAGGTCGTTCGGCGTCGCTCCGGCGCTGGCAGTGCTTTGGCTGACAGCGCTCTGGCCGACCGGGCCGTCTGGCGCCCTTGCCGACGAGCGGGTGTTCACGGTCGCCAAGTATCCGATCGAAGCCGAGGCCGAGAGTGCGGTTGTGGCCAAGCGTGAGGCGATGGTCGACGGCCAGCGCGGCGCTTTCCACGCGCTGCTGAAGCGACTTGTGCCCGTGACCGCCTACAAACGCCTGCCGAACCCGAAGCCCGGCGATATCGACGCCATGACGAGAGGGCTTAACGTCCGAAGCGAGCAGAACTCGCGCACCGAGTATCTCGCCGAGATCGACTTCCGCTACGACCCCGATCAGGTCCGCCAATATCTTCGCCGCCAGCGCCTTCCATTTCTCGAGCGCCAGGCACCTGAAGTGCTGCTTGTCCCGGTCTATCGCAACGCCAACACCGCCGCGCCCCGATACCTTGCCAACGCCGGCGGACAGCGCGCATGGCGACAGGCCTGGGCCGAGCTTGATCTGGATAATACGCTCACCCCCGTCCGCCTCGCGCAGGTGAAGCTGGAGATCCGTGACGACGTTCGTCGCGGTTTGGCTGACGGCGATCTGTCGATGCTGCGGATTTTCCAGCGCGAGTACGGCGCCGAGCGCTTCATCCTCGCCTCCGCCGAACCTGACCCGACCGGCCGGCGCTTGATCGTGTCGATCGCGGGCCAGGATGCGGTCGGCGCATTCCACCTGAAGCGCACCTACCCGATCGAAGACGAAGATCTGCTGTATTCGGCTGAACTCGCCACCATC
>JBCBJG010000340.1:0-2865 GCA_038523655.1 Pseudomonadota bacterium | reverse complement strand
GAACGCCATCGCGCCGGGATTTTTCCCCACCGAACTGACCGCGCCCGTATTCGCCGACGACAGCGTCGCCGACCATCACGCGTCGATGACCGCGATTGGACGAAATGGCAGGCTGGAGGACCTCGACGGCGCCGTCGTATTTCTTTCCTCCCGCGCGGCCGGATATGTCACCGGGCAAACCCTTGCGGTCGACGGAGGCTACACCGCAAAATGAGAGCCCTCGTCTACACGGCGCCGCGGACGCTCGAAGTGCAGGAGGTCGCGCCGCCGCAGGAGAGCGACGAAATCATCGTCGACGTCGAAGCCTGCGGCATCTGCGGTTCCGACATGCACGCCTGGATGGGCCATGACGATCGGCGCCCCGCCCCCCTCGTGCTCGGCCATGAAGTGAGTGGCATTGCCCGGTCCGGGCGCTTTGCCGGCCAGCGCGTCACCATCAATCCGCTGGTGACGTGTATGCGCTGCCCGGCCTGCCTTTCCGGCCGCACGAACCTCTGTGCAGAACGTCAGATCATCTCCATGGCACCGCGGCCGGGTGGCTTCGCCCAGCAAATACGCGTGCCTGAGCGCAACCTGCTTCCGGTTCCGAACCATTATCCTCCCGAACATGCAGCGCTCGTCGAACCGCTCGCCGTCGCCTGGCACGGCGTCGCGCTCGCTGCACGAGCGACCCCGCCTCCACTTGCCGCGCAAGATTGTCTAGTCCTCGGTGGCGGGGCGATCGGCGTTGCGGCTGCGCTCGCGCTGCGCGCACAGGGCGCCGCGTCCATCCGTATTGCGGAAACAAATACCGCCCGTCGCGATTTTCTCTCTCGCCTCGATGGGATCGCGTTGGTCGAGCCGCCCACGTCCGCCGAAAGAGCGCATCAGGCCGATGTGATCATCGATGCCGTGGGGATCGAGGCAACTCGGCGCGCGGCAAGTGCGCTTGCGAGACCGGGCGGCGCTATCGTCCACATCGGGCTCGGCAGCGATACCGGTGGGCTCGATGTGCGCCGCCTCACCCTACAGGAAATCGCTTTCCTCGGTGCCTACACCTATACGATGCAGGACTTCCGCGAGACGCTCGCCGCACTCGTTGCCGGCCAATTCGGCGAACCGTTCTGGATCGAGGAGCGTTCGCTGTCAGAAGGCGCCGCAGCATTCGACGCACTTGCCGCCGGTGATATCGCTGCCGCCAAAATCATTCTCCGCATATGATTGCGTGCACGGCCTGATCCCTACCTTCGCCATGCCACACCTGCTCATCATCGCGCATTACCCGTCGCCGAACCTCGAACGGCTCGCCACCGCCGTCCTCAACGGTGCACGTGCACCGGAAATCGACAAGGTCGACGCCGAACTCCGCAGCCCGTTCGAGACGACGGCCGATGATGTCTTCGCTACCGACGGCTTGATCCTCGGAACGCCTGAAAACCTCGGATACATGAGCGGCGCGCTGAAAGACTTTTTCGACCGCACCTACATGACGTGCATCGAGCAAACCGACGCCAAGCCCTTCACCTTTTTCATCCGCGCCGGCCATGACGGGACGGGTACGCGACGCGCCATCGAAAGCATCACCACGGGGCTGAAATGGAAGTCTGTCCAGGCCCCCCTGATCTGTCGCGGCGAATGGCAAGACGACTGGCTCGAGGACGCCCACACCCTCGGCATGACAATGGCGGCCGGTCTCGAAGCGGGAATATTCTGATCTGCGAGCGGACCGGTCTGAGGGCCGACACCGCCAGACCGAGCCGCGTCATCCTCACCTCATGCACGCGCGCGGCTTGCAGCACATCCGCCGAGCGCCGATAGAGATGCGCATGGCTTCTTCCGAGACATACGACTTCATCATCGTCGGCGCGGGCTCGGCGGGCTGCGTGCTCGCAAACCGGCTGAGCGCAGACCCGTCCAACCGCGTGCTTCTGCTCGAGCATGGCGGCAGCGACCGCAGCGTGTTCATCCAGATGCCGAGCGCGCTGTCGATCCCCATGAACATGGCCCGCTACAACTGGGGTTTCGAGAGCGAGCCGGAACCGTGGATGGACAACCGACGGCTCGATTGCCCACGCGGCAAGGTCGTCGGCGGCTCGTCGTCCATCAACGGGATGGTGTACGTCCGCGGACACGGCTGCGACTTCGACGAGTGGGAAGAATACGGTGCCGCGGGCTGGGGATATCGCCATTGCCTCCCTTACTTCCGTCGGGCGGAGAGCTGGGCGGACAGCACGGCGACCGACGGCGGAGCGAAAAACGAGGCCGGTCACGATGCCTACCGCGGTACGTCCGGTCCCCTCGCCACCTCCAACGGCAATGGCATGGTCAGCCCGCTCTACGGCGCGTTCATCGATGCCGGTCGCGAAGCCGGCTATCTCGAAACCGCAGACTACAACGGCTTTCAGCAGGATGGCTTCGGCCCGATGCATATGACGGTGCGCGGCGGCGTTCGCGCATCCACCGCCAACGTCTATCTGAAGCCGGTCACCAGCCGACGAAACCTCACCGTCGTCACCCACGCGCTCGTTGAGCGCGTACTGATGGAAGGAACCCGTGCAGTCGGCGTGCGATATCACCGCGACGGAGGATATATCGATGTCTACGCCGAGGCCGAGGTGGTGCTCGCGGCCGGGTCGATCGGCTCCCCCACTGTCCTGCAACGCAGTGGCATAGGACCGGCGCACGTCCTGCGTAACGCCGGCGTCGACGTCCGCGTCTCGAGCCCCGGCGTCGGCGCCAACCTGCAGGACCATCTGGAGGTTTATTTTCAGTACCGCTGCCTCGAGCCAATCACGCTGAATGGCCAACTGACCCCGCTACGCAAGGCCGCGATCGGCGCGCGATGGTTGCTCTTCCGCAACGGGCTCGGCGCAACCAACCACTATG
>JBCBJG010000339.1:0-2866 GCA_038523655.1 Pseudomonadota bacterium | reverse complement strand
TGCGCCCCCTTCATCCCTGCCGCGGGATCGTTGCACCGGCCCGCCGCCGGGTGCCGCGCCGTCGTCGCGAGATTTCGTCGTTGCGTCAACCATCGCTGCGGCACCAGATGCGACGCACGGTTTTGCCGCGAGGGGTGCACAAAGCGATGGCCGAGCGTACCGCAGCACGGATCGTGACCGCTCTTGGTGCCCTCGTTGCGATCGGCGCCGCAGCGCTGCTCCTGCTTGGTCAGCTCGGCCGCCTGCACCCCGTCCCCGACATCGCCGCGCATCTGACCTGGCATCTGAGCGGCATCCTGCTCGCCGGGCTGTCAGCCACCTGCGTCGCGGCGCTGTTGCGCCACAGAGCGGGGGTGCGAATGGCCATTATCTGCGCGCTCGTCATCGTCCTTGGTACCGTCGCGATCCCACCGCTTCGTGCCCATCTCTCGACCCCTGCGCCACTCACGGGTGCGTCGATGCAGTCAGTGCCGAAGCTGCCGGGCACGCTACGTCTGGTCGCCTTCAATACGTGGCACGGCGCGCCTGACAATGGGCGCCTCGAAGCGTTCGTCCAAGCCGTGTCGCCGGACGTTCTCTTCGTTGCCGAGTTCGGGCCGCGCCGCAAAGCAACGACCGCGCGGCTTACCCGGCAGCTTCCCTATGTGGAGGGCTGTAGCTATAGCGTGTTTTGCGCCGTCGCGATCTTTTCGCGGTATCCGCTGTTCGATGCGCGGATCAGATCGCGCCACCTGCGAAATGGCCCGCCATCCGTCGCCGCGACGATGGTCGTGTCGGACGCGCAGAAGGTTCGGGTGGTCGGCGTGCATTTGATGCGCCCGATCGACAGCCGCTGGGGCAACCGCAGCGAGGTCCGCCAGATTGCGGGCGAAGTCCGTCGCGATCGCGAAGCGCCCGGCGGATTCCCGACGATCGTGCTCGGCGACTTCAACCTCACGCCATGCGCGGAGAATTTCCGCCGCTTTGTGCTTCGCTCGGGCCTGCAGCATATCGGTCGCACGCTGCCGAGTTGGCCCGCGCAACCGCTCAACGCGCCGCAGCTCGCGATCGACCATGCGTTCGTCTCCCCGGACATCGCGGTCGTCGATGCGTGGCTCGGCCCGAACCTCGGTTCCGACCACCTGCCGCTGGTCGTTGATGTTCGGTTGCCGTGAAATCTCGTGGCGCACGCGCGACGTAAGCCGGGGCGCGAACCTCGGCCGAGGCGCACCTTTTCCTCCGCCGAACAGACGTCTCAGGCGCAACGCTTGGCGCGCGCAGCCATTTTAAGTTCCCCGTTCACGTCGTCGCTGAGCGCGATGATCTGGCCGACACGCGTGCGGGAGGCATTAGGCAGTCGGTTGGCCAGCAGCTTTCGTGCACCGGCGGTCTCGGCAATACCTGTTTTGAGTTCGCCGCATGAAAGCGATTGCCGCGATCGACGCCAAGCGAAGAGCCGCACGCCCGTCGCGTAGACTTGTGGGCTGGGTGGTTCAGACACCCATGCCCGTTGGGGATCGCCGAGCATGGCCGTCAGAGTGGCTTTGCGCTTGCTGACACACCCAGCGCTGTCGTCGAGGCAGGTAGCGACCGTGCCGGCGCCACTTGATGCGCAAGCGACCAGCAAACCGGCCGAGCCGATCGTGAAAAGCCCGGCGCACAGCCGGCGCAGCAGTCGCTGATCCATTTGCCACCCTCCCCGGTGCGCTTTGACCCAACCAGTCCGCGACGGTCCAGTCCCGTCGGCCAACTCCCCGCAGATGGGGCGACCCGGGTGCCCATCCCGCCAATGCACCGCGCCGCCCGGTACGAGACCTTTGCGACCATTTAGTGTAGCACCGGCGCCGAAACCCGCCCCGATGCGCGCGCTCATGCCGTGCGCTGTCTGCCCGAGAGAACCAACATGACCCGAGCGATCTTGGTCCACGCGTATGGTGGTCCGGAAGTGCTGCAACCGGGCAGCGTCGAGGTCGGCGCGCCGGGACCCGGCGAGGTGCACCTGCGCCACACCGCCATCGGCCTGAACTACATCGATGTCTACATCCGCACCGGTGCCTATCCACAGCCCTCGTTCCCGTTCGTCCCCGGCATGGAGGGTGCGGGCGAGGTGGTCGCGTGCGGCCCGGACGTTACCGGTCTCGCGGTGGGCGACCGCGTCGCCTACGCCGGCCCGATTGGCGCCTATTGCGCGGAGCGGTTGATCCCGGCTGATCGCGTCGTCAAGCTGCCCGCGGAAATTGCCGACGAGACCGCTGCCGCGATGATGCTGCAGGGCATGACGGTCCACTATCTTTTTCACCGCACGTTCAAGGTGGGTCCGCAAACGACCATGCTGTTCCACGCGGCGGCGGGTGGTGTCGGTCTGATTGCCTGTCAGTGGGCCAGACACCTTGGCGCGACCCTCATCGGGACCGCCGGCACGGATGAAAAATGTGCACTCGCGATGCAGCACGGCGCAACGCACATGATCAATTACCAGAGCGAGGATGTCACCGCGCGCGTCGCCGAGCTGACGGAGGGAAAAGGCGTGGACGTGGTCTACGACAGCGTTGGTCAGGCGATGCTCGACACGTCGCTCGACAGCCTGCGCACGTTCGGCCTCTTCGTCAGCTACGGCGCTGCCTCCGGCCCGATCACGAATTTCGATATCGGTGTTCTGGCGAAAAAAGGCTCGCTGTTCATGACGCGGCCGACGCTCTTCAACTACATCGCCGAGCGGGACGATCTGGTGGCGGCCGCCGAGGCGCTGTTCGACGTGGTGGCGCGCGGGATCGTTGATATCCGGATTGCTCAGCGGTTCGCGCTGGAGGATGCTGGCGATGCGCATCGCGCGCTCGAAGCGCGCCAGACGACGGGCTCGACGATCCTGACGGTCTAGCATCGACCG
>JBCBJG010000338.1:0-2872 GCA_038523655.1 Pseudomonadota bacterium | reverse complement strand
CCCACGTCGCGGCGGCTGCCGGGTGGGGCCGCGATCTGATAAAACTCCTCGTTGTCTCCGAGCGGCTGCGGAGGAACGTCGACATCTGCGGCGCTCGCAGGCCCGGGACGTGGTTGAAAGCCAGCGAGGCGGAGGGAAAGTCCGGCGCTCTCATCATAGGACATGACGATCCGTGGGCGGATCAGGTCGATACGCTTCGGCGCGACACTCCAGCTGACAAGGGCGTTGCGTGAGATGTCGATGGCGGCGGTTGGCACACGCACGACAGTCGCACCGGTCTTGTCCAGCAAACGGAGATTATTCAGGCGAAACTCGAGGCGGCCGCTGCTTTCGGCGCGGTACAGCCAGACTTCGTCGATCCGCACCGGTGTGTCGGAGAATTCGCGGGACAGGCTGCGCTCGATCCACGCAACGAGCTGTGGGATCGCGATCGGCCCTTCGCTCAAGCGAATCTGGAGGGCTGCGACGGCCACAACGGCAGCGCTGATCAGAAACGCGATGACGATCGCCAGTCTTCGGGTCCACCGCCAGCGGGCGGCACGCGACGGCGCGGCGGCATCCGGGGGGCCGCTCATCGGGCTGCGGGATTGTGGCGGGAGACCACCGCGGATAGTCACGCTCGGCGTGGTCGACGGGTCCTCTCTGCCGAACGGGGCGTTCGCATAACCCGTCGCCGGCCCGCCCGCCCGGCGGGGGTGATGCGCCGGTTGCCGGGAGGGACCGTGGGGCGCGGAGGGCTCGGGGGAAGCGGAGTGCGCGGTGGACCCGGCAGCCGCGTCGCCACGACCGCGCCAGCCACGTGGCCGCTCCTGGCGTTCCCGCCGTTCCTGCGCTTGGCGTTCGGCGTCCGCTGATCGGCGCGCCTCCTGCTCAGCCCATTGGCTCAGCCGTCGCGGCTCGACGTTAGGGTCCGGCTGCAGAGTTGGCTGCGCCGGCGAACCTGGCGGGTGGGGTGGTGGCTGAACCGCATGGTGCGCCGGCATGGTCGTCGGTGGCGGCAGTGGGCTTCGGTTGTACGGTGTCGCCGATGAAGCGGCATCGGCGCCCTGGTACGCCGGCCGCCCATCTGGCTTGGTATTAACGGGTCGCGTTTCGCCAGGCTGGGATGGATGATCACCATCGACGCGCGCGTCGTCCCGGCGCTCAGGATCCGCTCCAGCCGGCGGTGGGCGTCGTTCCTCGCTCATCGGCGAACCGCTGACACAGGACGCGTAATGCGCGCCCGCGACCGCTGACCCGCGCGTAGCATCCGCACGTTGCACAGCCTTCGTTCGACGCAGCCCACGTCGTCGCCTCCTCGGTGGCTCAGCGACGTGTGAGGCGTTACATAAGTGTCGAAATGATGATGAATGGCGATGCCCGTTAAGGAGAGACCCGATCCATGGTCGACACCGGAGACAAGGCGCCCACGCTGGCGCTCGCTTCAGACGCGGACGAAACCGTGAAAAGCGTGGCCCTCAAGGGCAAACCGTACGTGCTGTACTTCTACCCGAAGGATGACACGAGCGGCTGCACGAAGGAGGCGATCGCGTTTACGGAACATGCCGACGCCTTCGCCGAGCTTGGTGTGCCTGTGTTCGGAGTGTCACCCGATTCCGTCGCGTCCCACCAGAAGTTCAAAACCAAGCACGAGCTCGCCGTGACGCTGCTGGCCGATGAGGATCATGCGCTTGCGGAGGCGTATGGCGTGTGGGTCGAGAAGAACATGTACGGCCGGAAATACATGGGCGTAGAGCGCTCGACGTTCCTCGTGGACGCAAGCGGTAAGGTTGCCGAGGTCTGGCGCAAGGTGAAAGTGCCGGGCCATGCGGACAAGGTGCTCGACGCCGTGCGTGCGCATGTTGCGGGCTGACGTTGCCAAGCCAGCCGACGGGCAGGCATCAGCCAGCAAGACAGCCGCAAGGGGGCGAGCCGACGGGGAGCCTGGCAACAGGGAGCCTGACGATGGCGATCAGATAACGGCGGCAGCAGAAGCGCCCGTGTCACTTGCGGCGGGTGCCGTGGCGCTCGTGCGTGAAGCGGATCTCGCATCCAAGATCGCGCAGGCAAAGGCGCTTGCGAAGGCATGGCACCATCGCCGCCTCTCGCTCGGGTCTTTGCTCGGGGTTGCGTTGCCGGATTTGCCTGGTCGGCCGGCGCATCCGGTGCTGCTGGCGCCGCGGGACATGCCGAAGCGACGGGGGAACGCGCTGGAGCGGCGGATCGCGCAGCTCCACGCGCTCGCTCACATCGAGCTGCAGGCCGTCGATATGACGTGGGATCTGATTTCCCGCTCGCTCGCAGTCGATCTGCCGCGCAGCTACTACGACGACTGGGTCCGCGTGGGCGTCGAGGAAGCAAAACACTTCGAGCTGCTGTGCCGGCGGCTCGAGGCGCTCGGATCATATTATGGCGCGTTGCCCGCCCATGACGGGCTTTGGCAGACTGCGCAGGCGACCGCCGATGATCTAACGGCGCGCCTCGCGATCGTGCCGCTCGTCCTGGAAGCGCGCGGGCTTGATGTCGGCCCGGCCATGCATGCGCGCATGGTGGCGGCGGGCGATCCGGATTCCGCACGTGTGCTCGATATCATTTATCGCGATGAGAAGCGGCACGTTGCGTTCGGGCTGACCTGGTTCACCTATCTGTGCCGGCGTCACGAACGCGCGCCGATGCCGACGTTTCACGCGTTGGTGCGGAAGTATTTTCGCGGGCCGCTCAAACCACCGTTCAATGATCGGGCGCGATCAGAGGCCGGGCTGACCCCGGGATTTTACAAACCGCTCGCCGGTCTTACGGGCTGACCGCGCCGGTGGCTGCGCCGCTCACCGGGGGCATTACCGAAAAGGCTTGCACCGAAGCGAAACGCGACATCACGCGATCCAACCCAGCT
>JBCBJG010000337.1:0-2879 GCA_038523655.1 Pseudomonadota bacterium | reverse complement strand
GCCAGATCGTGCGGGCGCGGGGCTCAAACGCGGCGGTGATGCCCCATGATGCGGCTGCTGCCAGCAGGATCGGGACGGCGTTCAGAACGACGTAGATCATGACCTTAGATCCTCCCAGCTCGGTTTCCGCTCAGCCCTAACTCAGTCCCGGCCTCGGCCTAACGCCACTGAAACGCGCAACTGACGGTGCCTTTTCTACGATGCTGGCCCGCGTTGGTTTCGCCGCGCGCAGGAATTGCTGCCGCGCGCGATCTGGCGTACACACATGCCAACGCACCCGTAGCTCAGCTGGATAGAGCGCTGCCCTCCGAAGGCAGAGGTCGCACGTTCGAATCGTGCCGGGTGCGCCACTCTTATCGAGACAAGCCATCAAGCGTGAGCCGGCCCCCGCGCCGACATTGCGTGTCGGTCGCGACGGTTTCTCGACCTCAAACGTGCTGGCCGCCGTTGATTTCGATCTCGGTGCCGGTGATGTAGCTGGCGCTTTCCGAGCAGAGGAAAAAGATCGTGTCGGCGACCTCGCTGGTCTGGCCGAGGCGGCGCAGGGGGATGTCCTCGACGAGTTCGTCGGTGCCGGGGGAGAGGATCGAGGTTTCGATTTCGCCGGGTGCGATGGCGTTGACGCGTACGCCGACCGGGCCGAAATCATGCGCCATCTCACGCGTGAGGGCCGCGAGGGCGGCTTTGGAGGTCGCATAGGCGGCGCCGGCAAACGGGTGCACGCGCGCGCCGGCGATCGAGGTGACGTTCACCACCGCGCCGCCCGCCGCGATCAACTCACTTTTGAGGCCGCGGGCCAGCACGATCGGCGCGAAGAAGTTCACGTGAAACACCTTGCCCCATTCGGCGAGGTCGGTGTCGATGGCGCTCAAGCGTTCGCCTTGTGATCCCTTCGGCGAGATGCCTGCATTGTTGACGAGCGCATCGAGGCGGCCGTCGAGCCGCGAGCGGATTTCCTCGACTGCCCGCATGGTGCCTTGCGGGTCGGACAAATCGATTTGGATGTGATTTTCCTCCCCGCCGGGCCAGGGGCAGTTCGTATCGAACGCCTGGCGTGAGCAGGTCAGCACGCGCCATCCCTCGCTGGAGAACTTCTTGACGGTCGCGTGGCCGATGCCGCGGCTCGCACCGGTCAGGAGAAGGCAGCGGGTCATGGTTCGTCCGATCTCTGTTGGTGATCGTGCGCCGGCGCACATTCGGTCGGTCCGCGCCACACACTTCTATCAGCCAACCCCGACGACGGGAACGGGAACGGGAACTCGAGGCGGAAATGGGGGGGGGGGGCAGGAACGGGGGCGGTTCGCCTCGACCGGGCCGGGCGCCCGGTGATAGCGTTCGGGGCGGCGAGAAGATCGAGTGGAGAAACGGGGGCGATATGCGTGAGGTGACGGTCGCGGCGAGCCAATTCGCCTGCAGGTCAGAGCGGGAGGCAAATATCGCGACGGCTGAACGGCTGGTGCGTGAGGCCGCAGCTGGCGGCGCGCAAATCATTCTTTTGCAGGAGCTCTTCGACGGCACGTACTTCTGCCAAAACGAGCATCCCGATGATCTCGCGCATGCCGAGGAGGTGGACCGGCATCCGACGGTTGCGCATTTCGCCACGATTGCGCGCGAACTCGGCGTCGTTCTGCCGATAAGTTTCTACGAGCGGGCGGGGCAGACGCGGTTCAACTCGATTGCGATCATCGACGCTGACGGGCAGCGGCTTGGAGTCTATCGCAAGAGCCACATCCCGCACGGCTCGGGGTATCAGGAGAAATTCTATTTTTCTCCCGGCGATACCGGATTTCAGGTTTGGGAGACGGCATTCGGGCGGATCGGGGTCGGGATCTGCTGGGATCAGTGGTTCCCCGAGGCAGCGCGGGCAATGGCGCTGGCCGGGGCGGAAATTCTTTTCTATCCGACGGCGATCGGTTCGGAGCTGCTCGATGCCGGCCTCGACTCCGCGGCGCATTGGCGGCGGGTTCAGCAGGGACATGCGGGCGCGAACCTCGTGCCACTGGTGGCATCGAACCGTGTAGGTGTCGAAGCCGGGCGCGACGGGACGGAACTCACGTTCTACGGGACGTCGTTCATTGCAGGGCCGACCGGTGAGATCGTGATCGACGCGGATCGCGTAGGCGAGGCGACGATAACCGCAGCCTTCGACCTCAATGCGGTGGCGGCGATGCGGGCGGGATGGGGCGTGTTCCGTGACCGGCGGCCGGAGCTCTATGGCAGCCTGCTCAGCTATGATGGTCGGACGGCAGTGAAGTGAGCGGAAGACGCGGTCTCAGCGGCAAGAAAGGCGCGCAGCGATGGCAATCGATGGGGTAATTTCGGTCCCTGACAATCCAGATCACATGATGAGCGTTGATCCGGTCGCGGGTCGGGTGCGCGTGTTGGCTGGCGATATGGTGCTCGCGGACAGCGTGCGCGCGCTGCGGGTCACGGAAGTGCATCGCCGCATTGCTGCGCCGGTGTTTTATTTTCCCGATGCCGATCTCGTGGCGCCGCTCGCCTTGACGGATGCGCCGCAGACTTTCTGTCCGCTCAAAGGCACGGCGCGGTATCTTGCGCTCGTCGATCCCAACGACGCGCCGGATGATTCATCGCCACCTGCTCGTAGCCAAATCGCTTGGCGGTATGTCGAGCCGCTTGCGTTCGCGACGGTGCTCGCAGGGCATACTGCGTTCTATCAGGACACAGTGCGGATCGAATTGTTCGGCGCGGGCGTCGCTTGAGCGTACTGCGCCGCTAGTGCTGATCTACGCAGGAGTGATCGTCGTGTTGCGCTGCAGCGAAGCCGCGATATAGTGGCGGTCTACGAGTTGGGGAGGGTGCGGCTGACGTGACCGACACGACGTATGCCATCGACATACGCGACGTCCGCAAAGTCT
>JBCBJG010000336.1:0-2883 GCA_038523655.1 Pseudomonadota bacterium | reverse complement strand
GCCTTTATCTCGCACGTCTGGCGAACGATTTGCGATGCCCATCCGGAATGGGCGCTCGACGCGGACAGTTTCAAACTGCGGCTCGCAGCCGCCCACCGCGACGGCGACCTCGTGCTCGTCAACGCGGATCTGAGAGACAAGAAGAACATGCGCGACGTCGAGGAATCGGCGGTGCGCCATCAGAACATGCAGTGGCACTGCGTACAGGTGGTCGACTGAGGCACCGTGCGGCGCACGGGTTTGCGGAACGGTATCTGAGCGGGGAGAGACGAGCGGCAATGGCGCTTCAGTCCGAACAAGTCAGTGCGCTTTCCTGGCTGGATCGCGAACGCGCGAGCGATGTGCTCGAGCAGTCGATCACGTGGGAAGACGACGTCTGGAAAGCGGACCCGTTCGATGTCGATGGCGTGCACCGCGAAGCCCGTCAGAAGTTCGCAAGCGTGCTCGGCGAGGTGGCCGGTGGCCGCTCGGTCGGCGCGCGGATGCTGTTGTTTCATGGCCAGTCCGGCGCGGGCAAGACGCATCTGATCCGGGCGCTGCGCTGCTCGACCCACCGCACCGGTGTCGGCTACTTCGGCTACGCGCAGATGACGCCGGATGTCGCGAACTACGCGGAATATTATCTCCGCCGGCTCGTGAATGCGCTGGAAAAACCGTACGATCCGGATGGTGAGCCGCAGAGTGGTTTGCACCGGCTGGCCGATCTGCTCGTTGCGCCGGATGTGCTTGTCGACACCGCGGCGCTCGAGCGGTTGCGCGAAGCTGATTTGCAGTCCGCCGAGCTGGCCGCGCTCGTCGCGGCGATGGCCGATGACGTGGTTTCCGCTCCGGCATTTCTCGAAGCGGATCTCGACATAAATATTGTCCGCGCGCTGCTGTATCTGCACCGCGCAGACCCGCGCGTCGACCAGCGCGTGCGCCAGTATCTCTACGGCCGTGCACTCAATCCGATGAGCTATGAGATCGTCTCGGCGCTCGACCCGAATGAGGGCGAGGACCGTGCGTTCGAGATCATCGAGTCGCTTGGACGGCTGATGCATGCCGCCGGGCACGCATCTCTCGTCTTCTGCATCGACCAGGTCGAGGACCTGCGCTTTTACGACGACGCGGAAGACCGTTTCCAGCGCGCGATCCGCGATCTCATTCAGATTGCGAACCGCGTGCCGACGGCGATTGTCGTCATTTCCATCCTCGGCGATTTCTACAACGAGGTGCGCAATTATCTTCCGCAGTCATTCATAGACCGGATCGAAAAGGCCGGGCCGGTGCTGCTGCGCGATGCGCGAGATCGCACGGAAGCCGAGCAGATCATCGGGCAACGCCTGCGCTTCGCGATGAAACCGGGGCGGCGGATCGACGATCCTGCAGCGCTCGCCAACGCCGTCTTCGATGGTGGGTTCTTCGGAGAGCTCGCCGGTCTCTCAACGCGCAAGATGCTGGAGGCGACGCAGGCCCGCTGGCGCACGATGAACGGCGAAGCGGTGGTCGACACCCCGACATTTGGCGCGGAAGCCGAGGCGGCCGCCGTCGCTGCGATGCCGACCGCGGACCCATCGTCAGGCGAAAGCAACGGTTCGTCGCTGCGCGCGTTCCCGCAAATCGACGGTGACGCCTTTGCGCGGCCCGAGACACAGACGGGCACGGGCTCGGACTTTTCCCCGGCGCCCATGCCCGCGAAGGCACCCATGTCCGCGGAGGCACCCGAGACGTACGGCGACCTCGGTGACATGTGGGATCGCCTCAGCCTCAACTATCACGCGGAGATCCCGGACGAGGAGAGCGACCTCGCCGAGATCCTCTGCACCGGATTTTCCCTCCTTGAGAAGGAGGCTGAAGGACGGATCGCAATCGAGGCCCGCAACCTCGGTGATCTCGAAGGCGTGCATGCCATCGATCTGACGGTCGCTGGCCAGAGCGGTGATCGCCGTCAAACGCGGGTGTTTCTCTGCAACAAGGGCAGCCAGGGCGGCGCCCTGAAGCGTCAGATCGAGCGCGTGCTCCATCTCTCGGAAGGTCACACGCCGCTGATCGTGCGCACCTCGGATTTTCCTCCCAACGGCAAGAATGCGACATCACAGCTCGTGCGCCGGTACCAGATGACCGGCGGACAGAAGCTCGTCGTGCCGTCGTGGGAGTGGGACCGGATGTTGACACTCGTCGCGTTCCGCACGCAACAGCAGCGTCATCCGGCCTTCGCGGCATGGCTCGCTGAGACGCGGATGCTGCACGATCTGCCAGCGATGCAGGCGATCTGCGAGCTCCGTACCCATGACCTCACTGCGCCGCTCGAGGCGGTCCCGGCCGAGCCGCCAAGCCCTGCGAACGCGTTTGACGATGTGGCCGCGCCGAGCGTGGACGCGGCGCCGGACCCGCAGCGCCAGCCGCTAGCCGGTGGAAGCGAAGCCGACGATGTCCTCGTCCCGGTTGACTGGGGCGGAGATTATGTCGAGGAGGAACACTTCGCCCGCGTGCCTGTGGAGCAGAACACGGACAGCTTAGGTGATGCTGCTTCGCGCACCAACACAGCACTACATGCCGGTGATGCCTCTCAAGGTAGCGACGCGGATAGGACGGGCGCACCGACTGCTCCGCCGCCAGCGAGCCAGCCGGCCCCGGAAGATCGACCCGACCCGTTCATCGACGATGAGGAGCGGTTCCAGATCGGCCACCGGCTCGATGGCGAGACGACGCCGATCGCGCTCTCGCGTGGCATTTTTCGCCGTCACGCGGCGATGCTCGGTGGCTCCGGCTCGGGCAAGACGACGCTTGCGATCTCGGTCATCGAGCAGCTCTTGTTGCGCGGCATCCCGGCCATTCTGATCGACCGGAAGGGTGATCTTTGCAGCTATGCAAACCCGGATGTCTGGCGCCCCGTCGATGGCG
>JBCBJG010000335.1:0-2885 GCA_038523655.1 Pseudomonadota bacterium | reverse complement strand
GACGCCGGTTCGGCGCCGGGTGGCGCTGCAGGCCTGCTCGGGCTTCGTGGAACAGGCCAACAGTCGACCACAGAGCAGTCGCCGGCGGCCGACAAGCCTTCGGAACCGGGCCCGGACACGGCGAGCGGAGAAAAACCCGAAGGCGGCACGGACGACGAAGTCTACCGGCCGGAGGGTATTGCCGACGACCTCGTCGGCGAGAACGATCGCGAGACAATCGACCGGCTTATGGCAAAGCTCGGTGAGCAGCCGTCCGCACCGGAGACGCCGGCGGACTACAAGCTCGAGCTCGAGGAAGGCGTCAGCAAGCTATTCGGTGACACGTCAGACGATCCGGCGCTCAAAATTTTCGCGGAAGTGGCGCACGAAAACCAACTGACCGACGCGCAGCACAACGCAATCATCAATCAGTTTTGGTCCAAGGCCGTCGAGGCCGGTGTGGTCGACGGGCCGATCGATGTCGATCGCGAGCTTGCGGCGTTGGAGCCGGAAACGGGGCCGGCGGAGGAGCGGAAGTCTGCGTCGACGCAACGTGTGGTCGAGGCGCAGAACTGGGTCGACAGCCTGCCGAAGCGCGGCATCCTTTCCAAGGAGCAGGCCGATGTTGTGGTGGGGCTGTCCGCAACTGCAGCGGGGGTAAAAATCATCGAGGCACTCCGCACTGGGCTAGATCGCGAGAAAGGAACGCAAGCCGCTAAAGGTGCCGCCGAGGGGCGTGTTACTGCGGAGAAAATCGAGCAGCGACGACGCGATCCGCGCAACGACACCCGATCGCACAAGTTCGAGCAGGCGTTCCGCGACGAGACCGATCGCCTGGCGCGCGAGCTCGCCTGACGTCCCCCCCGGTCCAAGGGCTGCTTAACGTCCGCACGACCTGACCAGCCACCACCGCGAAAGGGACGAAAATGGCGACCGAGGCGAGCAATTGGTACTCAACAGAGTACTTCGCGGACGTGATCCGCCGATATCAATCGACGGGTTTCCGCCTGCGCGGCACCGTCAAGAAGCCGCGCAAGATCGTCGCCAATAAAGCCATCTATCGCAAAGGCGGCATGGCCCAGGCGGTTCCGCTCAAGCGCGGTGGCCAGGGCTCTCCGCAGAACCCCGATCGCCAGAACATCGAGGTCGACCTGACGGCTTACCAGGTGCAGATCTGGGAGTACGAGGAAGACATCCACAAAATGAACGCCTCGGAGCGGGATGAGATTTCCTTTGAAGGCTCGAGCGCGCTCGGCCGGAAAACCGACGATCTTATCATCGACGTCATGGACGCCGCGACCGGGCTCGCCGAGGTCGGCAGCTATGCTGATCCGTTCGACCTGTCGACCGCGCTAGAGGGCTGCCGCATCCTGCAGCGCGAAATGAAAATGTGGGACAGCAACGTCTACTGCCCCCTCCCGTCGAATGCGTGGAACCAGATGCTTACGCATGAGCAGTTCACCTCGGCGGACTACATGGGCGCAGACCTTCCATTCACGAAAACAACCGATCGCAGAAGCTGGAACGGTGTGCACTGGTTCCTGTTTCCGGACGACCAGCTGCCGCTGGCCAACAACACCGAACGCGATTTCTTCATGTACCACCACGATGCCGTGGGCTGCGCCGAGGCGCAGAACGTGCG
Source organism: Pseudomonadota bacterium (assembly GCA_038523655.1). Taxonomy (GTDB): domain Bacteria; phylum Pseudomonadota; class Alphaproteobacteria; order Rhizobiales; family CALHAX01; genus CALHAX01. Next base: position 1,264 of record JBCBJG010000335.1, on the reverse strand, counting down.
CGGCAAAATCACGTGGGAGAACAAAGAAACCGCGTGGCTGCACAATATGTGGATGGATCTCGGCGAGACCGTTCTGCAGGAGCAGGGCATCATCCGCTTCAAGTGCAAAGACGACGCGCCGATTACGCTCTGACGTTTCCCACTGTACCGCGTTTCCTCCCCAACTGGCCGGGCGCCTCGGCGTCCGGCCTTTTTTCATCCTTCACCAGCGAGGCCACCATGGCACTGAACAAAAATCACCTGGCGCGAACGGGCTCATGGAGTGGCCCGCGGTCCACGATCTCGAAATGGGGGTACGCGACCGACGATGCATCCGCCGTCGTCGAAGCGGGCAACTACTTTCTTGAGGCGCACGGATTTCTCTCCGTTGGCGACCAGATCGACGTCTCGCTCGATCTCGATGGCACCCCGGCCATGAAGTCGTACGTCGTCACCGCATCCTCGCAGTCGACGGTCACGATCGCCGCCGCCGCCTGATCGATCTCGCCATGAGCACCCGCATCGCCACAATCAATCGCTGCCTCGCCCGCGTCGGTGAGCGTGCGATCCAATCCGAGGCGGTGGCGGGTGCCGACCGGCTGATCGCGGCGCATGGCGCCGTCACCGACTTTATTTTTTCGGACTTCGATTGGGCGTGCGGGCGGACAGTGCGCGAGCTCGCGCGTCTGGCGGAGGCGCCGTCGGAGCACTGGGCGTATGCGTTTCAGCTGCCGTCGGATCGGCTCGGGCCCCCTACGGCCTATTTTCCCACCAAGGATCTGCGCTGCCGTCAAAAAACCTTCGAGACGCGGGGCGATACGGTGCTGGTCGACGATGAAGCGCTTTGGGCGCGTTACGCCCGGGTGCCGGACCCGCTCGATATCCCTGGTTATCTGCGCGAGGCGATCGATGTCGCCTTGATGGCAGAGTTCGCCTTCATCGTGCGCGAGGATCGTGCGCTGCGCGATCGCTTCCGGCGCGAGGCATACGGGCCAGATGGATACGGCGGCCTTGTCGGGCATGCCCGCTCAAAGGAAAGCCAGGCCCGCCCCCCGAAGCGCATGCCGCTGGACGATAACCCGCTTCTCTCTGTGAGGCGCGGATGACCCGGCGGGCGTTCGTGCACAACGCCTGCACCAAGGGTGTAATCGATCCGTTGCTGATCGAGCGCGCCGACGAAAGCCGCCTTGCGGCAGCGGCTCCACGTTGTCGCCGCGCTCAAGGCCGTTGTAGTAGCTTTCCAAATCGTCGCGCTCGATCAGCAACGGATCGATTACACCCTTGG
>JBCBJG010000334.1:0-2939 GCA_038523655.1 Pseudomonadota bacterium | reverse complement strand
TCATCGTCGGAACGCGCCGCCGCCTACGACGCGATGAACCGGGTGCTGGCCGCAATCCACGGTGTCGACGTGGCGGCAGTCGGCCTCGCGGATTACGGCAAACCAGGAAACTATTTCGCCCGGCAACTGGCGCGTTGGAGCGACCAGTATCTCACCGTCGCAGAACCACCGACGCCGACCATGCGCGCGGTCATCACCTGGCTCGAAGACAACATCGTGCCGGACGACGGCGCCGCCACGCTCGTGCATGGGGACTTTCGTCTCGACAACATGCTGTTTGCGCGGGATGCAATGGACATCGCCGCCGTCATAGATTGGGAACTATCGACGCTCGGCCATCCGCTGGCCGATCTCGCTTATCAGTGCGCTGTCCTGCGCATGCCGGCAGGCACCGGTCATCTCTGCGGCCTCGCCGGGGTCGCCCGCGCCCCACTCGGGATCCCGAGCGAGGCGGAGTATGTCGCCGCCTACTGCCGCCGAACCGGCCGCACCCACATTCCCGATTGGCGCTTCTATCTCGTGTTCGGTCTCTTTCGGATTGCCGCGATCGTTGCCGGCGTAGGTGCCCGGGCCCGCGCTGGCAATGCGTCCAGCGCCTCTGCCACCGAGGTCGGCGCCATGGTAGGTCCGCTGAGTGAAAAGGCGCTCGAGATCGCGCGCGCTGACGATATCTCAGCCCACGCGTCCTGATGCGCGACGGCGCGATCCTTTGAAACCGGAGACCCCCGAGATGAAGCCCGAACTTACGACGAGCGTTGCCGAGATGGTCGCCGCCGCGCGCGAACGCATTGAGGAAATCCCCGCCGCGGACGCGCTAGGGATGGAGGAGCGCGACGATGTCGTGATCGTGGATATCCGCGATATCCGGGAACGCCAGCGCGGCGGTTTCATCCCAGGCAGCTTCCATTGCCCACGCGGTATGGCCGAGTTCTGGGTCGATCCAAAATCTCCCTACTTCAAGGAGACTTTCGCAGAGGAGAAAAAATTCGTATTTCACTGCGCGTCCGGTTGGCGGTCGGCGCTCACCGTCGCAACCTTGAAGGATATGGGTTTCGAAGCCGCGCATATTTCTGATGGCTTCGGTGGATGGGAAAAAGCCGGCGGCGCAATCGAAAAATCCGAAAGCGGAAAGTGAGACGTCGCGCCTAGCTCTCCCGGGAAACGAATTTGCAGAACCGGCTCGTGGCGCCATCCGCTGTCGTTTCCTGATAGAGAAACGCGAGGTCGTTCGCCTCGAAAACCTCGAAAAAGGCATCCCACTTGAGCGCATCAAGCTCGTCGCCTTTGTCGCGAAACGCCACGCGCAGAACGCCGACATCGTCCCATGACCCGGTGTCATTGACCTTTGCAGGATACCCGTCGCGTTCCTCGATCCATTCGCGGATTTCTTCATGATCAGTTGTCGTGACGGCATCGGACATTTTATTCTCCTTTTCCAGGACGGCTTAAGTGCTGCGGTGCGCTGCTAACCCGGCAGCCGCCACGACGTTCCGTTCAGCCCGACGCACGCAACGGGCAGCCTCAGGGGAACGCTCTCGCATCGGCACGGTTGTGATGGGAGCGGCTCAGGAGAAGCACCATGCAACCACCCGTCCTCGACGAACTGAAATGCGCAACGATGCAAGCGATCGTTGAGTGGGACGCGCCGGTGCGTCGAACCACGTTCGTCCAGTTCCGCGATCGCGAGGGCAATGCGCTTCGCCTCGCGATCCCACCCGCATCTGCAGCCGCCGCCGTCGCGATCGACTCCATCGTCCGTCGCCTGCTTGCCGCGCACGGCGCAACCCGGTTTTTCCTGACGACCACACTCGGATCGCCGAAGACGATCGCTTCCGTGTGCGTGTCGCGTCGCGCCGACGGGCAGCGCACCGGCTGCTGTTTGATCGCACAGGAAGTGCAGGTCGCTCCACGCCAGTCGCGGCTTCATTTTACCCCGGCGGGTCTGGACCAGTGTGATGAGCGAATCATCGACCTTCTGCCCGCCGAAGCCGTCGTCGTCGAAACTCCCGACGAGTTGACGGACGGCGTACTCCCCTTCGCGCGCAGCCTTTTGACGCTCGAACGGCTGGACGACCAAGCTCGCCCTTTGGCGCACTGACCCACTGACCCACTGACCCACTGACCGAAGCGTACGGCCTCTCTGTGGAACCTCATCCACCCTTCGCCCGTTACGAGGCCTGACGAGAGGCCCGCATGTTCAGCGACGGGCGCGCAGAGACACCATCAATGCTGCAATCCGATGCTAGCGAAACCCTCGCCGAACTGCTCGTCCGCGTGCTCGACAGTGCGCGGGGCTACGAGGAGGCCGCCGGCGCAGCGCCGGACGACCAGCTAAGTGCGCCGTTCCGGGAACGCGCAAACCAGCGACGCGCGAACACCGCGCAACTTCGAGAACGCTACGCGCAGCTCGGCATTGAGGTCGGCAACGACGCGGAATTGCTCGCGATCCCGGACCGTAAATTCAAACATATTTCCTCCGTGAGTGACCAGGACGATGCGGCGCTGCACGAGGTCATCGACGGCAGCGAGCGCTGGCTCCTCCAGGCGTACGACGCGGCGCTTGCCCTACCGAATCTCTCCGCGAGCCTTGCCGACGTGATTGCGGCCCAGCGTGACGACATCCGTGAGATTGTGCATGACAGGTAATCAGATGGCCGGATCAGAACCAGCACCTGATAGAAGCTGTTTCGTCGAAAAACTGTCCTACTACACAGAGCTTTCGCCATCAGATCGCGAGATGATTGCGGAGTTCGAGCGCAACGAGGAAAAGTTCGCAGCGCGCCGGCGCGTCCTCCACGCAAAGCAGGATAGATCCCGACTTTTCATCCTCGCCAGCGGCTGGGCCTATTCCTGGACGCAACTCGCGGACGGGCGTCGGCAGGTCGAAAATATTCATCTTCCCGGCGATATGATTGGCATGCGCGATTCCGCTGCGCGCC
>JBCBJG010000333.1:0-3004 GCA_038523655.1 Pseudomonadota bacterium | reverse complement strand
CGGAAGTGACCATCAGCATCCGGCCGCCCGCGGCGCCACTCGATGACCGCTTGAAAGTGACGGCCACGCCAAGCGCGCCGGCGGCACAACCTGCCGATCAACCAACCAATGCGCCGGCGACCGCTGCAGGCGCGGCGGACACCGGCGTTGAAACAATGATTGACGCGGTCGAAACGCGAACGGTCTCGCCCGAGGGCGTAACACTTCCTCGCGCGACCGAGCTCGAAACGGACCCGGCGGGCGCCGAGGCGGCCTCCGATAGTGCATCCGCCGTTAATCGTGATCGCGCGGCCGGAACAGCCGCTCAGAACGAAGCGGTTGTTGAAACGACCGGAGACGATGCGAGAGGCACGCCACGTCGCACGACAGAGGTCGCCCGTCCGGTAGGGCGTTCGTCCAAGCCCGCGCCATCTCTTCCGCAGATTCCGATTTTCGATACCTCCGGCGAGACCCAGGCCGGCATCGGTATAACGGATATCGTGCCGCTCGATCCGGAAGCCGCATCACAGTAACATCCGATCGCCGATCCCAACGGGCCACGACCATGACAACGTCCGCACCAATGCGGATGCGCCCCAGCGGCGTCGGGCCAATGCCGGGAGAAACAAAGGCGGCAGTCAGCTCACGGATGACCGTGAACGCAGCGCGCACATCGAGAGAGAAAAATCATGAAACCCGCCGAAGGCTACCGTCCCTGTGTCGGCATCATGCTGTTGAACCCGGCAGGGTTGGTCTGGGTTGGCAAACGCATCGACACGCCGAACGATCTCGAAGGTGATTGGACCGGCTGGTCACAAATGCCGCAAGGCGGGATCGACGCCGATGAGGACCCAGCCCGCGCTGCCCACCGCGAACTTCACGAGGAAACCGGTGTCCGCTCTGCGGAAATTATTGCGGAAGCGCCGGAGTGGTATACCTACGATTTTCCATCGGAGGTCCAGACGCGTTCCTATTCGCGCTATCGCGGCCAGACGCAGAAATGGTTCGCCATGCGGTTCACCGGCGCGGACGACGAAGTGAACATCCACGCCCCTGCAGGAGAGAAAGCGGAGTTCAGCGAATGGCGCTGGCTACCGATGACAGAACTGCCCGCACTCGTCGTGCCGTTCAAGCGTCCGGTGTATGACAAGGTGATCGCTGCCTTTGGACATCTGACCGGTTGATCCGGCGTAGCCGAAGGCAGGGCAGCCAACCAGCCTTAGTGCCGTAAGGCGCTATCAGACAGGCGTGAACATTCACGATCATAGGCTGGCGGTGAGGATGCGCCTGCAGAGGATTTATCTCTGCGAGTCCCCGCGTCACGCCCCGATCGCACCTTGCGATGGCGTGGTATTAAGTCGGCGCCCTCACACGTGGCCGGCGGCCTTCTCGACTTCGCGCAGCTGCAGCAGCAGATTTTGCGCTGCCGTTCGGTCGTCCTCGTTGTTCGCGTCCGAGATATCCTCCTCTGTATTGCGAATTTCCTGCGCAAGGTAGTCCCGGTCGAGCTCGTCCAGGTTGATCGCTTGCTGTGCGAGGACCGTGAGGCTCTCAGGCTGCACGTCGGCAAAGCCGCCGCGGATAAAAATCCGCTTCTCGGTACCGTCCGCGAGTGTCACGTCCAACAATCCGGGACGCATGGTGGAAAGCGTGGGCGCGTGGTTCGCGAAAACGGTGAACTCACCTTCACCGCCCGGCACCAGCACGCTCGTGACGTCTTCCGACATCAACAGGCGCTCCGGGGATACCAGCTCAAACTTGAACGTCGCCATCAGGCCTCACCTTCCTCGACCAGGTCGCCGAGCTTATCGTCGATTTCTTCTGCAGTCTGGATCTCCGTGCCGCAGAATGGGCAGAAGCGCACGGGCTGATCGAACCAGGCGATCTCCGGCTCTTCGTCACCCTCGGGTTCGAGTTCAGCCTGGCCGACCGCCATGAAGAGCAGACCAGACTCCGGCTCGATTTCAAACGTCGCGTTGAAATCATCGCTTGTGAGGATGTCGTTCAGCTCTGCACAGCACGATCCGAACCGACCGCTCGAACCGATCGATGGAACCCGACCGAAGTTGCCGTTTCCCGGCGGATGTGCACTGGCCACGTCGGCCTCCAGAACACTTTCGGGGCACACCGATGCACCCGGGGTGGCGTGTGCCACGCACAGATCGCGACACCGGAAAATCGGGAGCGCCACCCGGGCGCCCCCAAGCGCGTACGTCAGGCGGCTTCTGCCGCGAGCCGCTCTGCTTTTTCCATTGCCTCGTCGATCGTGCCGACCATGTAGAACGCCTGCTCCGGCAGGTGGTCGTAGTCGCCGTTCACGAGACCCTGGAAGCCTTTGATCGTGTCAGGCAGGTCAACGAACTTGCCCGGCGCTCCGGTGAAGACTTCGGCGACGAAGAACGGCTGCGAGAGGAACTTTTCGATCTTCCGCGCCCGCGCGACCGTAAGTTTATCGTCTTCCGACAGCTCGTCCATTCCGAGAATGGCGATGATGTCTTGGAGCGCTTTGTAACGCTGCAGCTGCTCCTGCACCTGCCGCGCGATCGCGTAGTGTTCTTCGCCAACGACCCGCGGCTCGAGCACGCGCGATGTCGAATCGAGCGGGTCAACGGCCGGGTAGATGCCCTTTTCCGCGATCGAGCGCGAGAGGACGGTCGTTGCATCAAGGTGCGCGAAGGTCGATGCCGGCGCCGGGTCTGTCAGATCGTCGGCTGGGACGTAAACGGCCTGCACCGACGTAATCGACCCTTTCGTCGTCGACGTGATCCGCTCCTGCATGCCGCCCATATCGGTGCCGAGCGTCGGCTGATATCCGACGGCCGACGGGATCCGTCCCAGCAGAGCCGACACTTCCGAGCCGGCCTGCGTGAAGCGGAAGATATTGTCGACGAAGAACAGCACATCCGCGCCCTCGTCTACGGTCAGATGAACGAGCCGCCCGGCGCCCGTGCCCGGGTCGCCCTGACCGGACTGACTGTGGCCGAGCATTTCCGGGACGAAGGCGCGGATGTGCTGTTCTTCGTCG
>JBCBJG010000332.1:0-3016 GCA_038523655.1 Pseudomonadota bacterium | reverse complement strand
TTGGACGTCGCCTTGTCGCCATAACCGCGCGCCGCCTTGATGGTGATGATCGACCGCGCACCGTGCAGCTCGAGCGCCTGGGCGACAAAATTGTACTGCCCACCAACGCCGGAAATGACCTGCCCATCCGCCAACCCATCAGACGTCACCGCACCGAAAAGGCTCGCCATCAAGCCGGTATTGACGAAGCGCGCATCGCGACGCTGTCCGCGTTTCGTCTCCTCGTCGCCAAGCAGTTCGTTGACGAACGAGATCGGCATCATCGCGATCCGCCCCCTCGTCTGCGGAGACATATCGCGCAACCGCTGATAAAAACTCTCCGCGCCGAGGAAAAATCCGGCATGGATCAGTGGGCCGTCGTCAATATTTTCATCCGACGCATCCGCACCAGCGTGATCGCGGAAAGCGTCGGCCCCACGCGCAATCACCCCCGCATCCATGAGCGCGACAAGCCCTTCGACCAGCATTTCCGATGCCCCATAAAGCCCAACCGCAAACGGCGCGCGGTGCGTCGTCAGGTGCGCGCCCGCACCACCGAGTGCGTCGAGCAACTCTGAAAACCGCGCCGGATGGCGATGTCTGAGCAGCAACGCATGCGTCAGCGCATCGGCGAACGACCCGATCCCGATCTGCAACGTGCCGCCGTCCGGGATCATCGCCGCAACCCGCATAGCGGTCGCGTAATCGGCGAGACTGACCGGCTGGCGCGGCACCGCGAACAGGTCGAATTGCGTCTCCGGCGTATCGAGCAGACCGTCGAAGAACGCCGGGCGAACAACGGCCTCGCCCTCCATGAACGGCAGCACCTCGTTCACCTGCGCCGCAACGACAAGCGGCGTCGCGACGCCGCGGTCGTGGTGCCGCCGCACAAAGTCGAGCGTGAGGTCGGGGTTTGAGGAAAGGCTAAGCCGTCCATCCTCCGCGCGGGCAACGAGCGGCGCGAGCACATTCACTCCGGCCTCCAGCAGCCGATCAACCACATGTGTATAGTTCGCGGAGAGGTAAGACTGCTGGATAGTCGCATTACCGAGATGCGCACCAGCAGGGAGGAAAAACTCGCGAACCTCGATGTTTTCTGGCAGCCCATCACCGGCAAGCGCCGTCACGTAATCCAACGGTTCGTGACCCGCATTCAGCCGCGCAACGAGCGGCCCGACGAACCGGGACTTGAGCGAGGACCCAACCCTCGGAATACCAAGACTGACCGCGGAATAGATCGTCAGCGATAAAGCGGGATCAGCCGCGACCCGACGGTAAAGCGCATTGGCGATATGGTTCGCCTTGCCGATACCGAGCGGCAGACCGAGCACAATCCGCGCGCCTACACGCGCCATGATATCGTCGGCCGCCTCGTCAGCTGTCAGATAGACGCGCGGCCGATGATCCTCCACATCACGCCCCTACGCGGCACCAGCCGTGACAGCCGTCGGCGCCTCCACGTCGACCGCCTGCTCCCGCAGAACGAATTTCTGGATCTTCCCCGTCGATGTCTTCGGGAGCGGGCCGAACACCACGTATCGCGGCGCCTTGAAGCCAGCCATGTTATCCTTGCAGTAGGCGATCACATCTGCACCGGATATCTCCGGCGCACCGGGTCGCAGATCGACGAACGCGCACGGCGTTTCTCCCCAGGTTGCATCCGGTTTGGCGACCACAGCCGCTTCCATGATGTCGGGGTGGCGGTAGAGCACTTCCTCTACCTCGAGCGAGGAGATATTTTCTCCGCCCGAAATGATGATGTCTTTCGAGCGATCCTTGACCTCGACATAGCTGTCCGCGTGCCACACCGCGAGATCGCCGGAGTGGTACCAGCCCCCACTGAACGACGCATTGGTCTGCTCGGGGTTCTTGAGATAGCCTTTCATGATCGAGTTCCCCCGGACCATGATCTCGCCCATCGTCTCCCCGTCCTTTGGCACAGGCGCGAGCGTCTCGGGATCCGCCACCATCATTTCCTCGACCATCGCGATCGGGATGCCCTGCCGCGCCATATTGGCGTGCCGCGCCTGCTCCGGCCCGTCCCACCATGCGGAATTCGGCGCGCAGAGCGTCGATGGCCCGTAGGATTCTGTCGTCCCGTAAAGGTGCAGAACATCGAAGCCGAGCGCTTCCATCGACGCAATCACGGCGGAGGGTGGCGCAGCCCCGCCGGTCGCGACCTTCACCTGATGCTTGAAAGACCGTTTGTGCGCGTCAGGGGCATGCACCAGCATATTGAGCACGATCGGAGCCCCGCACATGTGCGTGACTTTTTCCTCCACGATCCGCTTGAATATTTCCTCCGTATCGACCGCGCGGAGACAAACATGGGTTCCCCCCACCGCCGTCACTGCCCAGGTAAACGTCCACCCCGAGCAGTGAAACATCGGCAGCGTCCAGAGATACCGGCTTTCATGATCGAGCTGGAACGTGAGCGCGTTCCCCATCGCGCAGAGATATGCTCCGCGATGGCTGTAGACGCCCCCCTTCGGATTGCCTGTAGTGCCAGAGGTATAGAGCAGACAGATCGACGCCCACTCGTCCTCAACGCCCGGATAGTCAAACGCCGGATCGCCTTGCGCGATGAACGCTTCGTACTCCACGTCACCAACGCCGCTCAGTTTCTGCGTCGCGGCATCGGCGATATCGATGACCTGCAGCGGCTGCTCGACCTGCGCGATGGCTCCACGCGCGGCATCCGCGAAATCACGATCGACGAGGAAAACCTTCGCCTCGCCGTGCGTCAGGCAAAATGCGATCGACGCGGCATCGAGGCGGATATTGATCGGATTGAGCACAGCGCCCAGCATCGGCACGGCATAGTGCGCCTCGAGCAGCGCCGGACCGTTCGCCGCAATGATCGCGACCGTATCACCGGGCCCAACGCCTGCCTGGTGCAGGGCATCCGCACACTGCCGCGCCCGGGCATAAAACCCTGAATACGTGATCCGTCGTTCGCCGTGCACGATCGCGATGCGCGGCCCGAAAATCTCCGCCGCCCGCCGCAGATAACTGATCGGCGAAAGTGGCTCGTAGT
>JBCBJG010000331.1:0-3023 GCA_038523655.1 Pseudomonadota bacterium | reverse complement strand
TTAACCTTTCGTTAAGTCGGTGCGTGGCCAGATCGATTGGCGCGACGGGGGTGTGCGTTTGCCTGTCGGGCATCGTGCACGGCACTCGAAAGGATCTGATCCATGGCCGACATCCTGACTTTCACGCCGCGTGAACCCGACGCCGGGCTGCAGGTTCGCACTGCGTCTTCGGGCGAAGCCTCACGTGCCGCTGAACCGAGTGCGGAGATTATTATCTTCCCCGGTGTGCGGATCGAAAGGCATCTCGACGCGGACGATGTCGTGGCACCTGCCGCGCGCGGTGCCGTCACCTCAAACTGAAAATGCGCGTTTGGAGTCTTGGGTCTCCATTTTTGCCTCCGCACTCCGGATTGCGCGGGTCGGCTGACCAATGCGGTGAGCGTCGCAGAGGCCGCGGTCGATCAGCTCGCCGGCGCGCAGCGGATGTTATCGAACCGTCGGGCGGTATCAACGGCGTTCGCCACGCCCGTTATCGGCGCGCGGACTACAGCAAGCCCTTCACGATCCGGCACCCTCACCGTAATCACATCGCTCTTTGCCCGCGTGCTCGTTGCGGCCGGGTCGACATCCTCGTTCTCCAGGCGCGGCCTGTTGAGGATCAGGTCGAGCGTCGCGCGCTTCACGTCGCGCCCTGCAATCACATAGAAATTCTGGCTCATGCGGTCGTACAGCGACACGGTCCAGAACGGCTCGATCTCCGGAAGTGACAGGGCGACCGGGCCGCTCGTCAGATCAAACCGACAAAACGCGTAGTAGGCATCCGGCGCAGTGAACGGCAGGATCTGCGCGTCGGCGCTCGCAAGGGGGATCGATCGGAGCGTATTCGCCTGAAGTTTTTCTCCGATCCGGATCCAGGCATTTCCCTCCGAGACGTAGGGGAGTGAAAAGATCGCCACGATGTGGATGATCGACCCGAAGATCAGCCCAGCGACAATGGTCACCAGCCGAATGCGTATCAGTGAACGCCAGCTCATCGGCATCCGATCCGCTGCACGCGCGGTAGGGCGCGCGTGACATCTTCATCGCGGGTCGAGGTGGCGCTCCGGAACATTCGGAAGACGAGTTCGACCTGATAGTCGCTGTCGACCGGGAGCCAGTTGCCCGGCATAGGCTGCGTCGACAGCGTGATACGATAGCTCCCGTCCGGTGCGCGCAGCACCGTGCTCGCGTTGTAGGCGTGGCGCGAGACCGGGTTATCCATGAGGTTGCCCGCGCCATCGTATGCTGCGAGCGACCACCACGATGCGCCGGCATCCCGGCCGATGATCTCGTAATCACATTCGCTGTCGACCCGGCGGCCCTCAGCGTCGTGCAGGGTGCGGAAATAAAGCACCGCCTTTGACATCACGGGAAGCCTGCCGGACCGTGTGACATGGGCACGCGTGTAGGGGTCCGCCGTGGCCCGGCCAACGTTGGACCAGGCTTTCCATGGGCCGTGCGCGATGGCGACACCAGACGGGCCGTGCTCGATCATCAGCCAGGCTGAGCCGAGACCGCTGGTGAGTGCGATGATGAGGAACACGGCCACGTTGACGATGGTGTTCATGGATGTGCGTTCATGCGTTGTCGCGCCCAACGGCGGTCCTGTGCGTCACGGGCGCCAGCGGTCATGAACTCCCGATGCAGCATCTGATTAGCCCGGTGAGCGATCGCCCGGCGCGCGGCGGTTTGCGCGCTCGTCCGGGCGGCCGGAAGCGGGGGTGGAGATCGCGAGCAGCTGCTTGGAGAGGCGTTCCAGTATCTCGCGCGTCCGGTCTCGCAGATCGCGCTTGTTGCGGTTCGTAGCGACACGCTCCGGGTTGGCGGCACGCAACGCTGCAAGGCGACGACGTTCTTCCTGCTGCACCGGATGAAGGGGCAGGCCGGCGAGTTGCGGGATGTCCATGGAGCTGTGAGCGAGCGCGTTGAAGTTCTGCCATGCCATCGCCGGCAAATTTCCTCCCGTTACGCGGTTGGTCGGGCGGAAGCTATCGTTGCCGAACCAGACCCCCGTCACATACTGGCCGGTGTAGCCCATGAACCAGGCGTCGCGGTACGACGAGCTCGTGCCGGTCTTGCCGGCGGAATAGGTGAAGTCGAGAGCCGAGCGTCGCCCGGTCCCGGCAGTAACGACTTGCTGCATCATGCCGTTCATCTGCGCGATGACCTGTTTGTCGAAGAGCCGTTTAGGCTTCGGCACGTCGCGGTTGCGCAAAAAGACGGTCTCGCCTGCGGTGCTCGTGATCTCCGTGATCGCGTAGGGACGCGCTTCCATGCCACCGTTGGCGAATGGCAAATATCCTCCGGTGTGCTCGAGCGCGGTGATCCCCGTATCGCCGAGTGCCATCGTGCAACTGGAGCGCACGCCCTTGATGCCGAGGCGGCCGAGGTTGTCGAGAACGCGCTTGCGGCCGACCGAATTCGTCAGCGCGACTGCGATCGTGTTGGTGGATTTGGCGAGAGCGGTGGAGAGCGGGAGATTGGCACCACTCGCCCCGCCCGAATAGTTGCGCACGTAGTGCCGGCGGCTGCAGCGCACGGCCACGTCGCGGACCCGCGAGCGGGAGGAAAAACCATTCTCCAGAGCCGTGAGATAGACGTACGGTTTGAAGGAAGACCCCGGTTGGCGTTTGGCGGACGTCGCGCGATTGAACTGGCTGTCGCCGTAGTCCACGCCGCCGACGAGCGCACGAATTGCCCCGTCAGTCTCCAGCGACACCAGCGCACCCTGGTCGATGCGTTTCGAGCGGCCGTTCTCGCGGACCGTGTTGGTGATCGTTTCCTGCGCGACGCGCTGAAGGCGGTCGTCCACCGTCGTGCGCGCGGTCACAATAAACACGCCCCGGCCTTTAAGGATCTGCTGGACCTCCTCGAAGGCGTAGTCGAGGAACCAGTCCGGCGTGTTTGCATCGCGGTTCTCGACGATGCGGGAGGGATTGATCCGCGCGCCGTACACCTGGCTTTCGGTCATGAAACCGGCTTCCACCAGATTATCCAGCACGTCTTCGGTGCGGGCGCGGGAGGCGGCCAGATTGACGTGCGGC
>JBCBJG010000330.1:0-3031 GCA_038523655.1 Pseudomonadota bacterium | reverse complement strand
CCTACGATCTTGTTGTCCTCGCCATGCAGGAGCCCCAGTACGCCGTTGATGCAATCCGCGGGCTGCTGCTGCGTATCGCCGACGCCGGGTTACCCTGCCTGTCGCTCATGAACATGCCGCCACAGGCTTACCTACGCCGGATCGATGCCATCGACGGCGATGCACTGACCTCCGCCTTCACCGATGCCGGCGTGTGGGATGCATTCGATCCGCAGGTGGTGACGCTTTGCTCGCCTGACCCGCAGGCGTTTCGGCCGCCGGAGGATGGCGCGAATGTGCTGCATGTCGGTCTTCCCACGAACTTCAAGGCTGCACGCTTCGGCAAAGATGCGCACAACGCTCTGCTGACGCGTCTCGCGGAGGATATCGAGGCGGTGCGGCTCGATGGTCAGGAAGTGCCGGTAAAGCTGCGGGTGCACGACAGCCTGTTCGTACCGCTTGCGAAGTGGAGCATGCTGTTGACCGGGAACTACCGCTGCGTGGAGCGTGACGGCGTGCGCCCGATCCGGGATGCCGTCCACGGTGATCTCGACGCGTCGCGGGATGTTTATGCGCACGTCGGCAAGATCGTCGAGCGGCTCGGTGGTGATGCCGGCGATCTGGTCCCCTTCGAGAAGTACGCAAAGGCGGCAGAGAGCCTGCTGAAACCATCATCTGTCGCGCGGGCGATCGATGGTGGATCGACACGGGTCGAGCGCGTCGATCGGCTGGTCGCTCAGATCGGCAACGCAGTGGGCCTTGGTCACGACGGGATCAATGAGACCGTCGCGATCGTCGATGCTGCGCTGGAGAAAAATGCCGGCTGACGGGGAATTTCCGGCGGAGGGGAATGTCCGCCGGAAACCATAGCTCATTGTCGTGCGCCGAAGCGCCCGGTGATCAGCTCGCTTTGCCGAGGCAGCCGGCGAAGCTCTGGCCGAGATTCCTGATCAACTCGAAATAAAGCCCTGGCCCATCGGTAATGTCCGAGCCAAGCGGATCGAGCACGCCGGACTTCGCGGCAGTTCCCTCGGTCACGACCGAGACGAGCTTCGGCTCGAACTGCGGTTCGGAAAAGACGCACGTCGCTCCCAGTTCCTTGACCTTTGAGCGGATCTCCGCAACGCGCGCGGCCCCCGGGATCACCTCAGGACTGACGGATATCGCGCCGGCTGCTTCGAGGCCGAAGCGCTCCTCGAAGTAGCGATAAGCGTCGTGAAACACGATGAAGCCGCGGCCCTTCGCGGGCGCCACGGTGGCCCGAACATCCGCAATCAATGTATCGAGACGGGTCTTCATTGCGGTCGCATTGGTTCGGTAGGCTGCTGCGTTCTTCGGGTCGGCTTTTGCGAGTTCGGCGGCGATGGCCTCGACGAGTACGCGGGCGTTTTCCGGGTCGAGCCAGACGTGGTTATCCGTTTCGTCATGACCGTGGCCTTCGTGACCGGTCTTTTTCGCCCCGTGCGCCTGGCCGTCATGCTCCGCATGCTTTTCGCCGTGGGCATGGTCGTCGTGTTTGGCGTTCTTTTTGCCATGCGCGTGGTCGTCGTGATCGTCACGGTCGGCGCGCTTCGCGCCGTGTTTGTGATCTTCGTCGTGATCGGAGTGTTTTTCGCCATGCTTATGGTTGTCGTGGTCAGCATGCTTTTCGCCGTGCTCGGCGTGCTCTTCGTGCGCATGCGCTTCGAAAGTACCACCTTCGCGCAGGTCGAGCTTCTTCAGACCGGCCGTTTCGACCAACTCGACCACGCGGGCATCCTGGCCGAGCGAGGCGAGCGGTTTTTCCAGAAAAGACTCGATCTGTGGGGAGACCCAGAAGATCACGTCTGCACTTTGCATGGCGCGCGCCTGCGATGGCTTCAGCGCATAGGTATGGGGTGAGGCGGCACCGGTGACGATCAGCTTTGGCGTACCGACGCCGTCCATCACACCGGAGACGAGTGAATGCACCGGTTTGATCGAAGCCATCACCTCGAGCTTCGTGGGCTCGCCCGCGATCGACACATCGAGAGTTGTGAGCCCCGCGATCGAGACGGCTGCGACGCCGGCCGCAATCGTGCGCCATTGGCGGCAACGCGGTGACTGAGAACGCTCCGCGTGCTGATATCTGTACTTCATGACCCGCCTCCGGTTACCCCGCGCCGTTGCCCGCGCGCATACGTTATCTTATGACGTTTGCCCAACTGCGCGGGTAGAGGCAAGCGGCATCGCGCGACCGTTTGGTGCGCAGGAAGCGTTCCTTCGCTTTGCCGGGCGGAACCAGATCGAGAGCGCCATACCGTGCCAACTTCATCGCCGCTCGTGCATCTCCAGGGAGCTGGCGTCCATCGGCAGGGGCGCTGGCTGATCCGTGGCGTCGATCTCGCGCTCGCGCGCGGGGAGATCGTCACGCTGATCGGGCCGAACGGCTCCGGCAAATCGACGACCGCGAAACTTGCGCTCGGGCTCATTGCGCCGGACGAAGGTTCGGCCGCTCAGGCATCGGGCATGACCGTCGGGTATGTGCCCCAGTCCGTGTCGATCGACTGGTCGATGCCGATCACTGTCGCGCGGTTTCTCCGTCTGACCTCGCGGTTGCACGCGAGGGAAGCCGGCGACGTGCTGGATCGTACCGGCGTACGCCATCTTGCGGGGAGTGATGTCCGCACCCTTTCGGGTGGTGAATTTCAGCGTGTTCTGCTGGCGCGCGCGATGGCCCGAAAGCCCGACCTGCTGGTGCTCGATGAGCCGGTTCAGGGTGTCGATTTCAGCGGGGAGATCGCACTGTACGAACTGATCGGGCAATTGCGCGACGAGCTCGGATGCGGGGTCCTGCTGATCTCGCACGATTTGCATGTGGTTATGGCAGCGACGGACCGGGTGCTCTGTCTCAACGGCCATGTCTGCTGTGAAGGCAGTCCGACGAGCGTCGTCGCGAGTGCGGCATACCGAGATCTATTTGGTCCGAATGCGGCCGCGACGCATGCCGTCTACGTCCACGAGCATGATCATGAGCATGGGCCGGATGGACGAATCCAGCCCGTGCCTGGCAAGGCTCTAGAAAACGCTTCGG
>JBCBJG010000329.1:0-3074 GCA_038523655.1 Pseudomonadota bacterium | reverse complement strand
TTCGCCAAGCGCGAACTGCACATCCTTCGGGATGTCGATCACCACCGGTCCCGGCCGTCCCGAGCGCGCGACATAGAATGCCTCGTGCAGCACGTCTGACAGCTCGTCGACGGACTTCACCAGCCAGTTGTGCTTGGTGCAGGGCCGCGTGATCCCGACCGTGTCGCACTCCTGGAAGGCGTCGTTGCCGATCAGGTGCGTCGGCACCTGCCCGGTAATGCAGACGAGCGGGATCGAGTCCATCAGCGCGTCGGTCAGGCCGGTCACCGCATTGGTCGCGCCCGGACCGGACGTCACCAGCACGACGCCCACTTCCCCGGTAGAGCGCGCATAGCCCTCCGCGGCATGTACGGCGCCCTGCTCGTGACGTACGAGAACGTGCTCGACCTTCTTCTGCTGAAAGATCTCGTCGTAGATCGGCAGAACCGCACCGCCCGGATATCCGAAGATATGTCGGACGCCCTGTTCCGCCAGCGCGCGCATGACCATCGCCGCGCCAGTCATTTGTTTGGACATTGGTGTCTCCATAAGCGAACGCCCGCAGGCGTGCGGGCGTCGAAACAAACTACAGCGATTGCCGATGGCGCGAAAGACCGTCCGTGCCGGCGGAGCGCCGCATGGTGCGGGCTCGCCGAGTGAGAGGTGCGGGCCCCACGAATGCCGTGATCCGAGCGTGGCAACAAGCGACGGCCGGGTCTTCGCAGGTGTACCGGCACGCCGCCGTAGAGGCGCCTCCGCTGAGATAGTCGGGACCGACTAGGCGCTATCGTAAATCCCGGCCGGTGCATTGTCGCGCGGCTTCTCAGCTTCGTTTGCCGACTTGGTCAGCACGTTCGCGAAGGTGTGGTTACGGTCGCGGTGGCCCGCCTCGTCTTCGCGCACGACCAGCACAACATCGCGGAGCCGCGCATCTTGCGCCAGCTTCCAGTAGTCGATCGCAAGCTGTGGCGCCGGCACGTTTTCGAGCTGGCCGGCGTCGATTGCTGCCAGATACTGCGTGTAACTGACGACCGCTTCTTCCTCGAGATAGGCAACGACGCGGTGCGCCGTCTTCGGGGCGAGGAGATAGAGCAGGAAGTACAGGTTGAAGAACACGCCCTGCGCCATGAGGATCACGAAGCGCTCGAACACCGACGGCTGTGCGATATTGATGAACGTGAGCAGGTGCATCCGCTCGTTTTCGGCTTCGTCCAGCAACTCGGCGATCCAGCCCTCGTCGTCGCGGATATGGCGGATCGACTTCAGGTGCTGCAGCAAGCCGCCAACCATACCCGGTACCGCCGCCACCGTCTCCAACACGACTGCGCGATGCCCGTAGCGCTTCCGGAAAAACGCATCGGCGAAAAAGCGCATGAACTTCACCAGCCGAAACGCGAATTTGTCGCTGAATGTCTCGGGAACGTGGTGCTCGACGACGACGTCGGGGATGTTGGCTTTCCGGGCGGACATGAGTTTGCGGTCCTTATGTCTGGGTCCATTCCTCGGTGCATCTCAGAAATGGTGATGCGGCGCGCGGGGCGGTAGCCGCAGCGCTGTGACAAGCCGCCGCGACGGGACTGAATAAGTGAACCAGTGCCGGCGAATCGACCGCGAACGCAGGGCGCGTGCCGGCGAGCGCGTGACGGCGGGCATCATCGTCGCTGCTGCAACCGCCGATAAGCGATGGCGATCCGGCAGGTGCCTGATATCCAGCACAGCGCGGCGAAGGCGGCAGCGGCTGCGGCGAACCAGGACGGCATCGCGCAGACGATGAGGAGAAAAATGACGGTCTCTGTGCCGCCCGCGAGGCCGGCCAGATAAGCGAATGCTTTTCCCTCCGCGTCGGCTTCTGCGGTTGTCTGCGCGTTGTCCACGCGGGCGTAGGCGAGGAAAGCCGCGCCGTTGACGAGAAACCCGCTCAGCAGAAACGCGGCCGCCAGAGCGTTTTCCGGCGGTGCTGCAACGGCGAAGCCGAGCGGGATCGCCGCGTAGACGGCGAAATCGACCGTGATGTCGAGGAACCCGCCGGCATCGTCTGTCGAACCGGTCGCGCGGGCAATCGTGCCATCAAGCCCGTCGCAAATCCGGTTGAGGACGATGAGGCCGAGCGCAGCCAAGCTGGCGTCGAAGCCGATCGCGACGGCGGCCGCGATCCCGAGCGCGCCACCGATCAGCGTCATCGCATCGGCTGACACGCCCGCATGGGACAGCCGGCGCGCGACCGCTTCGAGCGCGGGGTCGATGCGCGGTCGCACATATCGGTCAAGCATGGGCGCCAGCTACCTAGGGTCCGCGTGCAGGACGCCGCGCGTCCGCTAGCTGCATTGCACACCCGCAGGCACGATCTCGAAACCCGCAATCTCGAACTCGTACATACCGCTTTGATCAGCGCGTTCGGCACGAGCGATCAGCGCACCATTCTCGTCTCGAAAAACCGCATGCACGGTGTGGAGCGCCCGGTAGCAGTGCGACCCGTCGGGATAGATGAACTTGATCATGGCAGAGGGCGGTGCGCGACGCGTGGAAAGCGGACGAAAACGCTCACTTCGATATCTTGGGCGCGCGGCTTCGACCAGCCGCTGCACGCAAAATCGCATTGCAGCCAATCTGAGATTCGCCGCGCTACGCGTCGCGCGCCCGGTCCGATTTCCGACGCGTTGAAAAAACTGTCTCGCTGTTGGATCGGATTAAGAGCGCGGCAACAAATGGATCGTACGGTGCAGTTGTCGGGTCACCGGGCCGGCATGTTCTGTTTTGCGTCTTGCGGGCCCGGTGGCGCGGCTCTTCCTGGGGTTTGACTGGGGCGGCGCGTGCCGCCCTTTTTTTGTCTGCACAGACGAACACCCACCGCCCGGGTTGGGTCCCGAACGGTGGGTGCCGATGCAGTCTGACCCCGACAGATACGCGGTCGGGAACAGGAGTTTGACTGGGCGACGCCGCCCTGTGTTCTTGACCGGCGGCGACGTTGGGTGGGAGTTGATCGCCGCCGGTGCACTGTGTCGTGCAATCGCGGTATGCGAGAATTTGAGCGATTACACACCTAGGCAAACACCTAGCGGATTTCGTGCGGCGCTGAGCAGCGCGTTGATGCCCAG
>JBCBJG010000328.1:0-3081 GCA_038523655.1 Pseudomonadota bacterium | reverse complement strand
CCCGTGCACCCGGCTCCTAATGCGTGCGGCTGGCCGCCACGTCGTCCACCTGCTGCACGTCGGTAGCCGCATGCACCAGATTTTTCTCAAGGAATGCGGTTGGCGCAACGCTGTCATGCGGCGCAACATTTCATGGTGCACCGCAACACAGGCACGCCTATATCGCACTCATGAGAAACGAGCACACGAGCTTTGAGACGGCGGCCCCCAAATCGCGCTTCGGTTCGGTGCTAGGCCGCGTGGGTGAACTGGTTGGCTCGTTTGGGCATTTTGGGCATGTAGCGTCCCGCTATCAGCATCTCGCAGCGCTGAGTGAGCGGGAACTTCAAGCCCGAGGCACGAGTTCGAAAGATCTCGCGGACACCATGTTCGCATCTGACTTTGGACGGCTCTGACGCACAACAGGGTTGACCAAAATGGCCGATGACGATCGGTCTTCGAAGAGAAAGGCGCACCAACCTCCTCCCTGGTGCGCCTTTTTCTTTGCCCGCTCGAACGGTGTCCATTCTTCGGAACAGAAAAGGCGCCGCCGACACGAATCGCGGGCGGCGCATCGTCCCTCATGTGTTCTTCTGCCTACTCGCCTCGAGCGCCTGCGGATAACCGCTTGCCAGCGCTTCCGGCGCGGCAGTGCGAGCGGTATTGCCCTCTTGCACCGCGCTGAGGCAGGCGAGAACACCCCATGATCGCTGACGTGACGACCGCGGCTGCAGGGATCGCTGTATTCGGCTTCCTGTTCGCCGGGTTCGTCAAAGGCGCGACCGGGCTCGGTTTCTCCTCGACCTGCCTTCCGTTTCTCGTCCTTGCGCTCGGGCTGGAGCGGGCAATGCCGCTCGTTCTGGTGTCGTCGATCGCATCGAACGCGATGGTGCATGTCCAGGCCGGTGCGGTGCGCGAGACGGTCAGCCGTTTCTGGCCGATGTTTCTCGGTCTTATGCCGGGCCTTGCCCTCGGGCTCTGGCTGCTCGCGCATGTGAACCTAGTGATCGCGGCCGGCGGGCTCGGCGTCGTCCTGATGGTCTATGGGGTCTGGACGCTCGGCCACATCGACGCCCAACTGCCTGCGCGACTGTCATATGGCCTCCGCGTGCCGGTCGGCGTTGCGACCGGGCTCGTGAACGGCGTGACCGGTTCGCAGATCATGCCCGTTTTGCCGTTCCTGCTGGCGCAACCGCTGCGCAGGGAGATCTTCCTGCAGGCGATCAATATCTCGTTCACGCTGTCGTCGATCGTCGTCGCGGTGGGGCTCTGGAAGATCGGTTTTCTGACCGGCGAACTGGCTTTCTGGTCCGTTGCCGGGACGCTGCCGGCGGCGCTCGGTGTCGCAGCCGGAACGCGGGTGCGCAATCAGCTCGGGTCGCAAGCTTTCAGGCGCGCGGTGCTGTTAACGCTCATCGGCCTCGGCGCATTGCTCGTTGCGCGAGCGAGCGGCGTCGCAGTGGGCGCGTCGCTTGGTTCGTGAGCCGGGGCATACGCGCGAGATTGCCTTCTGCTTTGGCGGCACCGCTTGTGCGGCCGCAACCTTGCTCGCCTGACACCGGCCGTCGAGTGCACGCGGCCGTTCGCAGTGGCTTTGTTCGGCTTCTCGCGCCGTTACACACCGACCCCGGTCTCGTCGCTCCAATTTGATCGCATTGCGGCAACCCGAACCGTTCAAACATGTTATGGTTAAGCCCGCATCGGCACTGAAAAACGAGGTCCGGCCATGTCCCCCACCCGCCTGTCACCTTCCTCGAAATCCATTGGCCGCCTGGTCGCTGCCTTCCTGTTGACGAGCGGGACACTGACCCTGGCGACAGCCCCGGTGGAAGCGGACTCCCGGTCGATTACCGGCAAATGGCGTGGCAATGGGGTGGTCAACCTGAAGTCCGGCGGCAAGGAGCAGGTTCGCTGCTCGGTGACGTACGGGCGCATCGCCGGGCAGGACTTTTCCGTCGATGCTCGTTGCGCGAGCGGTGCCGGGCGGCTCGATCAGCGCGGAACGCTCCGCCGCGTGCAAGGCAATCGCTACGTCGGCACGCTGAAAAACGTCCAGTACAGCGTAACGGCGAATGTGATCGTCAACGTGAGTGGCAGTACCCAGAGCGTCTCGATCTCGAGCAGCGAAGGGACAGCGACGTTGCGCCTCGCACGGCGTTGATCGTCGGGGCGTCGGGGCGTCTACGACAGCGCGTTGAGCCCGGTCGGTTCAAGCCGCTCCAAGCGCTGGACCGTCTATCCTAGGCACCATGTCCGGCACAGTGGCGTAGCGGGGGGATAAATCTCCTGACGCACCCGGTCTCTTTCGCACGCGCGACAATCACGCTGCCACGACCGGGCTCTAAAGCGGGATGTTGTCGTGCTTCTTCCAGGGGTTCTCGACCTTTTTGCTCGCCAGCATGTTGAGGGCGCGGCACAGCCGTCGGCGGGTATTGCGCGGCAGGATCACCTCGTCGATGTAGCCGCGCTCGGCAGCGACGAACGGATTGGCAAAGCGATCCGTGTAGTCGGCGACGCGCTGCTCGATCTTCTTCGGGTCACCGAGTTCGCTGCGATAGATAATCTCCGCCGCGCCTTTCGGTCCCATGACCGCGATCTCAGCGCTCGGCCAGGCGTAATTCACATCACCGCGGATGTGTTTTGACGACATCACGTCGTAGGCGCCGCCATATGCCTTGCGGGTAATCACCGTCACCTTCGGGACGGTCGCCTCGGCATACGCGAACAGCAGCTTGGCGCCATGCTTGATGAGCCCGCCATATTCCTGCGCAGTGCCCGGCAGGAAGCCCGGCACGTCGACGAAGGTGACGAGCGGAATGCCGAAGCAGTCGCAGAACCGGACGAACCGACCGGCCTTGCGTGAGGCATCGGCATCGAGCACGCCAGCGAGCACCATCGGCTGGTTGGCGACAACACCGACGGTCTTTCCCTCCATCCGCGCGAAACCGCATACGATGTTCGCGGCGTGGGTCTCCTGGATCTCGAAAAAATCTCCCTCGTCGACGACCTTCGCGTTCAGCTCCTTGATGTCTTAGGGCTGGTTCGGTTTGTCCGGGATCTACGTATCCAGCGTGGGTTCCACTCGATCGAAGGCATCGGTTG
>JBCBJG010000327.1:0-3138 GCA_038523655.1 Pseudomonadota bacterium | reverse complement strand
TCGAGAGCACAGTCGCTGCGGCAACGGCTGCCGCCGCGGCGGCTGTCGCGGCAGCGCGTGCCCAGGCGCAAGAGGTGGTGCAGGGCACCGACCGGAGTGCCGGCGCGACCGCGCCGATCACACCGATCGGTGATCCAACAATTCTGCCGGCGCCAGACGTGACAACCGCAGATGCTGAGGCGGCGACGCTGGCTCGTTCGCGCGCCGCTGCCGTGTCGTTCGCTGCGCCTGATCCCGCACCACTCACCGGGTCTCAAGCTGGTAATCTTGAGCCTGCTGACAGCGAGCCCGGTGAGGTCGCGATCGATGCGCCAATCGAGACACTGCCGTCGCCGGAGGCGTCGACTGCTCCGCTCGCGGGCGACTTGGATGCGGACGAGCAGCCCTCAGAACCCAGCATGTTGGGCGAGGGCGGCGCCGGGGCAGCGGCCGCGGTAGCAGCCGGCGCAGCGGCGATTGCAGCGCAGGCAGCGGACGCAGCAGAGCCCGTCGTCACGCCTGAGCTGGCGGACAGTGAGGCGGCGTCAAACGATGCACCCGAGCCGCGGTCTCCACTGCCGATCGCGGTAGACGGACCGGATGAAGACCTGATGCGCATAAAAGGGATGGACGAGGACACGGCAGCTACGCTCGGCGATCTCGGGTACCGACGCTACGAGCAGCTTGCTGCGCTGACGCCCGAACAGGTGGCGCATCTCGACACGGTGCTGGACCGGCCGGGCCGTGCGCCAAGCGAGGGCTGGGCCGAGCAGGCAACGATCCTTTCGCGCGGGGCCGAGACATATTTTTCGCGCCGTCGCTACGCCCGCAGCGCTCCAACCCCCGCGCCAGCGCAAAGTGCGCCGCCCGCTGCATCCGACGCCCCGGCGCCGACTGCTCCACCGCCTGAAAAGCCGAAACCCATCGGGCTCGAGCCAACCGGTGGTTCAGTAGGCAATACGGCCGCCGCCGCCGGAGGCCTCAGTGGTGCCGCGGTCGCTACCGGCGCCATGAACGGCTGGGCGTTGCGTGCGCGCGATCTGGACGGCGACGGGCAACCTATCGAGGCACTCGCCCGTGCCGCGCGCGATGCCGTGATCGAGCCATCTCCGGCGCCGGATGCCGCGCCGGAGACTGCGGCACAGGCAGATGTTGAACCGGCATTTGAGCAATCGGCCGCCGCCGAAGCGTCTTTGGAGCCTGCGCCTGACCCGTCGTCTGAGCCAACGCCTGGGCCGACATCTGAACCTGACCAACCGTCTCACCTCGAGACGAGTGATGCCGCTGAGCCCCAGGTCGCATCGGATGCCGCGTCCGACTTTTCATCCCCGGAGCCGGCCAATGGCGAGCGTGTAGCCGAAGCCGAAGCGCCCGCCGACGAGACAGGCGAGCCGAGCACGCTCTTCAGCACGCGCCGGCGCCGTGAACGGCGTGAACTGCGGGAGCGGACCGATCAGCGTCGCCGTGGTGGAGGTCGGGTCGTCCAGTCCGGCGACGCCGATGATCTGAAACGCATCCGCGGTGTCGGTGTCGTGATCGAGAAGAAGCTCAATGCGATGGGAATTTATTCCTACGCGCAGATTGCCGAGTGGACCGATGGCGACATCCAGAAGGTCAACGAGGTGCTCGATTTCTCAGGCCGGATCGAACGGGAGAACTGGATCGAGCAGGCCCGCATCCTCTCAAGTCGCGCCTGATATCTGCGCCGCATCAGCGCCCGAAGGCCGACGCGCTAGATTGAGCAAACCGCCTAGCGTGCCCGGTTAAGAAAGTTCGCGTAGCGCACCCGGCTGCTCGATAGCGCCAGTCGTGCCCGGTCATCTCAGGCCGCGGCGGTCGCGTGCTCCATCCTCGTCGCACCACCTCCGCGCGCCACGCGCGCATCGATCTCGCTGATGAACCCGGTAATCCGCTCGATCGTCGGCGCATCGCGGAGCAATGGCGCGTGCCCCTCACCGGGCACCAAGTGTCGGGCGAGATCCGGATGGAGCTGCTGCATGCGATCTACGGTCGCCTCGCTCAACAGGTCGCTGTTCGCACCGCGCACGACGAGCATCGGAAACCGGGACAAGGAGCGGAATTGCGGCCACAGCTCCGGCGTGATCGCCCCGCGTGATGCGTTGGTCACCGCTTGTGCCAAGGCCTTGTCGTAGCCGGCAACCGGGCGCCCGCCATCCTCGTTGAACCACTGGCGCGCGAGCACCTCCCAGGTGTCAGGCGTCACGTCCGGGAAACTACGCGCATTGATGTCGGCGACGATCCGCGTGGCATCCGCCCAATCCACCGGCTCAGGCACCCGTCCGACATAGCCCACGATCCGCGCAAGGCCTTCCGGCTCGATGCGCGGTCCGATGTCGTTGAAGGTGACCGACAAAAGCGCCGTTGGGCGTAGTGCGCCGAGGATCATCGTGATCAACCCGCCACGCGACGTCCCAACGATATGGGCCGCCTCGATATGCGCGCGTGCCATCAGGTCGGTCACGTCGAGCGCCTCGATGAACGGCGTATAATTGCGCCAGTCCGGGTCGTTGTCCGACGCGCCGCGACCGCGATAATCGACGCAGATGACGCGGTGCCCTGCGGCGGCGAGCGCGTCGGCAAGCGCAGTAAAGTCTCGGGCGTTTCGGGTCAGTCCGGGAAGACAAATCACCGGTCGGCCCGACACGCGCGCTGGCCGCCGTTCTACCGCATGCAGCCTTAATCCGTCCCGCGACGTGAAATAGATGGCTTCTTTCTGAAAGCCTCCGCCGTCCTCTCCCCGTAGGTCGACCATCTGCCGCGTGCCCTCCGCTGGTCATAGCCGCGGGCGCATTCACGCAGCCCCGGCGTTGCCCGGCGACCTAGCCTAGTCTGGATGATCCGACCAGCAAGTCGCTCGCAACGTCCGTTGCAACAGCGATGCTTGCAGCACCGGGATAAGCCCCACGTATGACCTAACGCGCACCGCGCGCGAGATCACTGGTGATGCGCAATGCGGTCTCGGGTGCGCCGAGGCGATGGCGATACATCTGCAGGTTCGCCATCACTTTTTTCACGTACTCACGCGTCTCCTTGATGTGGATCTGCTCGATCCAGTCGATCATGTCGACGTTCGCAGCCAGAGGATTTCCGGCGCGACGTATCGGGTACGCTGTGGCAATCGGCGGGCGCTCAACCGCC
>JBCBJG010000326.1:0-3174 GCA_038523655.1 Pseudomonadota bacterium | reverse complement strand
CAAAGCTGTTTCTAATGCTTCAGGGGCACCGCACCCGATTTCTCGATCACGCGCAGGTGCAGGAACTCGAGGACAGGTTTCGTAGCTGAACGGCAGAAGGACGGGCACACGATGGGCAACGCGGCGACGCGTGATGGCAGGTTCGCGCATGACGGGCGGAGATGCGCCGAGCGTGTCGACGCGGTGCACTCCCCTCGCCGCCATGTGTCGGCCAGCCACCGCGCCCGTATGCTGGTGATGCTGGCCTTCGCGACGTCCGTCGTGACGCTCATCGTACCTTTCGCGGCGACGACGAGCGCCATCGCGCAGCGCACGTCGAGCAGCGACACAAGGACCACAGAGAAGGCCTTCGCCCGCAGGCTCGGGGTCTCACTCAATGATCTCCGCGATGATTTCGCAGCGGTCGGCGTGCTCCGGTGCGGAAACTTCGTCGGCACCGCGAGCCTCGTCGGCGATACCCGCACGATCGTGACGGCGGCGCACACATTCCGCTACTCAGCGCGCGAACTGCGGCGGCAAATCTGCAAACGGCGCTCATCGGCAAGCTTCAAGCATTTCCGCTGTCGGGGACGGATCGCGGCCGGTCTGCAGGCGGATGCCGAGGTCGGCTTTGCGCTGGGGACCAAACGCTGGCGGCGCGACCTCTACCATCAGAGCGGGCGCAAACGCGCGCGGCCCAAGGCATGTACATTCACCCTGTGGCAGCCGCGGGACAAACGTCGCTCGCGGCGACGGACGTATGTCGTCGACCCGAAAAGCGTCGTGTTCGCGCCGGATCTGCAGTCGAACGACGTGCTGGAGCTGCTGCGCAAGGATTGGGCGATCGCGCGACTGACCAAGCCGGTCGATGGCGTGATGCCCTTTCTCATCCCCGACGAGATGCACGAGGAGATCGGGACCAAGCGCCTGCTTCAGCTCATCGAGGACGGGGCGTGGGTCGAGGTGCGCGCGCCGGTGATGGCAGTATCGATCAAGTTCGCCGCACGCGGACGGGCGCAGAAACGGTTCGAGCGGTGCAACGTCAATAGTGCGATCCGCAATCGGACCCGGTCAGGATCGCTCTTTTTTTCCAACTGCTTTGCGGAACCGGGCACGTCGGGCAGCCTCGTCCTCCAGCCGGTGCGTGAGCTTGACGGGCTCGGCACGCGACGCGGGTATGTGGCGCGCGGCGTGATTGCGACGGTCTCTCGGCTGCGGAGCCCCGGGACCGCGCGACGTGAGGTCGGGCTGACGGGCGGGATCATGATGGAGCGTGAGCTTGCCGATGCGCTTCGCCGGATTATCCGTGACGCGAATCCCGCCGTGCCGCTTCCGGTGCCCGGGCCGCGCGTGGCCGAGCGGGGCGACGACGTCGACACCGCGACGCTCGCGGCGGACGACTAGCTTTTTTCTCTCCTCCCCGATACGCAGGCGACCCTGGGCGAGATATGCTGTTGCCTTAGGCCGATTAGGGGAGCGCGGCTTCCACAATTGCTGCAGCGCCTTCGATCTGCCGCGCGCCGAAGGTCGTCAGGCGTCCCGGCTCCAGACGGCTTTCGACATAAGCCGCGCCCGTATCGCGCTCCGCATGCACGTGCATGAGTGCGGCGGCAGCGACGCTTGCGAGCCGGTCCGTCAACGCGCGCAGGTTGGCGTCGATCTCGCGCGGATTGAAAAGAAGCGCGCGTGTGTCGGCGAGATGCTGATCGATCAGGCGATGGCCGCCGGAGAGTTCACCCAACTCGAGGAACACGAGGTCGAGCACGTCCGCATCGCGCTGGAGAACCCGCAGGACATCGAGGGCCATCATGTTTCCGGCGCCTTCCCAGATCGCGTTCACCGGCGCCTCGCGATAGAGCAACGCGAGAGGAAAATCCTCCACGTAGCCATTGCCACCGAGGCACTCCATCGCTTCGGCAAGGAACGCCGGCGCCGACTTGCATACCCAGTATTTCACGATCGGGGTGAGGAGGCGGGCCCACGCACGCTCCTGCTCGTCCTCCGGCTGATCGAATGCGCGGGCGAGGCGCATCGTGAGCGCGGTGCAGGCCTCCACGTGCAGCGCCATATCGGCGAGCACCTGCTGCATGAGCGGCTGCTCGATCAGGCGACGGCCGAACGTGGCGCGTTGGCGGACATGGTGGATCGCCTCGACGAGGCCGCGCCGCATGAGACCAAGCGAGCCGAGCGCGCAGTCGAGCCGGGTGTGGGTCACCATCTCCATGATGACCGGGATGCCGCGACCCTCTTCCCCGATACGCCAGGCCTGCGCCTCATCGAACACCACCTCGGCCGACGCATTCGCGTGATTGCCAAGCTTTGATTTGAGGCGTCGCAGGTGGATGCCGTTCATCTCACCATCCGGCAGAACACGCGGCATCATGAAACACGAAAGACCGCCGGGTGCCTGCGCGAGGATGAGAAATGCGTCGCTCATCGGCGCGGACATGAACCATTTTTCTCCGTTGACCAAATATCCGTCGTCGCCAGAGGCGTCAGGCCCACCGAGTGGTGTGGCAGTCGTCAGGTTGGCGCGCACATCACTGCCGCCCTGACGCTCGGTCATCGCCATGCCGACGGTGAGGGAGCTTTTCTCACTCATGTGACGCAGCTCAGGATCATAACGGCGCGCGAGGATGCGCGGGACCATCGTAAGCGCCATGCCCTCATCGCCCATCAGGGTGGCGACGGCTGCGTTCGTCATCGTGAGCGGGCAGACGTGGCCAGGCTCCAGCTGACTCGCCATCACGAGCCCTGCGGCGCGCGCGACATTCGAGCCGATAGCGAGATCGCCCTGTCCTGCGCCGGTCGCGGCTCCTGCAGCGTCAGGTGTCGCGTCCATATAGCTCCAGCTTGCCGCGTGCAGCCCGGCCCCGACGCCGAGTTGCATCAGCGCGTGATACCCGGGGTCGTACGTAATGTGATCGATGCGTTCGCCGCGGGGGTCGTGTGTCCTAAGGACCGGCCGGTTCGCGTTCGCTGAGCGCGCGTGCGCCTGCATCTCGGCGGAACCTGCATCAGCGCCGTAAGCTTCAAGCGCGCCCAGCGCATGCGCGGCACCTTCGCGGACCACAGCACGCCGGAGCGCCGGGTCACAGACGAACAGATTGACGTCTTCGAACGGCGCGCTCTGGTTCGCTGCGCGGGACATTCCACACCCCTTTTTCGCTTCGAGCGCACACCGCTTCAGGGCCT
>JBCBJG010000325.1:0-3191 GCA_038523655.1 Pseudomonadota bacterium | reverse complement strand
GCCGAGGTCGGTGATGGCCGACAGCCACTCTTCAAGCTCGTTGTAGAAGCGGTTTTGCGCCTGGCTCGCCTGAAGGTCGAGAAATCCAAGGATCAGGGAACCGGCAAGCCCGAACAGAGAGGAAGAAAACGCCGTGCCCATGCTGGTGAGCGGCGCCTGCAGCCCGGTTTTCAGCTCTTCGAAAATCACCAGACTGTCCGAGCCTGACGTATCGAGCGCGCTGATCGTCTGGCTGACCGACGTGATCGTACCAAGCAGACCCCAGAACGTGCCGAGCAGGCCGAGGAAAATCAGGAGCCCGACGAGGTAGCGAGACGTGTCCCGCGCTTCGTCGAGCCGAGCGCCAAGCGAATCCGTCAGCGAACGCATCGACGTGGCCGACAATGCGATCTGCCCGCGGCGGTCGGCGAGCATGGTTGCCATCGGCGCGAGGAGTTCCGGGCGGTGTGGGATCTGCAGGCCGGGGTCCGACACGCGGAAGGCGTTGACCCAGTTGATCTCGCGGTACAGCCGGAGAACCAGGCGGAACGCGTAGGCGACACCGACCAGCAGCACGAACAGAATGAGCCCGTTGAGACCGACGTTGTTCATGAAGGCGTCGGTTGCCGGGCCCGCGAGGATGGTACCGAGCGCGCCGATCAGCAGGAGAAACATCGTCATCCGCAGGAGGAAAATCCGCGGCTTCGACAGTTTCACCTGGAATGCTTCAACGCCGTAGACGTTCGCGTCGCTGTCCAGCATGCCGCGTTGCCCCCGCTCCTGTCGGTCACGCGCCCGCGTGCCGCCCCGTCGGCGACCCGTAACTGCTTGCGACACGCATCAAGAATACGCCGTTTTGCAGGCAGGGCGTGCCGTTTTGTTCAGGGCCGGCATATGGGGTGCATCGCGTTCCGCCGTCAATTCGGCAGTGGCCGGGGCGTTTCGCGTGGCTGGCCGCCAGGACGCGGCAGGTGTCGAGACAGCTCGAGAGCATGGTCATGGCCGGGCGATGCGGCTATGGACGGGCTGCGCCATGCATCGCCACAGCCCTTCCGCCCCTCCCCCGTGCCACCAACACGGCCGCCCTCCAGCGCCATCGGTTGCACGATTATGCTCGAGAGAATTCTATGCCCGCCAGTGCGCTGATGAACATCATGACCCGCGCCGTGCGCAAAGCGGGGCGCCGGTTGGTGCGGGATTTCGGCGAAGTCGAGCAACTGCAGATTTCGGTCAAGGGGCCGGGTGACTTCGTCTCACAGGCCGATCTCGCGGCGGAAGAAATACTGTTTGAAGAACTGAGCGCGGGACGTCACGGATACGGCTTCATCATGGAGGAGCGCGGGCTCGTCGAGGGCAGCGACAAGTCTCACCGATGGATCGTCGACCCGCTCGATGGGACGACCAACTTTCTGCATGGGCTTCCACACTTCGCGATCAGTGTCGGGCTCGAGCGGCAGGGCGAGATGGTCGCCGCGATCGTCTACAATCCGGTTACCGATGAGCTGTTCTCGGCGGAAAAAGGGGGCGGCGCGTTCGTCAACGACCGGCGGATGCGCGTCGCGGGGCGGCGGCGGATCGGCGACTGCGTGTTTGCAACCGGTATTCCGCACGCGAACAAGCCGGGCCTGCATAAACGCGCGATCGTCGAGATCGCCACGCTGATGCCGCAGGTCGCCGGGATCCGCCGGTTCGGTTCGGCGGCACTCGATCTCGCCTTCGTCGCGGCCGGGCGCTTCGATGCGTTCTGGGAGCGCGGGCTGAGGCCCTGGGATATCGCCGCCGGGATGCTGCTGGTGACGGAAGCCGGTGGGATCACCACCGATGCACTCGGCCGGAGGAAAAAAGAGTTCGAGACCGGCAGCGTGCTCGCGGGCAATGCCGATGTGCATGACGCGCTACGCAAGGTGCTCGACGGGGTGCAGGTGTCACAAGACTGACGCGTGCCTGTCATGCAGGATGATACTCGAAGTGTCAGTTTATTTTGACAAACTTAGCCTACTTTAGATCGCCTGCGCACAAGGCGTGATACCCCTGCTGTCTGAGAGGCCGCTGGCGACAGCGCTCCGCAGCGGAGTTTCTAATGCGTATTTTGACCCCCCTTGTTGATGAGGCCGATGCACCGCTTGTTGAAGGCGGACTGCAAGAAGACGCAGGAATATTCTCCGCGATGACACGCGGTATGCTGGATGTGCTCCCGGAGTGCGTGCAGGTTCTCTCTCGCGACGGCCATATTTCCTTCGCGAACCGCGCGAGCATCCGTCACTTTCAACTCCCATCAGCAAATGTCCTGATCGGAGCGCTGGCAACTGATTTATGGCCTCGCGAAGAGCGCCCGGTTCTCGCTAATGCCATTGAGCTTGCTGGCGCGGGGAAGGTCTCGAGCTTCGATGCGTTCCTGCCGAGCGATGCCGGGAATCCGCGGTGGTGGACGGTGACGGTCTCACCGATCCATGAGTCTGGCCGCGTTACGTCTGTGATGGTCTCATCGCACGACATCACTCGCTGGGTCGTCGAACAGGATGCGCTAAAAGACGGCCGCTCTCGCGCGGTCCGTCACGCGAGAGTCAAAACGGCCGAGGCGTCGCGGCTGCAAACATCACTCGATGTAAACGACACCATGCTCTCGGAAATCGATCACCGAGTGAAAAATGGCTTCGCGTCGATTGCTGCGATGTTGCGCATCGATGCGCGGAAATCTCGCTCGGACGACGCGCGGGATGCGCTCGAGCGGGCGGAGTCGCGGGTGCGCACCATGGCGTTGCTGCATGAGCAGCTCTATCGAAATGCCAACGAGGGCCTCGTGGCGCTCAAGCCCTACTGCACAGATCTCGTCGTGCATTTCGTCAACAGTGTCGGGCGTGATGGGGTGCAGGTCAGCCACAATTTCCACGCCTGCAAAGTCAGCGCGGATGCGGCCACGGCGATCGGGATCGCGCTCGTCGAGCTGCTGTCCAACGCGCACAAGCACGGCGGTGTGGACGGTCGCGCACCTGATGTGGCGGTGTCACTGCTGATCGGTGGGCCGATCGGGATGACGCTGGAGATCGCGGACAATGGCCCCGGGCTCGCTGAGGATTTCGACATCCATCAAGGGACCGGTACCGGGCTGCAGATCTGTCACGCGTCGGCAATAAAGCTCGGCGGAGACTTTACCGCCGGCAACCGCGCGGATGGCGGGGCGGCTTTTTCTCTCCAGTTTCCGCGGCCGAGTT
>JBCBJG010000324.1:0-3209 GCA_038523655.1 Pseudomonadota bacterium | reverse complement strand
GCGCCATCTTCTTCGGCAGGCCACACTGATGCAGCTTGAGCTCCGGGCCGACCACGATGACAGAGCGGCCGGAGTAGTCGACGCGCTTGCCGAGCAGGTTTTGCCGGAAGCGGCCCTGCTTGCCTTTCAGGCTATCGGAGAGCGACTTCAGCGGACGCTTGTTGGTGCCCGTGATGACGCGACCGCGGCGACCGTTGTCGAACAGTGCATCGACCGATTCCTGCAGCATCCGCTTTTCGTTGCGGATGATAATGTCCGGTGCGCGCAGCTCCATCAGCCGCTTGAGGCGGTTGTTCCGGTTGATCACGCGGCGGTAGAGATCGTTGAGGTCCGACGTTGCGAACCGGCCACCATCGAGCGGCACGAGCGGGCGCAGCTCCGGCGGGATGACCGGGACGATCGTCATGATCATCCATTCCGGACGGTTACCCGACTGGATGAAGGACTCGACCACCTTGAGGCGCTTGGCGAGCTTGATCGGCTTGAGCGCGGTCGTCGCCTCGGCGATTTCCTGGCGCAGGCGCTCGCTTTCGGACTCGAGATCGAGCCCTTCGAGCAGCTCGCGGATCGCTTCGGCCCCGATGCCGGCGGTGAAAGCGTCCTCGCCGAGGCGCTCCTGCGCGTCGTAATATTCCTCTTCCGTCAGGAGCTGGCCGATTTCGAGATCACTCTCGACGCCCGATTCCATGACGATGTAGTTCTCGAAATACAGGACCCGCTCGAGGTCCTTCAGCGTCATGTCGAGCAGCAGGCCAATGCGGGACGGCAGCGACTTCAGGAACCAGATGTGCGCGACGGGCGCGGCGAGATCGATATGGCCCATACGCTCGCGCCGGACCTTGGCGAGCGTGACCTCGACACCGCATTTCTCGCAGATGACGCCCTTGTATTTCATCCGCTTGTATTTGCCGCACAGACATTCGTAGTCCTTGATGGGACCGAAAATGCGCGCGCAGAACAGACCATCACGCTCCGGCTTGAACGTGCGGTAGTTGATCGTCTCGGGCTTCTTGATCTCACCGAACGACCACGAGCGGATTTTCTCCGGGCTCGCGATCGAAATCTGGATCTGGTCGAACGTCTGCGCCGGGGTCTGCGGCGAGAAGATGTTGGCCATGTCCTGGTTGTTCATGTCGGCGTCTCCTTAGGAGCGGGTGCGGACGGTCAGCGGCGTCGCACAGGCTCCGGTCTGGTTCGCTTGCCACCCGGCCCGAAGGCGAGGCGGAGAGAAAAGGTGAGATGGCCGCCCGGCACGGCGGCCACCTCCGGCACGGGACACGCGCAGCACGAGCGCGCCCCGGGCGAACGATGCGTCTATTCCGCTGCCTCCGCAGTCGGGATCTGCGCGATCGGCGGCGTCATCGGATCGTCGGTTTCGTCGCCTTCGACCTCGCTGTCGGTCAGCTCGACGTTGAGGCCGAGACCGCGCATCTCCTTGACGAGGACGTTGAACGATTCCGGGATGCCGGCTTCAAACGCGTCGTCGCCGCGCACGATTGCCTCGTACACCTTGGTCCGGCCGGCGACGTCATCCGACTTCACGGTCAGCATTTCCTGCAGCGTGTATGCAGCGCCGTAGGCTTCGAGCGCCCAGACCTCCATCTCACCGAAGCGCTGGCCGCCGAACTGCGCCTTACCGCCGAGCGGCTGCTGGGTGACCAGTGAGTACGGGCCGATCGACCGGGCGTGGATCTTGTCGTCCACCAGGTGGTGCAGCTTGAGCAGGTACTTGTAGCCGACCGTCACCTTGCGATCGAACGGTTCACCTGTCCGTCCATCGTGCAGCGTGACCTGACCAGACGAGTCGAAGCCGGCGAGCGCGAGCATGTCGACGATCTCGCTCTCCGAGGCCCCATCGAATACCGGCGTTGCGATCGGCACACCGCCGCGCAGGTTCTCGCCGAGCTCGATCATCGCATCCTCGTCGAGCGAGTCGACCGTCTCATCGTCGCCGTAGATCTTGCCGAGCAGCGTCTTGAGGCGGCCGCGGTTCTCCGTGTCATAGAACTCGTCGAGCGCCTCGCCGATCTGGATACCGAGCCCCCGACAAGCAAAGCCGAGGTGGGTCTCCAGGATCTGGCCGACGTTCATCCGGCTCGGCACGCCGAGCGGGTTGAGCACGATGTCGACCGGGGTCCCGTCCTCCTGATACGGCATGTCCTCGATCGGGACGATCTGCGAGATCACGCCTTTGTTGCCGTGGCGGCCGGCCATTTTATCGCCCGGCTGCAGCTTGCGCTTCACCGCGACGAAGACCTTCACCATCTTCATGACGCCCGGCAGCATCTCATCGCCGCGCTGGACCTTGTCCACCTTGTCGATGAAGCGGCGCTCGAGGCTTTTCTTCGCGTTCTCGTACTGGCGCTGGATGCCTTCGACATCCGACATCGCCTTTTCGTTCACCAGCGCAATGTCCCACCACTGACTGCGCGGGATCTCGTCGAGGATCGCGTTCGTCAGTTTGGTGCCCTTGCGGGCCTCGGCGGGGCCCTTGGCGACTTCCTTGTTCACCAGGATTTCGCGCAAGCGGGCGTACACGTTGCGGTCGAGGATCTGGACCTCGTCGTCCCGGTCCTTCGCAAGACGCTCGATTTCCTCCCGCTCGATGGCGGTCGCGCGCTCGTCTTTTTCGATGCCGTGACGATTAAAGACCCGCACTTCCACGACTGTGCCGGCAACACCCGGCGGCAGCTTCAGCGAGGTATCGCGAACGTCCGAGGCTTTCTCGCCGAAGATGGCGCGGAGGAGTTTTTCCTCCGGCGTCATCGGGCTCTCACCCTTCGGCGTGATCTTGCCGCAGAGAATGTCGCCCGGGTGCACTTCGGCACCGATGTAGACGATGCCGGCCTCGTCGAGATTTTTCAGCGCCTCTTCCGACACGTTCGGAATATCGCGCGTAATTTCCTCCGGCCCGAGCTTGGTGTCGCGGGCCATGACCTCGAATTCCTCGATATGGATCGAGGTGAATACATCGTCTTTCACGATGCGCTCGGAGATCAGGATCGAGTCCTCGAAGTTGTAGCCCATCCACGGCATGAACGCGACGAGCACGTTCTTGCCGAGCGCGAGATCGCCGAGGTCGGTCGAGGGACCGTCTGCGATGATGTCACCCGCGCCGACCCGATCACCCACCTTCACCAGCGGGCGCTGGTTGATGCAGGTGTTCTGGTTCGAGCGCTGGAACTTGCGCAGGTTGTAGATGTCGACCG
>JBCBJG010000323.1:0-3285 GCA_038523655.1 Pseudomonadota bacterium | reverse complement strand
CGCGACAGCACCGGCCCGGCGTGCACGCGCCTGCGCAACGTCCGTTCGGGTTGCATCGCCCGCGTCAAAACGGATGGTGGTTGCGCGGACTTCTTCCGAGAGGACCTGAACGTCATTGCGGCGCAAGCGCACAATCCCCCGGTCGCGCACCACGTCCATGTAGGCGGTGACAGCCTCCAACAGCACGCGCTGCTCGACTTCGCGCAACGTCTCTCGCCCGGCGAGCACGCGCGCTTCAGCTTGGCGGATTTGGTTGAGGGTGCGGAAGCCCCTGAAGAGTGTGCTCGTGACCTGGATGTCGTAGCCGCCGGTCGTGCGCCGATCGCTCGTGTTGCCGCCGGCGCTCAGACGATTGCGTGAGGCTGATCCATTTTCCTCCACATCGCCGCGCACGACGATCCGGGGATGATAATTCGACTTGGCGAGCGGCACCTGTTCGTCGGTGGCTTCCAGCGCTTTGCGCTCTGCCTGGATCGTCGGGGAGAAACGGTAGGCGGCGGCGAGCGCTTCGGTAAGCGTATCGGCCATGGCGCCCGGCGACGCCGCGAAGGTTGCTGCCGCGACCACGACAGCCAGCACGACGCGGTGCGCGAGCCGGCAGGCGACGCTGCAGAAATAGCCAGCGGTCTCGATGGTCCCGGCAGCCGGAGCGGTCCCAGTAGTCGGAGCGGCCACGGCAGTGCCACGGGCTTTACGACCTGCGCCCGACCAGGCGCGCCGACGTACGCGTACGCAAACCATCAACCGATACCCCCAACGCACGACACTCGTGACGCTCACCGGCGTGTTGATAGCCTGAGCAGCGCTTGTGGATGTGTTGCGGATGGCCTCTTGCGGTAATCACCAGCACGAGCGTGGCGCGTGGGCGACACCTCCGCTCCAACGCCTTGAATTCACGCACCGATCAGCACGCGCCGCCGGGCCGGAAATCTGTGGAAAACTCGCCGCCTGTCGGAGAGCTGAAACGGTCGCAGGGAAACCGCGTGTGCGCTGGATCGCGCCCGCCCGTGCTGCCGAATGCGTCAGAGCGCAAAAACCGGCGGTTTCTCAAAACCTGGTAGTGCCGGCGCGTGAGCGTCGAAGTCCACGCGATACGACATCTCGTCCCCACGGCGGGTGTACCGCGTTGCGCGTCCAACGCCGGCGCGGCCGGGCGCGTGTACGACTGTCACCAATCGTCCGCCTTCGCGGAGTTGCTCGCGCCAATGCGCCCCCACCTCCGGGATCGACCCCTCGATGACGATCACATCGTACGGCCCCTGTTCGGGGCATCCCTGCGCAAGCGTGCCGGTCACGACGGCGGCGTTGTCGACGTCGTGCGCCGAAAGCGCTTCGGATGCCCGCTCGCTCAATGCTTCGTCGCCTTCGAGTGCGACGACGCTTTCTGCCAACCGGGCGAGGACGGCCGTGGAGTAACCGGTCGTACAGCCGACATCGAGGACAAGGTCCATGGGCTCGATCCGCGCGAACTGGATCAGCTTTGCGAACACCATCGGCGACAAGAGTGCACGGGCCGGCAACAGGCCGAGCGCTTCGCGGACGACCAGGTGATCATCCATGTAGGCAAGCGGGCGCAGCGAAGCAGCGACGAACTCCTCCCGCGGCACGTCGAGCATCGCCTGCAGGATACGCACGTCAGTCACGTCATTCGGTCGAATCTGTGAGTCGACCATGTTGAGGCGTTGGGTCGTGAAATCGGTCATGGGCAACCAAGACTTCGGCGAAAAGGCGCGGCACGGCGTGTGAGCCGGGCTTTTCGCGCTGCCAAGGCGTTCGCATGACGCCAGCTCTCTGCGACGCAGTCGTGCGTTGCCCGATGGCACACACGTTGCTAGATACGCGGCTGGTTGATCTGCGGTCGGGCAGCGCGAGCTGGCGACGAACGCCGTCGCCATACACCACATTGATCCGGTCATTCCAGATCAACTTGAGGCCACGTGGCGGAGTGGTGACGCAGCGGACTGCAAATCCGTATACCCCGGTTCGATTCCGGGCGTGGCCTCCATCAAAACAGCCCATCAGGCGGGTCCTAAACGGCCAAACGCAAAACAAACGCCAAACGCGCAATCTACGTGGTGATACTCTGGGTCATACCTGCGCAGAGCGCGTTCACAAAAAGTTCTTCGGCACACCAAAGACACCCCGCGGCTCCCGCTACGCGGGGTCTGATAGCGCGACAAACACGGTCGGGCGGATCACGCTGTCGGTCAGCATGCGAACGACAGGTCAGCCGCCAAAGGCGCAACCTCGGTCGACACAAGATTACTCCCCGACACGTGCGGTGAGCAGATCGTGCCGTTGAACATGGCCGAGCCGGTTCTCATCGGGCGCGGAACGACGACGGAGACCAATCTCGGGTTTGCCCCGCATGGGGCCGGACGGACCACAAGCCGCACGGCGCACAAGCGTGCGCTCGGCGATCAGTCTGACCAAGACGTGTCTGCCAAGGAGACCGCCGGGATCGATGCGCGGTTTTTCTCCGGCAACATCGACGTCAACGAACCGCCCTCCGCCTACAAGAATGCGCAGACGGTAGGTGAGCAGATGGAGTCGTTCGGTCTTTGTGACGCCGTCGACCAGATCATGCCTTACGGTTGCATCATGGCCGAAGACTGGGAGCGCGATGCGCCTTGGCGGCAAAAGCGGAAGGCCGGGAAGCCCGGGAAGCGGGGGAGCAGCGGTGAGGAGCGGGCCAGCTCGGGAAAGTGAATGGTTTACGTGCCTCAGCAAGGGTCATCCTTGCGCCCGGGCGCGTTGCCTCCATCAGCGGTCATGGTACCCGGTGCTTCCGCCATGTAATCCCGCCAAAATTTCGGGAAGCGGCGCGCCAGCCAGGCCTCCAGCCGCGGTTGCGCTTTCGACCACCGTCGCTCCACGAATGGGATGTCAACGGCGAGGACGGCGAGGCCGAGCGGGATCATCCAGAAGCCGAGGATCGGCAGGAAGCCGAGGATCCCGCCGATCACAAGCCCGATCCCGAGCAGGATGCGCATCCAGCGTCGGCCAGGCAGTGAGACGACGTGGCGGCCAAAGGAGACCTGTCTCATGCGACCGTAACCTGAGCGAAAGATTCGTGCGCGAAACAGGCTAGATCGAGCGCTGAAGCGCGTGACGGGTCAGGCGATAGACCGCGATCTGCCATTGGCTTCTCCCGCGCTTGAATTTCGGTCGCGAGCCGGTATAAGCCGCGCTCCGGTGTTATCCTCGGTAGCTCAGTTGGTAGAGCAAGCGGCTGTTAACCGCTAGGTCACAGGTTCGAGCCCTGTCCGGGGAGCCATCGCGGTT
>JBCBJG010000322.1:0-3316 GCA_038523655.1 Pseudomonadota bacterium | reverse complement strand
TACATCGAGAAAGAAGCGAGCGTGAACGAGCAGATCGACCGCATGCGCCACTCGGCGACGCGGTCACTGCTCGAGCGTGACGATGTGATTATCGTTGCCTCGGTCTCGTGCATCTACGGTATCGGCTCGGTCGAGACCTATACCGCGATGACGTTTGCAATCCAGGTCGGGGAGAGTATTTCGCAGTCGCAGTTGCTCGCCGATCTCGTGGCGCTGCAATATAAGCGCAACGATCAGGCGTTCACGCGCGGGACGTTCCGGGTGCGCGGCGATACGATCGAGCTGTTCCCGGCACACTATGAGGATCGGGCCTGGCGCATTTCGATGTTCGGTGACGAGGTCGAAAGCATCACCGAGTTTGATCCGCTCACCGGACAGAGGGTGCAGGATCTTAAGTTGGTGAAGGTCTACGCCAACTCGCACTACGTGACGCCCAAGCCGACGCTCGAACAGGCGATGAAGCAGATTCGGACCGAGCTCAAAGCGCGGCTCGAGGAACTTAATGCCACCGGCAAGCTGCTGGAAGCGCAGCGGCTCGAGCAGCGCACGATGTTCGATCTCGAGATGATGGAAGCGACCGGCTCCTGCGCCGGCATTGAGAACTATTCGCGCTACCTGACCGGGCGCGCGCCAGGCGATCCACCGCCGACCTTGTTCGAATATCTTCCTGACAACGCACTGGTGTTCGTCGACGAGAGCCACGTGACCGTTGGGCAGCTCGGCGGGATGTTCCGCGGTGACTTTCGCCGCAAGGCCACGCTTGCGGAGTACGGCTTTCGTCTCCCCTCGTGCATGGACAACCGCCCGCTCCGTTTCGAGGAGTGGGACGCGATGCGTCCGCAGTCGGTATACGTTTCAGCGACGCCGGGTGGCTGGGAACTCGAACAGACGGACGGGGTGTTCTCCGAGCAGGTCATCCGCCCGACCGGGCTGGTCGACCCGATCATCGAGGTTCGCCCGGCCACGACACAGGTCGACGATCTGCTCGACGAGGTGAAGCAGACCTCAGCGAAGGGCTACCGCACGCTCGTGACGACGCTGACCAAGCGGATGGCGGAGGACCTGACCGAGTACATGCACGAGCAGGGCGTGCGGGTGCGCTACATGCACTCCGATATCGATACGCTGGAGCGGATTGAAATTATCCGCGATCTCCGGCTCGGCGCGTTCGACGTGCTGATCGGGATCAACCTGCTGCGCGAGGGCCTCGATATTCCCGAGTGTGCGCTGGTCGCGATCCTCGATGCCGACAAGGAGGGTTTCCTGCGCTCGGAGACCTCGTTGATCCAGACCATCGGGCGCGCGGCCCGAAACGTGGACGGCCGGGTCATTCTCTATGCCGACCAGATGACCGGCTCGCTGGAAAAGGCGATGGCGGAAACCGAGCGTCGCCGCGAGAAACAGCTCGCGTGGAATGCGGAGAACGGGATCACGCCGCAGTCGGTCAAAAAGAACATCGGCGACATCATGGAGTCGATCTACGAGGGCGACCGGGTCACGGTCGATGCCGGTGTGCTAACGGATGGAAAAGCCGGCAAGAGCGGTAAAGGCGGCAAGGGTGGCATTGGCCACAATCTTGAGGCGGTCATCGCCGATATCGAGAAACGCATGCGCGATGCCGCGGCCGATCTGGAGTTTGAGGAAGCGGCCCGACTGCGCGACGAGCTCAAGCGGCTGCGCGCGACGGAACTCGCAGTCATGGACGATCCGATGGCGCGGCAGTTCGATGTAACGCAAAAGGCCGGCGCGTTTGGAGAAAAAATCCGCGGACCCCACAAGCCGACGCTCGATGAAATGGGGCCGCATGCCTCGCTGTCCGTGCCCGTCGACGGCGAACGCCCCCGCGCCCGCTCATCCATGGGCCGCCCCGGCCAAGACGCCCGCGCGAAGTACCGCAAGGGCCGAAAGAAGGGTGGTCCCGGGAAGGGGAGCTAGCGGGTCGGCGGGGCCGAAGCCAGTACAAATTCAGTACGCGTTCTTCGTCGCGTATGTCAGGAGAGAAATATGCTCGAAGTAGCGGCGATGACGGCGGCAATTGCGGCTTCGGAAAATCCGCAGAAGATCCTCGACGATCTCGATGATGAAGAGCTGCACGATCTCAAGGAAGATACCGAGAACCGGCAGGTCTGGAAGCTGGTCGACGACGAGCTTGCCCGTCGCAAAGCGCGTCCGCGCGGTCGTATTATCTCAGGCGGGACACTCTTCGTGATCGTCACGCTGCTTCTGGCGATCGGATCGATTGTTGCGGTCGCTTACCGTTAGCGGGCGGGCGCCCGACCCATTATCCTCCGCGTAAGGAGCGGTGGTTGCCTTGGTGCTTTCCTGAGTGACGGGTGCCTGAGGGCTCCGCAGTTCGGACCCGGTGGCATGCGGTCCACTGCTTCATCCCAGCTTCAGGCTACGGCTCAGGTCACGCGCGCTCTCGAAAGCGTGATCGACCTGTGCGATCGCGTGTGACCTCC
Source organism: Pseudomonadota bacterium (assembly GCA_038523655.1). Taxonomy (GTDB): domain Bacteria; phylum Pseudomonadota; class Alphaproteobacteria; order Rhizobiales; family CALHAX01; genus CALHAX01. Next base: position 854 of record JBCBJG010000322.1, on the reverse strand, counting down.
ATCACATAGGCTGTCAGAGGCGGCCGGTAGGTGTGTCGTCATTCGCACCAGCCGCCGAGGAGAGCAGGATGTCCCGCCAACCGAACCACGCCGTTGCTGCCAACCAACCCGTCCGCATCACGATCTATCGCTGGGCCGGAAAATGGGGTCCGTTCAAGGTCAAGATCCCGTGCGGTGAGTGCGCGCTGACCTCTGATGTCGTGAAAGACACCATGGAGACCGAACTCGCCGGCGTGCAAGTCGAGCTCGAGGTGCTCGACTGGCTGTCGAACTGGTGGAAGCCGATCATAAAGGGGGGCTGGCATGCGCCCATCGTCATGGTCGACGGAGAGATTATTGCGCAGGGCCATGCGCTGAACCGCGGTGTGCTTGCTGAGGCGGTGGTGTCGGCTTGGGTGCAGCGCTCGCAGGTAGCGGGCACGCACCTCTACGGCAAGGAAAGTTGTCCGCACTGCGTCCGCGCCAAGCAGGCATTCGCCGATTCCGGGATCGCGTACACTCACCACGATGTGGTGAAGAACCCTCGCGCACTCTATGAGATGATCCAGCGCGTAAAGCCGATCGTCGGACCTAAAACGCCGATCACAGTGCCGCAGATCTGGGTTGATGGCCGGTATGTCGGCGGGGCCGATCAACTTGAAGCGTTGCTTGGAAGCGCAGTCGCCGAACGTGCCCCCGAGCCTGCGATGGCGCAGCCGGTTGCGTCGCTCGACGATCAGATCGTCCCGGCAGCGGCCTGAAATTAGCAATCTAGTTGAGGAGATGCTTATGACCCGGAAGACAGACGGTTGGCGGGCTGCGCATAGCTTCCTTGGCTTCCGGCACTGTATATTCCTCCTCGTTGTCGCGTTGGT
>JBCBJG010000321.1:0-3362 GCA_038523655.1 Pseudomonadota bacterium | reverse complement strand
CTGGCCCCCGCCGTCGCGACCGGCGCGATCCTTCAGTCGCAATGGCATCGGCCATGGATACGCTCGGCAATCGGCGCCGCAGCGACCGGCGCGACCGTGAGCGGTCTGTGGGCCGTTGTCGGCCTGGGCCTGCTTTTCCCGCGCAGTATCGACACGTCCGTCGCCTATGTCGCCGTCATCGGCGCATTCGCCGCTCTTGTCTGCGCGCGCGTCGTGCGCTCCTGCCTACGCGGAGAGGGATGATCCCCGCGTGCTAGCGCTTGCTGCGGCGGATCGAGCGCGTTAGCAGCAGCGCTCGACGACGCGCCTACGGATCGCCCACGGACTGCCAAAGGATCGCCTGCCATGCCAACGCACCACCTTCTCCTCCTTCCCGGCGATGGCATCGGCCCTGAAGTGATGCAGGAAGCCCGCCGTGTCGTGGACTGGTTCACGGCTCGCGGAACGGTGACCTTCACCGTCGAAGAGGATCTGGTCGGCGGGGTCGCCTACGACGATCACGGCGCAGCGATCTCCGATGCTGCCGTCGAGCGCGCACAAGCCGCTGACGCGGTGTTGCTCGGCGCCGTCGGGGGCCCGAAGTGGGATGGCGTGCCCTACGATGTGCGCCCCGAGGCCGGCCTGTTGCGCCTGCGCAAGGATCTCGCGCTCTTCGCCAACCTGCGCCCGGCGATCTGCTACCCGGCGCTCGCCGACGCTTCATCGCTCAAACGCGATCTCGTCGAAGGCCTCGACATGATGATCGTGCGCGAGTTGACCGGCGGCGTGTACTTTGGCGAGCCAAAGGAAATTACGGACACCGCGAACGGAGAAAAACGCGCCGTCGATACGCAGGTTTATGAGACCTACGAAATCGATCGCATCGCCCGCGTCGCCTTCGACCTCGCCCGCAAGCGCGGCAACCGTGTCCATTCCGCCGAAAAACGTAACGTTATGAAGAGCGGCGTACTGTGGCACGAGGTTGTGAGCACAGTTCACGCAGCCGATTTCGCCGACGTGGGTCTCGAACACATTCTCGCTGACAATTGCGCGATGCAGCTCGTACGCGCACCAAAGCAATTTGACGTTCTCGTCACGGACAACCTGTTCGGTGATATTCTCTCGGACTGCGCGGCGATGCTGACCGGATCGCTCGGCATGCTACCGTCAGCCTCGCTCGGCGCGGAGGATAATGCGGGCAAACGCAAGTCGCTTTATGAACCGGTCCACGGCTCGGCGCCTGATATTGCCGGCAAAGCGATCGCTAACCCGATCGCAACGATCGCAAGCTTCGCCATGGCGCTTCGGTATTCATTTGACCGCGGGCAGGAAGCCGATCTGCTCGACGGCGCGATCGCCGGTGTTCTCGCCAAAGGATTGCGCACGGCCGACATCGCCGGCGAGGGGGTTACGCCCATCGGCACGTCCGCAATGGGTGACGCGATCCTCGCCGAGCTCGACAGCCTGTCCGCCTGAACGACTAAGACAAATGCGCACCAAACAGCGGGCGCAAACCACGGATTGGCCGCATTGCTGACCGACGCAGCCGTGCCGCCACCGTGGCCGCGCATGAGACAAAGCGCGGCGAAGACCGCCGTAGCCGGAGTTACTCGCATGTCCTTGATCCCGCCCGTCACATTCCTGTTTGCCCGCAAAGCCGCGACGCTCGCATCCGCCGCCGGCATTGCGGTGGTCGCGTGGTCGCCGCTCACCGCCGCGGAGACGACGAAAACGAAGTATCCGCCCGCGCTCGAAAAACTGCTGAAGGAAGAAAAAGCCGCGCGCGAAGCCTGCAAGATCAAGATGTGCGGCGCACTTCGCGCAGGAGCATCGGGAGAGGATATCTCCTGCAAGATCATCAAGACGGTACCGAAACAGGACCTGTCGGAGAAAATCAAACAGGCCCGCGTCTCCTGGCCGTGGGGCCATGCCAAGTGCGAGATGGACCTCAACGTCGCCCGTCAGACGCTCCTCGATGCCGCGGCGAAGCCTGAATATACGGCCGCGTTCGGTGCCCATACCGTGACCTGCAAGGTCGAGCGCGAGGACAATGACCCGTACGCATTCGAGGCGACGGTCAGCCCAACGATCACCTTCAAGAACGGCAAGGCCGTCGATGGTGCAATCAACTGGGGCAAGATCGATGCGCCGCTGCTCGCGAAGGGTGCGATCTGGAGTGCGACGGCGCTCGACAACAAGGCGGGGCTGTTCAATGACGACCTCGTCGAGGCAATGAACACCTTCATGGGCAAGAAGTGCGACGAGGTGAAAGATGCGTGGTCTGGCGGCTAGGATCGTCGCAGCGATCCGTCAACGCGCGTGCGCGCCAAACACCTTCGATCCCAAATCCCCGGCACAATTGCTGTATCCCGGCGTCCCACCTGATACGCGGCGCACGACCTATGCGCTCCGCGGTGGCCTCACCTAGGCGCAACTGCCGTCAGCGCATTAACCTCCGCTCTCCCGTCTCGGCAATCATTAAAATCCAACCGGTCCGTGAAACCGGATCGTGATGACCGCTATTTATTCTCGCAGGGTGCCATTCCGCTTCGAGCCCTGTCGTCGAACCACATGTTCGCTCTGCAGACATCCGTCGCATCCGCCGCCGCGACCAACGATCCAGCGATCTTCGCCATCGCGCTGTTCGTGATCGCGGGCGGCATCGCGTTTGGCCTGCTGCTCGGGCTGCCGTGGATCTACGTGGTGGCCGCCGCCGCACTTTTCGGCATCGCGAGCGGCTATGTCGGCACCGTCGTCACCTTCCTTGTTTTTGTCACGTTAGTCCGTCGCAACGCCGTCACGATCTGGGCATGGCTGGAGCGACACGCCGAGGGTGCCGACGGCAACGGCCGCGCTGGTCGGTTCGCCGCTTGGGGCCAGCGCTTTCGCGATCGACGTCGGTACGGCAGCCGCACCCGGGGCGAGGGTCGAGGCAAACGCTCCACGCGCTTTGGACGCAAGGCGCAGGGAAGTCATCAACACGGTGGCCATGCGGGCTTCGGCTCGGGCACGCATTCAGGCGACGGCGCTTACAGTGGCGCCGCGCCGTATCAGGCAGCAACCCGACCCGCGCCCGAAGCCGTGTTGGGCCTCGCGCCCGGGTTCAATCGCCGAGATCTCGACAAGGCCCGCCGTCGGCTCGCCAAGGAGTTCCACCCGGATCGCCACCAGTGCGCCCCCGCAGCGACGCAGGCCAGCATGGCCGAGAAGATGCGCGCCGTGAACGACGCCTACGAAGAACTGAAGGAGCGGGTCGCCGCCTGAGCGTGCCGTGCTCCGCCTGCGCATCGCACCGCCGCCTCTTCTCCCGCGCATGTCCCCTCCCGAGCACGAGCCCCTGACTGCGCCTGAAAACCCGCCCGCTCATAACGGCTCGGAACGAT
>JBCBJG010000320.1:0-3399 GCA_038523655.1 Pseudomonadota bacterium | reverse complement strand
TGAGCGCTCCGTTGAGGCCTCTGTGGACCAAAGCGCTGCGCGTCGATCACTTCGGGCGAAGCACGAGCGCGCGCGACGCCTAAAACTCCATTTCCTCGAACACCGGCGCGATCTCGCCGCCCCAGGCGTTTTTGTAGTGGTCGATGAGGATGTCGGCCGAGGTCATGCCGTCGGCGACGAAGCGCTCGAGGTCGCGGAGATAAATGCGCTCATCGCCGCCCATGCCATCCGAAATCCCGCGGGCGGCGAGGCCGTCGGACGCGATCGCGAGCACATCGCGGGCGATATCACGCACGGTGCCGGATCTGAACGGCGCGGCGAGACCACGGACGGGCACCGCGTCCCGTAGCTCCTGGCGTTCCGCCTCGCTCCAGTCGGCGACCAGCCGCCACGCCGCTTCGAGCGCCGCATCGTCGTAGAGCAGCCCAACCCAGAATGCGGGAAGCGCGCAGATCCGCTGCCACGGCCCACCGTCGGCACCACGCATTTCGAGAAAGCGCTTCAGCCGTACTTCCGGAAAGATCGTGGAGAGGTGGTCGGCCCAGTCATCTTCCCTTGGTTTTTCGCCCGGCCGTCCCGGCAGCTTGCCCTCAAGAAAATCGCGGAACGACTGCCCGGCGACGTCGATGTATTCTCCGTCGCGGTAGAGGAAATACATCGGCACATCGAGCGCGTAGTCGACGTAACGCTCGAACCCCATACCGTCCTCGAAGACGAATGGCAGCATCCCGGCGCGTTCGTTGTCGACATCGCGCCATACCTCACTGCGGAACGAAGCGTGGCCATTCAGCTTCCCTTCGGTGAAGGGCGAGTTGGCGAACACCGCCGTCGCGATCGGCTGTAGCGCGAGGCTGACGCGCAGCTTTTTCACCATGTCGGCTTCGCTGCCGAAATCGAGGTTTACCTGGATCGTGCAGGAGCGGAACATCATGTCGAGACCGTGCTGCCCGACCGTTGGCATGTAGCGCTTCATAATGCCGTAGCGCCCCTTCGGCATCATCGGTGTCTCGGCCCGCGTCCACTTCGGCGAAAACCCGAGGCCGAGAAAGCCGAGCCCAAGATCAGCGCCAATTTCCTCCACTTGCGTGCGGTGCGCATTTACTTCCGAGCAGGTCTGATGGACGGTCTCGAGCGGCCCGCCTGAGAGTTCCAGCTGGCCGCCCGGCTCCAGCGAGATATTGCCCCTGACCGGCTCCCCCTCGACCTTCAGCGCGATAATATTTTCTCCCTCGCGGATCGCCGACCAGCCAAACCGGGAGATCATTTCCTCGAGCAAGCGGCGGATGCCGCGATCGCCCTCGTAGGGAACGGGCGACAGATCATCGGTGGTGAAGCCGAACTTTTCGTGCTCGGTGCCGATGCGCCAGTTGGCCTTCGACTTCGACCCGGCCTCCAGGTGCGCGACGAGTTGCGCGTGGTCTTCGATCAGCGGGCTTTCAGGCCCGTCTTCCCGCGTCGACATCGCTGAATTTTCCGGCGTGGAGGGCGGCTGGCAGTCTTCTATGACCGCCGCGTAACGACGCCGCCATATGCCGCCGAACAAAGTCGGGTGACAAGAGGAGGCGCACGGCATCGTGACGGCCGCGACCTGTACGCCGTTGCGGGTCGCGCAAGGTGATCACCGCCCGCTACTGCCAATCACCGACGACTGCGTTGACGAGGGCGAGCGCTGCGACCACCGCCGTATCCGCGCGCATGATCCGCGGCCCGAGCGAAATCGCGCACGTATCCGCTCGGGCAAGCAGCCGATCCCGTTCACGTGGCGAGAAACCACCCTCCGGCCCGATCAGAACTGTGAGGGGCAAGACAAGCGACGAAAGCGCAGCGATCGGGTTCGCAACCTCGGCAGCCTCATCGCAGAAGACGAGTGACCGCCGACCCGAGGCGACTGTTTGCGCTGTGATGCTAGCCTCAACCGCGCCACCTGTGCGCGCAGCTTGAGCCACTTCGCCGCCGTCGCCCGCCCCGTCATCGTCATCGTCATCGCCACGCGCGGCAAGAAAGTCGTCAAAGGCAACGGGAGACGCGACGGATGGAATGCGCAGCACACCGCACTGTTCGGCCGCCTCGATAACATTGGCCTCCAACCGGTCGAGCTTGAGCCGCTGCGTCTGCACGCGCTCGGTCATGACCGGGCATATCGCGCGAACGCCGAGTTCCGTGGCCTTCTGAACAAGATAATCGAGGCGGTCGCGCTTGAGCGGCGCAAAGGCGAGCGTCAGTTCTGGCCCATCGGTTTGGGCACGCCGTTGCTCGACGGGCTCCAACGCACAGACCTTGCGGCTCGGCGTTCGCAGCACCGCATGCCATTCGCCATCCACCCCGTTGAACACGTGCACGGCGTCGCCGTCCGTTAGTCGCAAGACGTTCAAGAGATAATTTCGTTGGCCCGGATCGCAGGCGATCGTCACGCCATGCGCCAGCGGTTGCGCCACGAACACACGTTGCGCCTGGCGTCGGCCTCTTGCCATGGTCGAACTCCGGATGAGACGCATCAGGCGCCCGGTGTCGGCCCGAGCCTGCACCGTCCCGCCATCAGCGCGCAACGAGAACGGGCCAATGGCACCGGAAACTGCGAATACGAACAAGGATCAGGAGCCGGGTAGCATCGCTGACGCGGTGCCAGCCAACTGGGTTGACCGGTTCGCGCCCGCGTTCACCCGCCCCTACCTACGGCTTGCGCGCGCCGACCGCCCGATCGGCACTTGGCTGCTGCTTTGGCCGTGCCTGTGGGCGTCCGCGCTTGCAGCATCGGCCGCCGGTTCGCCGCTCCCCAACCTCTGGCACATGGCGCTCTTCGCCATCGGCGCATTGGTGATGCGCGGCGCCGGCTGCACCTTCAACGACCTCGTCGACCGGGACATCGATGCGCAGGTCGCGCGCACGCGATCCCGCCCGATCCCGAGCGGGCAGGTCTCCGCCCGAAATGCCGCCGTGTTCATGGTCGCCCTGTCGCTGATCGGGTTCGTGGTGCTCCTGCAGTTCAATGGCCCGACCATCTGGCTCGGGATCGCCTCGCTCGGCATCGTCGCCGCCTATCCCTTCATGAAGCGGGTAACGAACTGGCCGCAGTTTGTGCTCGGGCTGGCCTTCAACTGGGGTGCGCTGCTCGGCTGGACGGCGGTCTTCGGCAGCCTCTCGGCCGCGCCGGCACTGCTTTATCTCGGCGGCATCGCCTGGACGATCGGCTACGACACGATCTACGCGCATCAGGATCGCGAGGATGACGCGTTGATCGGGGTGAAATCGACAGCGCGTCTGTTTGGCGACAACACGCATCGCTGGCTGCGGCGGTTTTTGATTGTGGCCGTCAGCCTGATGGGCGCTGCTGTGGTGCTGGCGCTGGTGGGACGGGTCAACATCCTGGCGTTGACGGTGGCGTTTTGCGGCGCCTGGGCG
>JBCBJG010000319.1:0-3404 GCA_038523655.1 Pseudomonadota bacterium | reverse complement strand
CTTCGCGGTCTGTGCACCGGCGTCACTCGCGTGGAGGCTTTCGCGCGTGTCGAGATCCTGAGAAACCTGGCCCCGGAGAAAAACCATCGTGCCGCGCGCAACGACGGCCTGTGCCAGATCGTTGTCGAGGTTCTGCTCCGGATAGGTCTCACGGGTATTGAACGGGCGAATGCGGGTGTGCATCGATGGCGGCCTCTTTCTGTCATGCGCTGCGATCGCATGACGGCGACCACGCGAAGAGGCTAGCCGAGAATGACGCAATCGCGCACGCCTGATGACGACGCGCTCGATGTCGTTCTTCTGTCAGACGGTATTGCCGGACATGATGGGCGCATTCGCGGGGCCGTGCGGGCGCTGAGACGCCTGACTGCGTGCCGCCCGCGGGTGCTCGACGTCGTGCGGCGTGGGCTCGTGCCCCGATTTGTTGTCCGTCGGTTGATCGCGCGCGGGTCGGCAGCGACGGCGCTGAAACTCTCGAGCGGCCTCGCGCCGAGCCTGCTTGGGTCGCCGGATCTCATTGTCGCGAGCGGGTCCGCATCACGCGCGCCACTGCTGGCAAGCGGGATGCTGAGCAATGCGCCGACGCTCTATCTCGGGCCGGATCCGAACAGCGATGGCGCGCGCACCCCCGTTCAGGAACCACAGCCGACGGTGCACATCACGCCTTTCGGGACAACGCGGGTGGCTGAGGCGGTGCGCGATGACGGCGGATGTCCGGATAAGCGGTTGCTTCCGCCGAACGGCATCGACCCAGCGTCCATCGCCGCGCTGCGCCGGCCGCTTGGCGGGACGCGGACACTTGCGCTGCTCCTCGGCGGACCGCGCCGGTCGATCCGATACACGCCGGTCGACTGGGCGCGGCTCGGCGCCCTGATGCTCGCGCTTGCGGAGGACGGTGCGACCCGATTCATCGTCGTGACCAGCCGCCGAACACCGCGGGAGGCGACCGACGCGCTTCGGGAGGTAATCACGGATCGTCGGGTCGTGCGCCAGTTCATCGAGCACGGGCTTGCCCGCGGTTCCGGCATCGAGCCGGTGCTCTCGCTGGCAGACGCTGTGCTCATGACCGTGGACTCACCGTCGATGCTGACGGAAGCAATCGCGGCGCGCCGGGCCGTCATCACTCTCGCGCCGTCCGACACGCAGCTTGACGAGAACGACGTGGCGTTCCGCGCCTTCCTCGAAGGCGAAGGATGGATGCGGGCGCTCCCACTTGGTCTCGCGACACCGGAGACGATCGACGCGGCGCTCACGGAGATTATACCGCAAACGGACGATTGCGTGGGCGCACTCGCTCAGCATCTACGGCAGGTTTTGCTGCCTCGGCTCAGGCGGTAGCCATCTTCGGCCGCCTGCCTCCGCCGTCCGCTGACGTAGGCTGAGCCGAGTGATTTACTTCCGCGGCCCGACGCCGGTCGTCAGCGCACCGCGCGCGGTCTGCCGTCGGGCGGCACGTTCCCGCCACGCGACGAATATTCCGGCGCCCGCGATGAGCGCCATACCAGCGAACGTCCACTGATCCGGGATCGTGCCCGAAAACACGAAGCCCCAGAACGTCGCGAAGATCAGGTAGGAATAATCGAACGGAGCGAGCCAGCTCGACTCGGCGGACTGATACGATTTCGCGAGGGAAATATTCGCCGTCAGATTGAGGAGCGAGCAGGCGACGATCAGCGCGAACACGACGAGCGTGAGCGGACGCCAGCCGGTCGCCAGATACGGCCAGTCGGTCGGCCAGCTGCCCAGCAACTGGATGACTGCGGGAAGCGAGAGCAGCGCCGTGCCGATGATCCCGACGGTCAGGAACGTGATCGCAACACCGAACGCGAGCGCAACGGGCGATTCCTCGCGGCAAAGGTTTCGGGTCGTCAGAACCGTTCCGGCGTAACCAAGCGCGGCGCCCACCGGCATGAGACTGACGGGAGAAAAATCGACTCCGCCCGGCTTCAGGATCATGACCGTGCCGATGAAACCGGCGAGGATGGCAGCGATGCGACGCGGCCCGACCTTCTCGCGCAGCAACACGGCGGAGAAAATCGCGATGTAGAGCGGATACGTGTAGAGCCCAGCCGCGATCTCAGCCAGCGAGAGGAACGGCACGCCACCAAAGAACATCACCATCGTCGCGACAAGGAATAGCGAACGGAGAATAACTGCCCACCAGCGCTTCGCTCTCGGCCGCGCTTCTCCCCACAGCACGCGGGCCAAAGCGAGCACGAGCGCCAGGTTGATGGCGGAGCGGACCAACTGGAACTGCCAGAGACTGACCGCGCTGCTCGTCAGTTTCACGATCGCGTCCTGAAGGCCGAGCAGCATCAGGGCGAAGACCATCAAGGCTGCCGCGAGGGCCGGGCGATCGACACTGTCGCCGTCGAGCAGGCTCAGCCGGGAGCGGCGCGGCGCGCGCGTGCTTGGGGGCGCGCTCATATCTGAGGACGTTGTGGTGCTTGGGGCCGCGGTGTTGGCCGCTGTCGCGACAGGGTCCACGGCTGCGGAGGTTGCGGCCTGCTTGTTCTCCACCCGCCCACTCCGTCAACGCACACGCCCGGCCGCAATCGCTTGCCGCGACCGCGACGCTACCGGTTCGACAGGCCGTGGGAAAGCGATCTCATCAGACGCGTACGTGCGTGTCAGTCGGCGTCCGGCAAAAGGTAGATCGGGCTCGTCCATGCCTTGTGGCCGTCGCGATGGCGCAGGCGACACCAAAGCCGGGTGTCGCGGTCGCGGTGACGGGGCACCCGGAACGTTTCGGTGACGCGGCGGTTCTCCATTGCTTCCGGCAGGCGCTCGACAACGACCGCTCGGCCAAGGCCGCCGAATTCCGTTCGCTCGGGTGCGGCACCGAGGGTCGCGAGATCGCAGGTCACGTCACCGAGGGCGGTCGCGAGCGTAATTGTGCCGGTCTCTCCGTCGCTCAGCAGCAAGTCGATGCCGCAATCGTTGCCGGTGGTCACCGCACGATAGCTGATCTCGGTTGCGGAGAATTCACGCACGCCGCGATCAAGGTTCCAATTGTTGTAGGCGCGGGCTTCCTCGAACGTGTTGCCGGTGATCTTCACGACCCCGTCCCAACGGACGTTGCGGGACCGGCCGCGGTATTTTGCTCCCTCGAACGACACCCGGACCCGGCGACTGCCTTCGCGCTGACCGTAGGTGCGGCGCTCGATCATCTCGGGCCCGTCGAACAGGTCGAGTTCGAGGATCGGTGATGCGCCGAGTGCAGTGACTGTCAGCGCCACCTCGGCATCTTGGGTCTCGACGATATCACCCATGATCGCGCGTGAGCCGGGCTCGGCGACGGCATCGGCAAAGACGGCCGGATCACGGAGGAAAATCCGGCTCCCATCGCCGAGCACGAGGTCGACGTCGACATCGGTCCGGCAACCGGTCGTCCCGTAATGGTG
>JBCBJG010000318.1:0-3415 GCA_038523655.1 Pseudomonadota bacterium | reverse complement strand
TCCCCGCGCGAAGTGTAAAACGCCGCGAGGCCGATCGCGCCGAGGAAAAGAAAGATCGAAATCGCCACGTGGCGGAAGGAATCGACCAGCGCTGCGGAAAAGGTGGCTGCCACCACGCCGGTGATCGCCAAGACGCTGAACACCAGAATGAGCAGCGAGTGCGCCCGCGGTACCCTGAGACCGCGCGCGAGCAGCACGGCGAGAAATCCGATCAGCAGCAGATCAAACGGCGCGGGTTCTATCCAGACCAGACTGCTCGCCGCGAAGAGCGCAGTTGTTGCGATCGCCAGCCAGCGTTCCTCGCCGGTCGCGGTAGGCGGGGCTGATGGTCGACCCGCGCGACCACCGTCGGTTTTCCCGGAAGATGCGCTTGGGGGTGGGAGCGCGGCAGAAGTCACGGGGTGCAAACCTTTGCTACCGGTGCGGCACGCGGATCAGGCAACCGAAGCGACGGCGCCTTCCGCGGGGAGGAATGCCCGGCGTGTGCGGATCTGGGCCTGCTGGGCGCGTGCCGCGCCGACGCCAGCCGGTATAGCCGCTTCAGCCGGCATGGGTTGGCGGGCCACCAGCACAGCATCGTTATCGCTCTCGCGTGGGTCGCGTTCCGCCGCGCTGCGCACCATCGTTGACGCGTAGAAGGCGATCGTCAGCGCGAAGAGAAATTCGCGACACTCCGCAACCGCGAGCCGCCGGTCTGGGGCGACCATTAAGGTGAGGACGACGGTGGCGACGATCAGCAGCCCGAGCAGCGCGAGCATCCGCAGATCGAATGGAGGTAAACCGATGCGCCGCGCCAGCCGGGCGAAAGCAGGCACAAAGAGCAGCAGCGGGATAATAAGGAAGTAACCGAAAAACCCGATCCGGAAGAGCGATTGCGACGACAACAACCGCGCCGGATCCATCGCCAGAGCCCCATCCTCACCGATGAGCGTGCGCCCCCGACCACCGTGCAGGATGTCGAGGTTGTGGAGATTGAATTCCCCCTGGGAGTTGATCGCCTCGACCGCTGGGACCTCGTAGTTCAGCAGCCTCTGAAACCAGCTTGTCTCCTCACCAATGAACAGGAGGCACAACACCGCCCAGAGCCCGGCGGTCAGCCGATAACGGCGCCGCGATAAGGCAACCACGCAGCAAACCAGCCCGACCGCAAACGCGACAACGGAGAGATTTTCAATCAGATGATCTTCACTGGTGAGCGTCTGCACGAAGGTGAGATCACCAACGGTGACTTGAGCCAGCAGCGTGACTGTAAAGACTGCGGCGGCAACCAGCATCGCCACGGGCACGCGCGCGTGCACGAACATCGCCTCGCCTGCCGCTGCCCCGGACGATCCGGGCAGCAGCATTGTCTTTTTTGAACTGTGCATGATCGATCGCCTCCGCGATCCATGACAGTTCTATGACAATGAATGAGGCGCCAGCCCGCGTGTCGGTCAGAGTTAACGCGCGTGCGCTCGCAGATGGCGCCGGCGATGGCAGCGCGCCGCGACGGAAGGTGTTGGGCTGAGCAGACGGCGGGCCCGGCTGATGCCGGGCCCGCACAAGCCGACCGAGTGCCCCTCAGCGGTCGGCTTCCCAGAGACGGTGCGAAGGTGACCCCTTGCTCCCCCCTGCCATGGGAGGTGTCGTCTGGGCGTGTTTCGGTGTGGTCCACGAGGAGATAGAATCCGCGTGATTAGCTTCCGAGCAACCAGGTCAGCAGGTCCGGCTGTTGCTGCTGTCGGCGCACGCCGACGGCGTAGCCGTTCCGGCCAACGCGGCGAACGGCCGGTCGACGGACACGTTTGCGCGCCTGCGGATGCTTGCTCGATGCCGCGTACTGGACCGGGCCGAGCGGGCGCGTGCGATAGCTTTTGTACGTCGCCGTCACCCGCGTGCCGACGCCGACCTTGTTATAAAGCTCCGCGACATGGCGATTGTGCATGCGCACGCAGCCTTTGGAGACGTTCTTTCCGATCGTCCACGGCGCATCGGTGCCATGAATGCGGTAGAGCGTCGAGCCGAGATAAAGCGCGCGGTTGCCGAGCGGGTTGCGCGGATCACCACCCTTGACGACCCGCGGCAGCCGCGGATTTTCCGCGCGCATGGAGGCCGTCGGCGTCCATGTCGGATTTTTCTTCTTCATCGTAATGCGGTTGGTGCCGGACCAGCGGCTCTTCGGCCTCGGAACCGCGATCGGGTAGCTGGTCGCCCGGCCCGGTGCCGTGACGTGATAGAGCCGCCGGTCGCTGAACGACACGATGATCTGGCCCGGTCGATGCGCCGAGGGAAACGCCACGGTGTAGCGGTCCGCGAGCGAATTTTTCCGGATCGTTTGGGCATCCGCCGGGGCGGCGAACGCAGAGATCGCGCCAGCCGTCAGAGAGACGGCCGCAGACGCGATGAGGACAGGTTTCAACATACGCAATACTCCTGCATGGGGCAGAGCCCGAACATGCCGTCGAACGGTTCAGGAATGGTTGCCCGAGCCCTCGATTTTCCCTCCATTCTGGCGGGTTTTGCTCACACTCGGGTAACCAACATGGAGGAATAATTGCGCCATGTCCCGGATTGGCACAAAGCGGCGGCCCAGGCGCCGTTTGCCAGTCGGGATCGCAGCATGCGCGGGTCGATCGTGAGGGCGCGGATTCTCAGGGTGCGTCGTCATGGCGCCGATTTGGTCTGCAACCGTTGGCGGACGGGCTAACAACCGGACAACGAGCGGGAGCGGCGCACGATGGGGATATCGGTTTTGGCGATCCTGGCGGTGGTGACGCTCGCCGCGATCTGCGCCGGCAGTCTTCTTGGGATCATCTCGGCATTCCAGCTCGCGAGCTTGCGCCAGGAGATCAGGATGCTGCGGCTGGAGGCGGACGCTGCACGTGGGACGCTCCCGATCGAAGCGCCTGACGCAGCTGGAGCGCCGCAGGCACAGGCGTTCCCAGATGCTGCATCAGCCGAACCCGATCCTTCCGAATCCATTCCTGGCGAACCTGCCGCCGGCGATCCCACCTTAGGCGAAACCGACTTTGGTGAACCCGATGGCCAGCCGCGCGCCGCGACCGGCGCCATGCCACCGCCGCTCCCCCCCGAGGCGACGGGCCCGGCGCTCCCGTCAGGCGAAACGCCATCTCCACCACCGCCCGCATCACCTGCGGGCGCGCGCCTCGAAGACCGGATTGGCGGCAACCTGACCGTCTGGATCGGCGGCCTCGCCCTCGCGATCGGCGGTCTCTTTCTGGTGCGCTATACGGTCGAGGCCGGCCTGCTCGGCCCGCGCGCGCGGACCGTACTCGGCGGTTTGTTTGCCACCGCTCTCCTGGCGCTTGGCGAGGCAGCGCGCCGTTTGGCACTCCGTGAGGGGACGCTCGGAGATGCCACGTCGGTTCCTGAAGACGAAGGCGGCCGATCGGTCGAGGCGCGCGTCTCCGAAGCG
>JBCBJG010000317.1:0-3422 GCA_038523655.1 Pseudomonadota bacterium | reverse complement strand
GCCACGCAAACCACGCAGGGACGTCCCGGCTCGGCGGTGTCCTCGCATTGATGGGAGACGACCACACCTGCGAATCGTCCACCTCGGCGCATCAGAGCGAGTTCGCATTCGTGGATGCCATGATCCCTGTGCTGAACCCGGCCGGTGTGCAGGACATTCTGGACTACGGCGTGCTCGGTATCGCGCTCTCGCGCTACGCAGGCGTCTGGGTCGGTATTAAGTGCGTCAAGGATAACATCGAGGCGACAGCGACGGTCGATGGACGGATCAACCGCGTGGAGATTAAAGCGCCGGAGGCTTATGACCTTCCGGAGGGCGGGCTGAACATCCGCGGCAACGACACGCCGCTCGACAAGGAAGCCCGCCTGCACGATCATAAGCGTGACGCCATTCTCGCCTTCGCCCGCGCCAATCGCTTCGACCGAATCACGATGCGTGGGGGCTCGGCGCCGAAGATCGGGATCGTCTCGACAGGCAAAAGTTACCTCGATACGCGCCAGGCGCTCGATGCCTTGGGGATCGACGAAGTTTCGGCCGCCGATATCGGCGTGCGGCTCTACAAGGTTGCGATGCCGTGGCCGCTCGAGCCGGAGGGGTTGGCCGCCTTCGCCGATGGGCTCGACCTGATCGTCGTGGTGGAGGAAAAACGCTCGTTGATCGAAACGCAGATCAAAGAGCAGCTTTACGGGTTGGCCGGTGCGCCGGCGGTGATCGGTAAAAGGGATGAAAACGGCCACGTGCTGTTCCCTGCAAAGGGCGCGCTCGAACCTGCTGATATCGCCATCGAGCTCGGTGAGCGGATTGTGGCCGCGACGGGGAATGGCTCCGTCGCACGGCGGCTTGATGCGCTGCGTCGGCAGCGCGGGAACGACGGCGCGGTTGCTGAGATCGCGAGCCGCATCCCCTACTTCTGTGCCGGATGCCCGCACAACTCGTCGACCGTCGTGCCGGAAGGATCGCGTGCCTTTGCGGGGATCGGCTGCCATTACATGGCGCTCTGGATGGACCGTTCGACGGAGGGCTTCACCCAGATGGGCGCCGAGGGGACCAACTGGATCGGCGAAGCGCCGTTCTCGTTGCGCGACCATGTGTTCCAGAATCTCGGCGATGGCACCTACACGCATTCCGGCTCGCTTGCGGTTCGGGCCTCCGTCGCGGCCGGCGTGAACATCACCTACAAAATTCTCTACAACGATGCCGTGGCGATGACCGGTGGGCAGACGTTGGATGGCGCGATCACGGTGCCGCAGATTGCGCGGCAGATGGCGGCGGAAAAAGTCGCCAAGATCGCTGTGGTGAGTGACGAGCCCGAAAAGTTTACCTCCGCCGAATTCCCCGGCGGGACGCGGATCGAGCACCGCTCTCAGCTTGCGGGCGTGCAGGAAGACCTCGCGGAGACGCCGGGTGTGACGGTGATGATCTACGATCAGACTTGCGCGGCTGAGAAGCGGCGGCGGCGCAAGCGTGGACTTTACCCCGACCCGGCGAAACGCGCGTTCATCAACACGGCGGTGTGCGAAGGCTGCGGCGACTGCGGGGTCAAGTCGAACTGTGTGGCGATTGTGCCGGTCGAGACAGCGCATGGGAGGAAGCGCGCAGTCGACCAGTCGAGCTGCAACAAAGACTTTTCGTGCGTCAACGGATTTTGCCCAAGCTTCGTGACAGTGGAGGGAGGAAAACTTCGCCGACCGAGTGCGCCTGATATTGCCGATGATTTGATGCGGCATGTCGGCGAACTGCACGCACCGGAGTTGCCAGCGCTCGACGGGCGATCACATGCGCTCGTCATTACCGGCGTCGGTGGCACCGGCGTGGTGACGATCAGTGCGATCATCGGGCAGGCGGCGCATCTCGACGGGCGTGCCTTCGGGTCAATCGATATGGCGGGGCTTGCGCAAAAAGGCGGTGCGGTTGCCTGCCATGTCCGGATCGCGGATGCGCCGGAGCATATTCACTCGATCCGGGCGGGCGTCGGTGGCGCCGATGCGATCATCGGGTGCGATCTCGTTGTGACCGGTGGCCGCAAGGTCCTCGATACCGTGCAGCGCGGGCATACGCGCATTGCCCTCAACAGCCACGAGATGATCACCGGCGACTTTACGAAGAACCCGGACCTCGAGCTGCCGGCCATGCGGCTGCGCCATGCAGTGAGCGAGGCGAGCGGCGATGACCGCACGGCACTCGTCGATGCGCATGCGATGGCGTTAAGCCTGTTCGGCGACAGCATCGCGTCAAACATGTTCATGCTCGGGTTCGCCTGGCAGCACGGCATGGTGCCTGTGACCGAGAAGTCGATTTTGGAGGCGATCAAGCTCAACGGCGCGGCCGTGGAGATGAACCGGCAGGCGTTCGTTGCAGGACGGATCGCAGCCGAGAAACCGGAAGCGGTGGCGGGCCTTGCCGGCGCGGATGCTACCGGAAATGCAACAGGGGGAAGTGCGCAGCCTTCCCTGCCTGAGACGATGGACGAAATCGTCGCCCACCGACGTGCGCACCTGACGGCCTATCAAGACGACGCACTTGCGGAGAAATATGCGGCGCGCATCGCCAAGATTGCGGAGCGGGAAGCGACCGTGAAACCCGGGTCAGACGTACTCGCAACGGCTGCGGCTCAGGCTTACGCAAAACTCCTTGCCTATAAGGACGAATACGAAGTCGCGCGGCTTTATACCGACCCGGCCTTCAAGGCGGAGTTGGAAGCGCAGTTTGAGGGAGATTATTCTCTGACCTTCCACCTTGCGCCGCCGGTGATCGGCGAGCGGGATGCGAGGACCGGTGAGCCGATCAAGCGCACGTTCGGGCCGTGGATGCTGAAGGCGTTTGGTGTGCTCGCAAAACTCAAGGCGTTGCGCGGCACGCGGTGGGATGTGTTTGGCTACACCCAGGAGCGTCGCGACGAACGCGAGGCAATCACGGAGTACGAAGCCCTGCTCGATCGAATCCACCATGCACTCACGGTCGACAACCATGCGGTGGCCGTCGAACTCGCCGAGCTGCCTATGTCGGTACGTGGCTTCGGGCACGTGAAGGAGAGAAATGCGCAGGCGGCCGCGGCGCGAAAGGCACTGCTGCTGCCGCGACTGTCATTGCCGGAGGGTGGGGGAGCGGACGACGACCTCCGAGCCCGGGAGAGCGGAGAGTTATCAGCGGCTGCCTGAGGATCCTCCGGTCCGCGGAAGTCCGAGCAGCCCGGTCGTTGCACCCGGGGCCCGCAGGTGAGGCTCGACTGCTTCTCGGTTGCCCACAAAAAACGACCGGTGAATCACCGGTCGTTTTGATCTATCAACGCTGGAAAATCGCTGCCCACGTTGTGCGTGGACGCATCCGACGGATCAGCGCCGGGTCGCTTTGCGCTTGGACGGCAGAAGACCCTCGCGTTGAGCGCGTTTGCGCGCAAGTTTACGCGCCCGGCGGATCGCCTC
>JBCBJG010000316.1:0-3429 GCA_038523655.1 Pseudomonadota bacterium | reverse complement strand
GCCTGCGCCGACAAGCAGAAACGCGACCGCTGCACCGACATGCCCAATCCAGACCGGCCCACCGGTACCACTTCCCGCAAGCAGAATGAGCGCGAACGGCATGATCGCCAGACCGCCGAACTGGAGCATCGTGCCGATCCAGATGAAGGGCACGCGCCGCCAGCCAAGATGCGAGAGATGCTGATCGGAGCGATGGCCGACAAGCGCACGGAACGGAGCAAAAAGCAGCGGCAGCGCGATCATTACCGAGACGAGCCACGCCGGCACGAACAGCTCGACGATCATCACCCGGTTGAGTGTGCCCGCCAGCAACACCGCCGCCATACCGACCGTCATCTGAAAAAGGGCAAGGCGCAGCAAACGCGCCAGCGGCAGCTCGCGCGTCGCAGCATCGGCGAACGGTAGGAACCGCGGACCGAGCCCGTTCAGGAAGTCAGCAAAGCTAGGCGGGCGCTCGGTCATCGGCGAACGAGCCTCATGACCTGGCTGGTATAAAATCCGCGCGAGACCCGGGCGGTATCGCTCGCCGTCCAACCACAGAGTTTTTCGCTCTCGCCGATCATCCGGCGCAGGCGGCCCTCGCTGACCGGTGTGATCGCCGGTGAACGATCGCCGCGCGGAAAGAGTTTTCCGGCTGTGTGCATCAGCGCGAGCGCTGGCGTGCGTGGTGCGAACGTGAAGAGGATACCTCGCGTCGTCCGCGCGCTGAGCCCCTCGAGAGCCGCGACGGTATCCTTCACGCCGTAGTGGATCAGGCAATCCATCGAGACAACGAAGTCGAACCGCCCGTGACCGGTATCGAGCATGTCACCGGCGTGAAACGCGACCGACCCGTTCGTTGAACGTCCGCCGCACGCCTCACGGATCGCCTCGGGCGCCCGCGCCACCGCGACCTCGATCATCGCTGGCGCAAGATCGACGCCGACGACATCTGCACCGCGCGCCGCAAGTTCACATGCGAGCGCACCGGTGCCGCAGCCAGCATCGAGCACCCGACAGCCATCAAGCCGCGCCGGCAGACGGGAGAGAATCTGCGTCCGCATCTCCTCACGCCCGGCGCGCACCGTCGCGCGAATGCCGCTCACCGGCGCATCGGACGTCAACCGAGTCCAGGTCTCCGCGGCGGTCCGATCGAAGTAGGCTTCAACCCGCCCGCGCTGCGCCTCGTATGTGCTCAAGCGCATCAGTTGAACCCCAGGAGTTCGAAGATCTCCCGGTCCTTGATCGGTGCCGGGGCCAGCGGCTCGGTTCCGTTCCAGAGCGTCTCCGCGAGCCGGACGTATTCCTTCTGCACGTCGACGACCTCGTCGGTCGCGTCCATTTCAAAGAGCGTGCGCTTGTTGAGGCGCGAAAGCCGGATCGCATCGAGGTCAGGCAGATGCGCGATCCGCTTGAATCCGACCCGGTCGCAATATTTGTCCACTTCGTCGGTATCGCGGGAGCGGTTCGCGATACAGCCGGCGAGCCGCACGTCGTAGTTTCGCGACTTCGCCTGCACAGCCGCCACGATCCGGTTCATCGCGTAGATCGAGTCGAAGTCGTTGGCCGTGACTATCACCGCCCGGTCCGCATGCTGCAACGGCGCGGCAAACCCACCGCACACCACGTCGCCAAGCACATCGAAGATCACGACATCAGTATCTTCGAGGAGGTGATGCTCCTTCAGCAGTTTCACCGTCTGCCCGACAACATATCCGCCGCAGCCGGTGCCGGCCGGCGGCCCTCCCGCCTCGACGCACATGACCCCATTGTAGCCTTCGTAGACGAAGTCTTCCGCCCGCAGCTCTTCGGAGTGAAAATCGACCTGCTCCAGCACGTCGATCACCGTCGGCATCAGCTGCTTGGTCAGCGTAAAGGTCGAATCGTGCTTCGGATCGCAGCCGATCTGCAGCACCCGTTTGCCGAGTTTCGAGAACGCGACCGACAAATTCGACGACGTCGTGCTCTTGCCGATGCCTCCCTTGCCGTAAACGGAGAACACCTTCGCGGTGTCGATCTTGACCGTTGGATCAAGCTTGACCTGTACGCTTCCGGCACCGTCGCCATCGCGTGGTCTGCCACTCTGCGGGCGTTTATCGAGCAGGGTCGTCGTCATTGCGGACCTCGTCTTCCCATTACGTCTCAGATCACGCCTTCGAGGCGGTCTTCGAGCTCTTCACCTGCGGACTGGAGCGCCGCGAGCGTTTCTTCATCGGGTTGCCAGTAATCGCGTTCGTGCGCTTCGATCAGCCGATTGGCGACACGCACGGAAGCCTTGGGATTTAATTCCGCAAGCCGCTCCCGCATTTCTGCGTCCAGCACATACGTCTGCGTGATGTGCTTGTAGACCCACGGGTCCACCTGTCCGGTCGTCGCGGACCAGCCCATCGTGTTCGTGACGTGCGCCTCGATCTGGCGGACACCTTCGTACCCGTGGGCAAGCATGCCCTCAAACCACTTGGGGTTCAGCGCGCGCGTGCGCGTCTCCAGCGCCACTTGCTCGCCGAGGGTGCGGACCTTCGCCTTACCCTGCGTCTGATCACCGAGATAGATCGGCGTTTTTTCTCCGCGCGCATCCTGAACTGCGCGGCCGATACCACCGAGTGTGTCGAAGTAGTGGTCGATCGTGGTCACACCGAGTTCGGCGGATTCGATGTTCTGGTAAGCGAGATCGACCTTGCCCAGCATATCGCCGAGCAGCGCCGTCTGTTTTGCGGGCTCGCCACTGCGCCCGTAGGCGAAACACTTACGCGCCGTGAATGCGGCGCCGAGTTCGGCTTCCTCCGCCCACGCACCGCTGTCGATCAGATGATTGACGTTAGAGCCATACGCACTCTCGGCGTTGGAGAAGACCCGAAGCGCTGCGGTCTCCAGGCTGCAGTTATGCGTCTGCTGCGCTGCCCGCGCATGCTTGCGCACATAATTTTTATCCTCCGGCTCGTCCGCCGAGGCAGCCAAATAGGCAGCATCGGCCAGCATGCGCGTCTGCAGCGGCAGCAGGTCCCGGAAGATACCCGAAAGCGTGGCGACCACATCGATCCGGGGACGACCAAGCTCACCGAGCGGAATAAGCTCGGATCCTGCGAGCCGGCCGTAACTGTCGAACCGCGGACGCGCACCGATCAGCGCCAGCATCTGCGAGATCGGCCCGCCTTCGCTCTTAAGGTTATCGGTTCCCCACAGCACGAGCGCGATACATTCGGGCAGAGGATATCCCTCCGCCATGTGCCGCGCGAGCAACCGCTGCGCATGATCGGCGCCCTCACGCACCGCAAAAGCGCTCGGGAGCTTGAACGGATCGAACCCGTGGATGTTTCGTCCGCTCGGAAGAATATCGGGCGAGCGAACGAGGTCACCGCCGGCGACGGGATGGATGTACCGCCCGTCCAAAGCCCGCAGCAGCGCCGGAGTCTCATGGTCGATCCGCAGGGCATCATCGAGCCTGCGCAG
>JBCBJG010000315.1:0-3441 GCA_038523655.1 Pseudomonadota bacterium | reverse complement strand
GCCTGCCGCATCACCTCGTGCTCGACGGCGGTCGGCTCGTGGTCGCGCACGCCGGTCTCGCTGAGCATCTGCACGGTATCGACAGCAAGGCCGCGCGCAGCTTTGCGCTCTATGGCGATACGACCGGCGAGCGGGATGCATACGGCTTTCCCGTCCGGCTTGAGTGGGGGCAAAGCTACGGCGGGTCGGCGGTGGTCGTGTACGGACATACGCCGATGCGCCAGGCGGAGTGGATCAACGAGACGGTCTGCATCGATACCGGGTGCGTTTTCGGCGGCGCGCTGACCGCTCTTCGGTGGCCGGAGCGAACGCTGGTCGATGTGCCGGCGCGCGAGATCTACTGGTCCCCGACCAAGCCACTCGGCTCGCGCTTCGACGTCGCCGCCTGATGCCCGACGACGTGGCGCCGCCAGCAGTCATCCTCATCGCCGGGCCGACAGGGAGTGGAAAGTCCGCTTTCGCTTTGGCCATCGCACAGGAAATCGGTGGCCTGATCGTCAATGCCGACGCACTGCAGGTCTACAGCGATCTGCACATTGTTTCCGCCCGGCCGAGCGCGGCGGATACCGCCCTCGCCCCGCATCGTCTCTACGGCCACATCGACGGCGCGGAAAGCTACTCGGTGCGGCGCTGGCTTGATCAGGCATGCAAAGAGATCGCGGAGGCGCGCACGCGAGGGCAACCCGTCATCGTTGTCGGCGGCACGGGACTTTATTTTCTCAGCCTCCTCCGCGGGCTCGCCGAGGTCCCATCGGTGCCTGACACTGTTCGCTCCCGGCTGCGGGCCGAGGCCGAGAGTCTGTCGGATGATGCGCTGTACGCCCGGCTCACCGCATGCGACCCCGTCGGTGCCAGTCGCCTTGATGGCGCGGACCGCCAACGCGTCCTGCGCGCGCTCGAAGTTTTCGAAGCAACCGGGCAGGCGCTGAGTGCATGGCAGGCCGCGCCGCACGAGGGCGCACTTGCCACATCGTTGACCTGCCGGCTCGTAGTCGCGCCGGACCGTGAGGCGCTTTACCGACGGATCGATGCGCGGTTCGAGGCGATGGTCGCGGGCGGGGCTGTCGCGGAGGTCGAGCGGCTGGTTGCGCGCGATCTCGATCCAGCGCTCCCCATCATGAAGGCAATCGGCGTCCCGCAGATTGCCGCAGTGTTGAAAGGGGAACTTGCTCTCGCAGAGGCCATTAGCGCGGCGGCCCAGGCCAGCCGACGTTACGCCAAGCGTCAGATGACCTGGGCGCGTGGGCAGATGGCGGACTGGCAGTGGCTTAGCGAGGTGATCGAACCTGACCCGCACGCGCCAACACCTCGCCTGACGCCAGCCGCACGTAACGCGCTCGGCGAGATTTTACTGCCAGGGTCGCAGGTCAGGTCACCGCCGGGCTGACTGATTTTCCTCCACACCCAGACGCAAGAGCGGGAGGGAACGGCCCGGAATGGTTGCAGATACGCGCGTACCTTCGTGCGTCATACCCATGGCGGTGTAAAAATCAGCGGCATAGGGATCACTCTCGACCACGAGCGGATGACCGGCTGCCCGTGCACGCCGCACCGCTTCGCTGAAAAGATGACGACCGTAGCCGCGCCGGTGATGCTCTGGCGCGACGAACAGATGCTCGATCTCGAGCGTTGCGGCATGCTCGACAAGCCACATGTACCCGGCGATCAGGTCTGGCGCCTCAAGGACGAGGACCGTGTCGGTTGCGATCGCCTCGGTGGGCACGGTGAGTTCCGCATGCCAGCGCGCCATCATTGCCGGGCCGTATCCCCAGGACGCTTTCGCTGCACAAGCGAGCGCCGATAGATGCGGCGCTTCGTGGAGACGGGCCGGGCGTATTCGGTCGGCAGCGCGCGCCGGGCGGACGCGCTGGAGTATGGGCGCACGCGAAGACATCTGGCCCGGCACGGATACGGTCGACGTTCGGCCGTCACGTAAAATATCCCCGCTCACGACGTCGGCAGCGTGCCCGTCTGCACATAGCGGAGGATTTCGACGACCTGCTCAGGCGTTTCGGTCACGGCGAGTGCCGCAGCATCAACCTCCTTCAGCGCATGTTGATGGTCGTCGCCGTGCATGATGATCAACGGCGTACCGAGAGCCGCGGCATAGCCTGCATCGAACGCGGCATTCCACTGCTTGTACTTCTCACCGAAGCGGACAACGACGATGTCAGCGTCCTCGATCAGCGTGCGGGTGCGGATCGCGTTGACTTTCGCTCCCTTATGATCGTGCCAGAACTTTTTGTCTTCCGCGCCGAGGATCGCGACGCCGCAGTCGTCCGAGTTCGCATGATTGGTGACGGGCGCGGTGAAGTCGACGTCGAGGCCGGCATCTGCCGTGCCCTTCTCGATCTGCTCGCGCCAGTCCGTATGGATTTCGCCTGAAAGATAGACGGTGAGGTGAGACATCCGGGCTCGGCCTTCCTGGTAGCGTTCGGTCATATCCGCGCCCCGTATACGCCATCCTGCGCGGTCGCGGATCGGGCGATGACAATCGGCATGCCCCGCCACGCTTTGCGGCCCATGTGCCGACGATATGCGCATGCGGGACCGATCAAGCCCCGCGGCGTTAACCAACATGCGCGGGCGCGACATCGTCCACGTGCCCGTTAGGCGCGGATAATGCTTTTCTACAAGCGCAGTGCTTTTCATCCGCACCGGGATCATTGCGTTGGCTGCCCGCGGATCGCCTGGTCGCCAGATCCCGGAGGTGGCGCTTGACGATCCGATGACAGGAACATCACGACATGTCGCAGGCCGATCACCCCCTCCGCGCCCGCCCGCTCGACGCGCTCGCGCCGCACTACGACGTGGTGGTGGTCGGCTCCGGCTATGGCGGCGGGGTGGCGGCGTCGCGGTTTGCGCGGATGGGATTGCGGGTGGCCGTGCTGGAACAAGGGCGGCTGTGGCACCCGGGAGATTTTCCAACCACCATCGGAGCACGGCGCCGTGCCATGCGGATCGAAGGGCGCCGGATCACGCTTGGCGATCCGACGGGGCTTTTCCGTATGACGGCGGGGCGCGGGATGAGTGTGTTCGCGGCGACCGGGGTCGGTGGTGGCTCGCTCGTCAATGCCGGTGTCGTGTTGCGGCCGGATTTTTCGCGGCTGCGGCGCCTCGGTTGGCCACGTGCCGTGCTGGGCGACGGCGGCCTCGCGGACGGGCTGTCGCGCGCGGAGCATATGCTCGGCGTCGGCGCTGTCCCGCAACCGGAGCGCTTTGCCAAATACCACGGCATGGTCCGCGCGGCCGAGATTGCCGGGGGCGAAGTAATTCTGCCACGCATGACGATCTCGCATCGCGCCGGGCTGAATGCCGCCGGCGTGCAGCAGCCGGCGTGCCGCGCCTGCGGCGATTGCTGGTCAGGCTGCAATGTCGGGGCGAAAAATACTGTCGGGGTGACCTACCTCGCTGACGCCGCACCGTGCGCTGCAGCGTCAG
>JBCBJG010000314.1:0-3450 GCA_038523655.1 Pseudomonadota bacterium | reverse complement strand
TAAGTGACTGGAGTTCAGACGTGTGTTTCCGATCTCGACATAAAAATATGTCGCGACTGGATTCGATGATCCGCCGGCTGGAAGCGCAGCGTGCAATGTTGGACCTGGCGCGGGATGCGCTGGTCGATGTGCCGGGGGTGGTCTTCGAGCTCGGGCTCGGCAACGGGCGGACCTACGATCATCTCCGCGAGAACATGGCGGAGCGTGATATCTTCGTCTTTGAGCGCAAGATCGCAGCGCATCCGACCTGCATTCCGGACGATACGCATCTCTATTTCGGGGAGTTGCTGGAAACGCTCGCGCCCGCCGTGGCGCGGCATCGTGACGAGGTTGCGCTTGTGCATGCGGATATCGGTGGACCGGTCCCCGAGCACTGCGCCCGCATGACTGCGTTGCTTGAAGCCGAGATCGGCCCGGCAATGGCGCCGGGTGCTATCCTGCTCAGTGACCTCGACGTGACTATTCCGGGCTGCGAGCCAATGCAGCTTGCCGATGGTGTCGCGGCGGGACGTTATTTCGCGGTGCGGAAGGCGATTTGAGTTGGACGGGCTACCTGCCCACCCCCGCACCCAAGCGGGTTTCAGCGGGAGAGGAGGAGACGCAGTCCAAGCGCGCCGAGGACGAGCGCGGCCGCGCGATCGAGCCAAACCCGAAGCGCGAGGTATCGGCGTGCGACGGCTGGTGTGGTCATCACGGTCGCGATCCCCGCGTAGGAAATCATCTCCAAAACCAGATGGTTCGCCATGACCGTGAGGTTCTCGACCAGCGTCATGCCGGGAGGGAAAATGACGACGAGAACGGCGGCGGCGAACAGCACCGATTTCGGATTGAGTGCATTGATCAGGATGCCGGTTCGGAACGCGCGGGCCAGAGGTACGGGTTCGCGTTCAGCAAGCGGCTCGCGGGCGCCGCGCCAAATACCGTATGCGATCCAGAGGAGATAAAGCATCCCGGCGACCTTTGCGGCGCCGAAAGCCCACGGTACCAGCGCAAACAGAGCATCCAGGCCCAGCAGCGCCATCAGGGTCCAGAGGGAGGCCATACATGCGAGGCCAGCGCCGACGGCAACCCCGGCGGCGCGACCGTTCGCGAGGCTCGTCTGCATCGCAACGAGTAGAGCCGGCCCCGGGCTTGCGACGGCGAGGAGGAGAGCGCCGTTGAAGGCAAGCAGGGTTTCGGGGGTCACGCGCGTGCTCCGCGGATTGCCTGGATGACGAGAAAAATTAGCAGGCCAAGAGGACCGAGCATGAGGGTTGCGATCAGCACCGGGGCCTGCGTGAGACGCGACCAGCCGGCCCGGTCGGCATGGCGTGCGATCCAGCCGCCGACGAACAGATCGAACGCGAGGTAGTGGAGCCAGCCGGCCGTCATGCCGGCATCGTTCGACAGCATCGACTGGACGCCAGCGAGTGAGCCGAACGACGAGAAATCCAGCG
Source organism: Pseudomonadota bacterium (assembly GCA_038523655.1). GTDB lineage: Bacteria > Pseudomonadota > Alphaproteobacteria > Rhizobiales > CALHAX01 > CALHAX01. The sequence continues at coordinate 2,014 of JBCBJG010000314.1, read as the reverse complement.
TTCCCAGCATTGGGATCACGATCAACGCGTAAGCGAATGCGAGGCCGGCGGGCCAGACATACTGAGCCGTGACATTCAGCCAGCGGATCGTACGCGGGCCAATGAGCAGGTAAAGCCAGGCAGGGAGCACGGCTGTATTCGCAAGCTCGAATGCGCGGGCCCAGTCGATACCGTCGAGCATGATTACTTTCCCTTCCAGACGGGATCGCGTTTTTCTGCGAAGGCGCGGGCGCCCTCGAGTTGGTCGTCGCTGTCGTAGAGGGTGGCGATGGTAGGGAAGGTCCGGTTGTTCATGCCGTCCATCAGCTGCTGGAAGGTCATCGTCTCCGCGGCGCGGGCGACTTCCTTGATCGCGGCATAGACCAGCGGCGGGCCGGCGGCGAGGAGATCTGCGATCTCGCGCGTGCGCGTCATCAGATCAGCGTGTGGGACGATCTCGTTGACGAGGCCCCACATTTTTCCTTCTTCCGGTGTGAACCAGCGGCCGGTGAGCAGCAGTTCCATCGCGATGTTATAGGCGATGCGCTTTGGCAGCTTTGCCGTTGCGGCGTCCGCGATCGTGCCGGAACGGATCTCAGGGAGGGCAAAGGATGCCTGCTCGCTCGCAATGATCATGTCGGCTGAAAGCGCCCACTCGAGGCCACCACCGCAGCAGATGCCATTCACCGCAGCGATCACCGGTTTGTTCAGGTTCGGCAGCTCCTGCAAACCAGCGAAGCCGCCGACGCCGTAGTCGCTGTCCGGTGCCTCTCCTTCGGCCGCGGATTTAAGGTCCCAGCCGGGGCAGAAGAATTTCTCTCCGGCGCCCGTGATGATCGCTACGCGCATCTCGGGGTCGTCCCTGAACTCGGCGAACGCGTCGCCCATCAGTTTGCTGGTTGCGGCATCGATCGCGTTGGCCTTGCCGCGCGCGAGGGTGAACTCGAAGACGGCGCCGCGACGCTCGATGATGAAGGGTCTATCGGTCACGACGAGATCTCCTGGCGCGTATCGATGGGGGCTGGCGGGTCCGCCTTCTCGACGACGCGCAACACGGCGTCGACGGCGGTTACCCCCGCCCCTTGGGCGTGAACCAGCAGCGGATTGATTTCAAGCTCGTCAAGCGTGTCGGCGTGGTCTTGCGCGAAGACCGCGAGCGCGTGGATGGCGGCGACCGCGGCGTCGATGTCACCCGCTGGGCGACCGCGGAACCCGGCGAGAAGCACTGCGCTTCGCAGGGCCAGCAGCGCAGCGCGAATGGCCTCGCTTGACGTCGGTAAGATGAGCACAACGCTGTCGCCGACGACTTCGGTCAATATTCCGCCCGACCCAACGAGGAGATAAAATCCGATGACCGGATCGTGGCGGATGCCAACGATGATCTCCGCGACGGTGGACGGCGCCATTTGCTCAAGCCGCACGGTCGGGCTGATGGCAGCTAGCGCGATGTATGCGTCACGGACGGCGTCGTGGCTCGTCAGCCCCAGGCGCACTGCCCCCAGTTCGGTCTTGTGCAGCAAGTCAGCGGCGACCGCCTTCATCGCGACATTGGGTCCAAGCGCATCGAACGCAGCGCGTGCCTCACCGGGTGAGGTGACGAGAGCACCGGATGGGACTGGGACGCCGGCGTGGCTGAGCAGGAGCTTTGCCTCGTGCTCGGTCAGGTTGCGGGTTCGATGCAGTTGTGCGTCGCGCGGTGCGGTCCGACGCAGGCCGTGGGCTCTTTCAGGGGCCGGCGATACGGGAGCTGCGCAGGCAGCGATTGTGAGCAAGGCGTCATCGAGGCCGACGAGCGGGACGATGCCATCCTCCAGTAGTTCGGCCTGCGTCGCTTCGGGCAGAAGTTCGGGCATTGTCGCGATGACAGCCGCGCGACCATTGGTCTCCTGCTGCGCGGTACGCCATGCCGTCACGGCGTTGTCCCAGTCCGTCGTCGCGCAGCGGGAGACCAATGGTCGCGCGGCTGTCATCGCGACAATGCCCGAACTTCTGCCCGAAGCGACGCAGGCCGAACTACTGGAGGATGGCATCGTCC
>JBCBJG010000313.1:0-3541 GCA_038523655.1 Pseudomonadota bacterium | reverse complement strand
CAGCCGTGAGCATGCACCGTGGGCGTTGCTCGATTTCGGGATCCGCTGCGTGATCGCCCCGTCGTTCGCCGACATTTTCTACAACAACTGCTTCAAGAATGGCATTTTGCCGGTCGTCATCCATCAGCTTGTTGACATCTTCCTGCGGGAGGACGACCGGCAAAATGCCATTCTTGAAGCAGTTGTTGTAGAAAATGTCGGCGAACGACGGGGCGATCACGCAGCGGATCCCGAAATCGAGCAACGCCCACGGTGCATGCTCACGGCTGGAGCCGCAGCCGAAGTTGTCGCCAGCGACGAGGATTTCTGCGGTTCGATAAGCGGGCTTGTTCAGCACGAAGTCGGGATTTTCCTTCCCGTCTTCGAAGCGCATTTCATCGAACAGATTTGCCCCAAGCCCGTTGCGCTTGATGGTCTTCAGAAACTGCTTCGGGATGATCATGTCGGTGTCGACGTTGATCATCGGCAGCGGTGCGGCCACGCCGGAGAGGGTGGTAAACTTCTGCATCGTGGGACCTCCCAGTCCATGGTCTTTGCGCCAGGCGCGTTCATACATGCAGGCAATCGGCAGGCGCTAGACTTTGAGCCGGTCGGCCAGCGCGCGGAATTCGCCCTCGGCTTCGCTCAGCATATCGAGGCGACGGTCAAGCCCTGCGATCTCGCCCGGCGCACGGGCGCGCAGGAGTAACCGATCAACCGCGTCGCCTTCCACGATGCCGCCGAGGCGCCTTTTAACGCCGGCGATCTTGCGCCCGTCAAGCGATCCGTCGAGGAGCTCGGTCAAGTCGGAGAGGTTGCCCTTCAGCCGGGTGAGTTCGCGCTTAAGATCTCTCCCGGCGGCTGTGCGAGCGCGGGCCTGGCTCGTTGGCTCGGCGACGACGGCGAGTGCATCGGAAGCCCGCGCAAGCGTATCCGCGACGGTGTCGCAATAGGCGGCGACTTTGGCGCGGCGGGTGTTATCGAGCGCGCGCAGACTGCCGTGCCACCCGGCGACGACTTCGGCGAGGGAGAAAATCTGGGCGGCTGTGCTGAACACGTCCATGCCGCGGGACGCTAAATGATTCGCGTAAGCCCGCCCGCATGCCGACCGCGATTGCCCGGCCCGGCGTCGGCTACCAGATCTTACGGTCGCGGAAGCACTGGCGCATCAGCTCGCAGCGTTTCGGCCCGGCGTAATGCGTCGTGTCGCCCTTCGCCGAGCTGATGAATGCGCAGATCTCCTCGATGCCTGCCGGCGAGAGCCAGCCGCGGCGACGCCCTCGTTGGACGGCGAAACAGTCGGCGGTCACCTCATCGGGCCCGCGAAACTGGTGCGCGCATTCGTGGCCGTGGATCCAGAGTTGCACGGCGGTCGGAAGGCGCGACATGCGATCCGGATTGAGAATGATGAAGCCCGGGTAGGCGGCGCCATAGTCATCGAGTTCGGGGTCAAGCACCGTTGGTCGGCTACCGCAGCGCAGTCGACGGCCGGCGACGATCAGCTCACCGTTCGGCACGATGATCGCCTGCGGGTTGAACTCGGTGAGGTAGTCTTCGGCCGTTGGCCCATCGTGCCCATCGTCAGCGGATGCGGGGGATAATAAAGCGCACGGGATAAGCACGATGATCGCGATGCGCGCCAAGACTTCCGTGAGGCCTGAGCAGCGTTTCAGGGTGCGCTTGCTTGTCGGTCGATCGGGGCGAGGGGGTGCGGGCAGGGTGCTCGACGACGTCTTCGACATCACGCGTAACCGCTCCATCGTTCCGGTAGCCCCGTTCTCGCTGCGTGCGTGGCCTGTTACGTTGATACCCGCCAGGCCGCGACGTGGCATTCCGCTCGCGGCGGCAATAACGCGCCAAATGTGGCTCCTGCGCGGCCCGATCGGGATCGTTGTTGCGGGTCGGCACGATTCCGTCCGACTGCGTCGAACGCGCCACGGTTTCGCGCCATGGTTTCGCGGTGGGGCGCCCGGTTAGCCGGCACGGGAAGGCGCAATCGACGATGCGTCGTCGGCCGCAGGTGTTCCAGGCAAGAACGCCCGTCGCCGCATCGCATCGAACTGGGCAGCACGCTCGCCTCGCAGCGCTTCGATAAAGGCGAGGTCGGCCGCCTGACGGAGCACTTCGGCCTGAACCTCAGGGGCGTTGGCAACCGTTTGGGCGAAAACGTCGATCTCGTCGAACGGGATCGCGCGCGCCCAATCTCCGTCATCGGGCAGCCGGTATCCCGGCGCCCACGCCGTCAGCGCTCCCGCATATGCCGTGATCGCAGCCTGGGCGATGTCGCCGCGATCGCCGGACGCGACGAACCGCACGAGATGCTGGCAGATCGTTGCGGCTGCGACCGCGCGCGCGGCGGTGGCCGTGTCGGGAAGGGCGCGCGCAAGTGCTTCGATATCGTCCGGTTGGACCAGTCGCAGGCGCGGCGACATCCGCCCCTCGAGATGATCCCAGAGACGACCGAGACCGTGACGGAACAGCCCGTAGGCGTCGCTGGCGTTCTCGCGACAGGTTGCCTGCAACACGGGGTAGGCGCGCTCCGCCAGCAGGAGACCGAACGCTTCAGCCTGCCACGCAGTCACGCCAGCCACCGGATCGGTCAGCCGGTAGCGGATGGTGTGCCAGGTCGTCTGGTCGGTCTGCGTCATCTCCGGTGGCCTCCCAGGAGGACCGCCGAGCCAGCTCGACAGTCGACGTGTGGACACGACGGGACAAAAACCTTGACGCAGGTTAGCTGATTCGCGTGGTGCACGACCAATCACGACGCCGACGGCTGGTGTGCTTCACCATTGGCGGCAGAGGCGCGGATGCCGGTCGGCGTCGACCGTATGGGGCGCAAAATGGGGTGGGTACTGAGCGGAACAGGACCGGGCGGTCGCCAGTTTGCTCACGGATGACCGTCATCTGACTGAGAGCCGCCCAATGCCCGCCGTGTCCCTCGAGTTCGCCGTCGCCGGGTTTGTCATGGCGGCGATCGTGATCGCGGCAGCGGGTATTCGCATGGCGGATATTGCGGACCGGCTCGCCGATCGGACAGGGCTCGGTGAAGCCGTCGTGGGTGGCCTGCTACTTGGTATGAGCACCTCGCTTTCCGGGCTCGTTACGTCGATCACGGCGGCGGTGGATGGTTCGGTGTCGCTTGCCGTATCGAACGCGGTTGGTGGCATCGCCGCGCAAACCGTTTTTCTCGTCGTTGCCGACATCGTCTATCGCGAGATCAATCTCGAGCATGCGGCGGCGGATGAAAAACACATGCTGCAGGCAGCGGTCCTGTTGTTGATGCTGTCGCTCCCGCTCGTCGCATATCTCGCCCCGGCGTATGCGATCTGGGGCATCCATCCGGTCACAATGATCATGGTCGGTCTCTATGCCTTCGGTGCGAATGCGGCGTTTCGCCTGCAGCGGAACCCGATGTGGCAACCGTCCGTCACGCCCTACACCGCCAAGGATGAGCCGGACGCCGAGGCGAGATAGGCGACGAGCGGAAGCGACAGCATCAACAACAGCACCGCTGCCTGCAGCATGTGTTTTTCATCCGCCGCCGCATGCTCGAGATTGATCT
>JBCBJG010000312.1:0-3582 GCA_038523655.1 Pseudomonadota bacterium | reverse complement strand
GAAGTGTCCCCATACTTGGTTCGAAAGGCGCTAGAGCGCGGCGGCATCGGTTTCGCCCGTGCGAATGCGCACCGACTGCTCGATCGGCATCACGAAGATCTTTCCGTCTCCGATCTTGCCGCTGTTCGCTGCGGTGCTGATTGCGCTGATCACGGCATCGACCCGGTCGTCGGGGACGACCGCCTCGATTTTCACCTTCGGGATGAAATTGATGTCGTATTCCGCGCCGCGATAGATTTCGGTCTGGCCCTTCTGTCTTCCGTGACCTTGGACTGCTGTGACGGTCATTCCCGTCACTCCGATCTCGGCGAGTGCGCTTCGGACCTCGTCGAGTTTGGGCGGTTTGATAACCGCCATCACAAGCTTCATGGCGTTCCCCTGTGCGTTGACGCTCGCCACGCGTGACGCGTGCTAGACGGCCCCGAGTCTCAAGCGCTGTGCCAGAAGCTTAACGAAGTGTTAGATGCTTGTTTTGGAACGATAAATTCTGCATAGGATCGCTGGTTGCTCTGTGCGAGAGCACATCTCCCGCCCATTTGGCGGGCAAACTGCAAAAGTTGCTCAAATATTAAGCAGAGGATTGCCGTTTCAGCCCTGCGTCCGGCGCACAGGTAGTTGCCGCGCGATAACAGAATGATATCAAACGGAAATATCAGCCGCCACGAGCCACGAGGTCGGGTCGATGCCGCATGAGCCCTTCCTGGGCAACGCTGGCGATCAGTACGCCATCCCGGGTGTAGACAGAGCCGCGGCAGTAGCCACGCGCTCCGCCGGCGAACGGGCTGTCCTGCGCATAGAGTAGCCAATCGTCCGCTCGAAACCGCCGGTGAAACCACAAGGCGTGATCAAGGCTCGCAAGCTGCATGTCCTTGTCGAAAATCAGCTTGCCGTGGGCGATCAGCGCGGTGTCGAGCAGCGTGAAATCCGAGGCGTAGGCCAACACGCATTGATGTAGCGCGTAATCGTCCGGCAGTGCGCCGGTCCCGCGGATCCATACGTACTGCTGCGGCGCCTGATCCGAGCGTGACAGATAGCGGCTGATATCGGTGGGCCGCATTTCGATCGGCCGCTCGCGTTCCCAGTAAGCCCGGATGTTGTCCGGCATTTTGTCCGCGAACTTTGCGATCAACGATTGTTCGTCCGGCAGCTCCTCCGGCATCGGCAGATCGGCTGGCAGCGGCATCTGGTGCTCGAAGCCGGGTTCATCGCGGTGAAACGAAGCCGACATCGAGAAGATTGCTTCACCGTGTTGCAGCGCGACGACCCGGCGCGTGAGGAAACTCCGCCCGTCGCGGATTCGCTCCACCTCATAGATGATGGGCGCACTCGGATCGCCAGGGCGCATGAAGTACCCGTGCAACGAATGCGCATGCCGGTCCGCATCGACCGTCCGACAAGCGGCAACCAGCGCTTGCCCGATCACCTGCCCGCCGTAGACCCGCTGCCAACCGATGTCCGGGCTGTTGCCGCGAAACAGGTTTACCTCGAGCCGCTCGAGATCGAGAATCCGTTGCAGGTCGTCGAGTGCGGACGTCCGCCCACCATCCGGGGTTTGCGAGGGGCTTGCAGAGCGTGCCATGTGGCGGTCCAGAGATGGTGGTGGGAAACAGTACCGCGGAGACAGCGCGTCGCCGCCGGTGAAGTCAACCGCAGCGCCACGCCGAGCCGAGCAGACGCCCCGTACAACCCGCGCCTGTTCAACCCGCGCCCGTGCAACATGCGAAGGGATCAACGTGCAGCGAGCTTCGGATATGTTCGACGCGATCGTCGTCGGCGCCGGCTATACCGGTATGTTGACGGCGCTTGCCCTCGCGTCCCGCACCCATAGCCGTGCACGCGTGGCGCTGATCGATCGCCGCGATCCAACGGCACCGCCACCACGAATTGACACCCGTGCGTCCGCCCTCTCCCGCGCGACCGTCAATCTGCTGATCCGCACTGGCATCTGGCCGCGGCTTGAGGCGCAGGCCTGCCCGGTTGCCCGGATCGCGATCACCGATCCGGTCGGCGACAGTCCGCTCCGCGAGACGCTGCTGCGATACGAGAACCGCCTCGATGATGGTCCGGCGTCTTTCATCGTTGAAAATGAACAACTCCGTCAGGCGCTTGTGGCCGCGATCGAGGCGCAGGACGGCCTCGTGCTCCTGCCGCCGGCGGCCGTGACCGGGCTCGACGTCGAGACCCATGCGGCTCGATTGGTCACGGAGGACGGAGACACGGTCACCGGCCGCGTCATCCTCGCGTGCGACGGGCCGAGCTCTCCGCTTCGCGAGATGGCAGCGATCCGCACCGTCGGGTGGGAATACGGCCAGGCCGGGATTGTTGCGACCATCACGCATTCCGCCGATCACGAGCGCGTCGCGGCGCAGCATTTCCTCCCCGCCGGGCCGTTGGCCATGTTGCCGCTTCCCGGCCGGCGCACGTCGATCGTCTGGGCGGAGAGCACATGCCGGGCGCGCGAACTCGACGCGTTGGACGATAAGGCATTTACCGCAGCCCTCGCGGAGCGGATCGGCACCCGTCTGGGCGAGATCGCGCTCGTCACCGGCACGCGCGCATCCTGGCCACTTCGGCTGCAGCTTGCCCGCAGCCTGACGGCAAACCGCCTATGCCTGTTCGGGGAAGCCGCCCGCACCGTCCATCCGCTTGCTGGCCAGGGCCTTAATATCGCAGCCCGTGATGCAGCTGCGTTCGCGGACGTCGCGGGTGACGCTCTTGCGCTCGGTATCGATCCGGGCAACGCCGCCACGCTCGATGGGTACAGCCGCGCGCGCCGCTTCGACGCGAGCATGTCGGCCCTCGCGTTCGACGCGCTCAATCGCCTGTTCGCCATGCGCGCACCGATTGTTCGCTCGCTCCGCGACGCAGGACTCGAGTGGGTGGATCGCTCGCCGAGACTGAAAGAGATTTTCGTCCGCGAGGCCGCAGGCTTAGCAGGTGACGATGTCCCGAGCCTGATGCGCAACGCGCCGGCGCGTGGACGGCAACCGGCAGATGCTGGAGCGCTTTAGCGAATGACCGACACAACCTCGACGACGGGAACCGGACCATCCGCGCACACGCGACCGGGCTATGTGGCGACGGTTGTGACCGCCGCATGTGTGATCGCGATGATCGGCTTTGGCCTCCGCTCCTCGCTCGGCCTGTTCCTCGAGCCAATGACGGAAGCGCGGGACTGGTCGCGCGCTACCTTCTCGCTCGCGCTGGCGATCCAGAACCTGTTTTGGGGCCTGGGACTACCGCTTGCCGGGATCCTTGCTGATAAATTCGGCCCGACCCGGGTCATCCTGTTCGGCGCCGTCATCTACGCGCTCGGCCTGTTCGGCATGGCCATCGCCGAAGCTCCTCTTTTCCTCCATCTAACCGCCGGCGCCATCACCGGGACGGGCATTGCGTTCACCGCTTTCACATTAGCCCTCGCGGCCATGGCGCGGGTCGTCAGTCCGGCGCGCCGCTCACTCGCTCTTGGGCTGGGAACGTCGGCCGGTTCGTTGGGTCAGGTGATCTTCTCTCCGCTCGGCCAGGCATTTATCTCCGCTTACGGTTGGCAGGAGACACTGATCGCAACGAAGATGATCAGCG
>JBCBJG010000311.1:0-3596 GCA_038523655.1 Pseudomonadota bacterium | reverse complement strand
GCGAAGGAGAATATGTTGTTGCGGAACATCCGACGCACTCCGCGGACCTGATTGCTGCAGCAGACGCGGCGGAGCGGGTGCTCGGGCACCGCCCGGAAGTACTGAGCCGCGAAGCGTTTCGTGAGCGCGGATACGATGCACCGCATCAGCATGGCGCGCTGCTCGAAGCGCCGTCGTTCGGGCTTCATCCGCTGCGGTATGTCTACGGCCTCGCTGGCGCAGCGGAACGGCATGGTGCGCACCTGCATCCAGCGAGCGAGGTTATCTCCTGGGAGAAAGAGGGAAACGCACATGTCCTGCGGACCCGCGATGGAAGCGTGCGGGCGCGCCACGTGATCGTTACGGGCAACGGATTTCTCGCCGAGCACCTCGCACCACAACTGGCCGGACGGGTTCTGCCGCTGCAAAGCGTGATCGTCGTGACGCGGCCGCTGAGCGACGACGAGCTGGAGCGGCATCCGTGGACGACAGGCAACCCGGCCATCAATGCACGCAATGTGTACTGCTATTATCGTCTGCTGCCTGACCGCCGCTTGATGATCGGTGGGCGGGGAGATTTTACTGGCAGGGCGGACCGGTTGGACGCGACGCGGCAGTACCTTAAGGGAGAAATCGCGCGTCTGTGGCCGGGGTGGGCGGATGTCGACATCGCGTACTGCTGGCGCGGGCTAGTTTGTTTTTCCTCTCGTCTCGCGCCGACGGTTGGACGTTTTCAGGATGATCCGTCGGTCAGCTTCTCGTTCGCCTATCACGGGAACGGCGTGAACAACGCGACGTGGTGCGGCCGGGCGCTCGCGCAGTGGCTTGCAGGTGGGAACGATCCGACTGCGACGGTGCCGCATCATCTGCCGGCGATGGTTCGTGGCTTCGCGCCGCGCCTGCCGTTTCCCGGACTGCGTCGGAGTTATGCGCGGGCTGGTGTGGCCGTGCACCGGTTGCTCGATTGGCGGGATGATCGCCGGGAGGCGCGTCGGGCCCGCCGCGCGCGCATGTCCGCTTAGCTCGCTTTTGTCCGGGCAGGGGAGGGGGCGTCCGCCTGAAATTATAGCGTTGCAGGTGCCCGTAGCGGGCGGCCAGGCGGTGTCGCGCGGCGGCCAAAGCAAGGCTCGTCCGTCGCCGGCAGAGCACGTTGGCCGAACGCATCACGATCGGGCGTCGACGGCTGGTCAGGTGCCAGCTTCCACGACGGCGCGGATGGTACGGGCGATGGCGGAGTGGTTGCGGGGAGCTGGCGTGGGCGCGACGTCAGCTGGTTTGGTCCGTCTTTCGGCGCATCATGGTGAGCTTGGTCGTCGTTTTTTCTTCCCGCTGTCAGCGTAAATGGCCGCTGTTTGCGTCTGCCAAGTCGGCGCCGCCAAGTCTGGCGTTTAGACGCTGTAGCAGTCGGCTCGAACGCGATGTCGATTGCGGATAGCGCAGCGCCGTCACCGGCGGTCCGCTTCTTCTTTTTCTCCGCGAGCGCGCGTGGCGAGCGCACATACAGGCGGCCGGCGCCGTGGGGCCGTTTGTCGTCGGCGTCTCCCCGCGCGCTCGCCTCCGGCCGGCGCAGCCATGCCCAAATGCCCCAGATCGCGGCGGCGACCACGTACAGGTGTCGCCAGTGATCGGTGTCGACGATGAGGCTTTGTACGGACAGCGCGAGAAACGTCGAGAACAGTGTCACCGCTGCGAGCCGGAAAGGGTTGTCGGTCGTTGCGATGCGCAGTCCGACAGCGAGTGTTGCTCCGATCAGGACGATAAATGCGACGCCGCCGAGCCATCCGGCGATAATGAAGCTGTAGAGGTAGGCATTGTGCGGTTCGACTGCATGGTGCTCGGCGAAGCTGTACGCACCGATCCCAAGCGGATTAGCGATGATGATGTCGATGGCGATCCGTACACCGACGAACCGCTCCTGCGTATCGTAACTCTGGACGAGTTTTCCCCGCACACTCATCAGGTCTGCAATCGCATCGACGCTAAGCGCGGCGCTCACGAAAATGACCGCGAGGAGAATAGTCGCGATCGTGAGACCAATCACCTTGAGACGCAGACCGATCGTGCGGGCGCTGACGAAAACAAGGTAGGTCGCAAGGCCGGCGGAGAAGACCAGATTGACCCACGCACCGCGCGAAAAGCTCAGCAGGATGCCGAGGCCGAGGAAAAGCAGGATCGCGCTCTGCAGCCCTCCGAACCGGTCGACGCCGGTCAGATGGCGCAAATATCCGTAGACGATCGGGATAACGAGGAAGGGGCCGAAGACGTTCGGGTCCTTGAAAGTCCCGCGTGCGCGGTCGTAGCGCAAGAACGCTTCTGCAAGCCGTCGACGAGGCCGAAATAGCCTATGACCGCCGCCGCGCACGCGATCACGGCTGCAATCTGGTAGCCGCCAAAGACGACCGGCAAAATGCGCGCCGGGTTTCGCGCGATCAGTGCGGCGAGCCCGATGAGCACCATGTAGAGAAAAATGGAGATCAAGACGTGTCGGGCGGAAGCGACCATCGTTGTCGACAGGCCTGCTGCGACAAGTCCGGTCACCGACAGGACGCCGACACAGACCAGCGGCACAGCAAGCGCGCGGGGTAGATGCATGCCGCCCACCACGCTGAGCCCGATGAGCAGTAGGATCAGCAGATCGAACGGGGCGGGCTCGAAAAACACGATCCCGCTGAGTGACATCGCGACCCAGAGCACCGCTCTTTCGATCTCGGCGCGGTTCCATGCGGAGAAAAATCCGTGCGGGGTGCGTCGGTGCGCGCCCGTTGGAAAACCACTGTGAGCGATGGACGCGGCGGCAAGCGCCATGGGCGGCTCCCCGGGATATCTACCGGATGACTGCACGGCGGGCAGAGCCGGTGGGGGTTGCGTGCGTCAGCAGTGCCCGGTGCGGGCCGGCGCGGCGCACGCGGTGTTCACCGCAACGAATTCAGGAAGCGTGCCATTCAGAGCCGCTCGCAGTTCGTGAGCGGTGGCCGTCTTGCACGACTTCGAGCGGGGTTTGCGGGTCGTGGGCTGGTTGTTCGAAGGTGCGGAGATTAAACCGGCGCGATCAGTCTCGCGACGAGCGGCCTGCACGGGCAAGCGCCTTGCGAAGCAGTGGATCGCCCGGAGCAAGATCGTTTTGGAATACCACACCGATGTACGGGGAGACTGACCAGACGACACGTATCGGGTAGCCGGTGCCGTCGAGGCTGAGAAGTGTGCCCTCGGTGCCGACCGCGAGCCCGAAAGCGTGCTCGAGCATTGCGCCACTGCGGGAAAGATTTCGCACCGTCACGGCCTGCATCAAGGCGTACGCGTGGATCGTCGCCGAAAACCGCGTCGGATAGCGCTCGTAGCCGCGCCGTTCACTTGCTGCGCAGACTTTAATCCCGATACCGGCGGCGGTGCGGGATGCTGGATCGACTAGGCTGGTCGGCTGGGTGATTGATGGGTCGGCGTGGTGGTCGTCGCTCGCGATGTCTGTGATTGAGATGGTATCTGGTTCGAGGCGCCTGGCAAATGCTGCGCGGGACTGGCGCGCAGCGGCTTTCAGGGTGGTGCTGCTCATGAAGGATGCTCCTCGCGCGCGCAGGGGCGATGCGGGGTTTCGAAGGTGTGCGGCTCAGGCGGCTTCG
>JBCBJG010000310.1:0-3612 GCA_038523655.1 Pseudomonadota bacterium | reverse complement strand
TTGCGGGGGCGGACGGCCGCGCGGACCGGGCGCGTGCGGGGCGACCGCCCAGCCTGCGACGGGGCAGAGGGCATGTTCGCCGCATACCGTGACGAGCGCTTCTGGCCGCGGAGAAACGTCTCCTCCCGACGATCGTCACCGCTCAGAGGCGCTTCACCGACATACTGCACGCGCACCCGCGCCGTACCCTGATTGCGCATGCCGAGTTCGCCCGCGACACGGCGGCTGAGATCGATGATCCGGTCGTGTGCATAAGGACCCCGGTCGTTCACCCGGACGAGGACAACGCGGCCGTTCTCCAGGTTGGTCACACGGACCAGCGACGGCAGCGGGAGTGTCGGATGCGCCGCGGTGAGGCGGTTCATGTCGAAGACTTCGCCGTTTGCGGTGAGGCGACCGTGGAATTTATCTCCATACCAGGAGGCTATACCTTTGCGGTCGTAGCTTCGGTCGACCCGGGGCGTGTAGAGCCGTCCGCCGATCCGATAGGGACTGCCGAGTTTGCGGTGTCCGCCGCCTTTCGGCACCGGCTTACCGGTGCTGACGAGCCGCGGAGAATAACCGCCCTCGTCGGAACTGAGGCCAGCTTTCTTGTTCACTTTCGACGATGCGCAAGCAGAGAGCGCCAGCGCCGCAAGCGCGACGACGAACGGCGCGCCGACGCGCGATACCATTGAACCCGACATTGCATGTGCGCGGCGCCACACCGCGTCCCTGCTCTCTCACCCTGAGCATTCATTATCAAAGGAGGTTGGAGATCTGCTTTTGAACACGAGGAAAATCCTCGCGCGTCAGGCAAGGTGTTGTTAACGCCTCGGGCGATGCTGTAGCCGGACGACGTCGATGGGCCGGGCGCAACGCAGATTGGGGAGGGTAAATTTGGATGCGCGGGCATTCCTACACATTCAGCCATGCGATCGTGCGGGCACCGAGCGAAAGCCTCGTGCGCGGACTGCGGGCGGAAGACCGCGGCGACCCGGATTTTGCGCGGTTCTGTCGGCACTACGCGGACTACGTCGCCGCACTCGAGGCGACCGGCGCAACCGTGATCGCGCTGCCGCCGCTCGACGCTTTTCCAGACTCGGTCTTCGTCGAAGACGCCGCACTCTGCCTGCCGCAAGGTGCCGTCGTCATGCGGCCGGGCGCCCCGACGCGGCTTGGTGAGGCTGGCCTCATGGCGCCGACACTCAGGGAGATTTATAACGACGTTCGCGAGATCGACGCGCCGGCATGCATCGAGGGGGGAGACATTCTCGTGACCGGCCAGGAGGTCCTGGTCGGCACGTCGGCGCGCACAAACCCCGACGGGATCGCCGCGCTAACCGATCTCCTTGCCGATTGGGGACACGTGGTGCGCACCGTCGAGACCCCGCCGGGCGTGTTGCACTTCAAGACCGACTGCTCGCTGCTCGACGACACGACGATCCTCGCAACGGAACGGCTCGCGGCGTCGGGATGCTTCGATGGATATGATGTGATCTTCACCGCGCCGGGAGAGGAGGCGGCAGCCAACGCGATCCGGTTCAACGACGTGGTGATCATGGCCGACGGATTTCCGGCAACGGCGGAACGGGTCAGCGATGCGGGTTACGCGGTCAAGGCGGTGGGTAATTCCGAAGCGGCGAAGCTCGACGGTGGCATGTCTTGCTTGTCGCTGCGGTTCACGCCGCCCGGCTGAGCGGGCGAGCAGACACCCGCGCTGGCACGATGCGACTCACGTCGGGAAAATCTTGCCCGGATTGAAAAGATCGTTTGGATCGAGCGCTTGCTTGATCGTTTGCATGACATCGACGCCTTCACCGTGCTCGGCGCGAAGCAGTTTTTTCTTCCCCGTCCCGATGCCGTGTTCGCCGGTACAGGTACCGTCAAAGCGCAGCGCACGTTCGCCGAGCCGCATGACAAACTCCTCCACACGCGCCCGTTCGCCCGCGTCGTTCATGTTGAGCAGCGGCAGTACGTGGAAGTTACCGTCACCCACATGCCCGACGATCGGTGCGAGAAGACCCAGGCGGTCGATGTCCTCGCGGGTCTCCCGCACGCATGCGGCGAGCGACGAGATCGGTACGCACACATCGGTTGCGAGCGCATCACTGCCCGGACGCAGCGCCCGCCCGGCCCAGTAAGCGTCATGGCGCGCCTTCCATAGCCGGTTGCGCTGTTCGGTCTCCGTCGCCCATTCGAGATCGCCCGCGCCCTCGGCACTCGCCAGATCACGGAAGCTTTCGACCTGCTCGCGGACGCTTTGCTCGGTGCCGTGGAATTCGAGGAAGAGCGTCGGTGTCTCGCGCATCGCCAGACCTGAGTACGCGTTGCAGGCGCGCACTTGAATCTCGTCTAGAAGCTCGACCCGCGCGAGGCCGAGCCCGAGCTGGATCGCCTGGATGACCACCGTGCAGGCACCGTCGACCGTCTCGAACGGACACACGGCCGCAAGCGTCGCTTCGGGGATGCCGTGGACGCGCACCGTGAGTTCGGTCGTCACCCCGAGCGTGCCCTCCGAGCCGACGAAGAGATGCGTCAGGTCATATCCGGCGGAGGATTTTCGTGCGCGACGTGCCGTGCTGATCACCCGCCCATCGGCGAGGACCGCGCGTAGATTGATCACGTTCTCCCGCATGGTGCCGTAGCGGACGGCCATGGTGCCTGAGGCGCGCGTTGCTGCCATGCCGCCGAGCGTCGCGTCCTCGGCGCCCGGATCGACGGAGAAAAAGAGGCCGAGGTCCCGCAGGTGATCGTTGAGCTGCTTGCGGGTGACGCCCGGTTCGACGACGCAATCGAGGTCGTCGGTGTTGACGGCGATGATCCGGTTCATTCGAGAAAGGTCGATGGAAAGACCGCCGCGAGCCGCGTTCACCTGGCCTTCGAGTGAGGTGCCGGCGCCGAATGGGATGACCGGTACGTCATACGTTGCGCAGATTTCGACGGCCGCGCGCACGTCCGCCTCGCCTTCAGCGAAGAGCACGGCATCGGGTGGCTCCGGCGCGATCCAGGTGGTCGAGTGCGCGTGTTGCGTACGCAGTGCCTCGCCCTGCTGGAGCTGCTGGCCAAAGCGCTGGCGCAGAACATCGAGGGCGGTGGACAAAGCGCAGGCGACGGGGGAGTTGGCGGCGGGGGCGGCGTGCGCGGCATTGTTCATGGCGACGTTCCATCGACGGAAAGGTCAGGCTGGGGCGCGCCTATCAGCGGCGCCCGCGCAGCAACCTATCACGTCGTTGCCCGCCTGCCATTTACCGCGCAACGCCCTGGCACCGCGTAACGACTTGGCGACAACCGATGCTGTGAGGGCGCTCGCTCAGAAGAAATGCTCGGGCACGTCGTCGAATGCGGCGGGTTCGATCAATGCAGTCGGCGTCGGCGTGTCAATCGCGCTCATGGCGTGTTCCTTCGAGGTCGCTACCGCAGCCCGTGCCGGCAACGGTTTCACTATCGGGACACTGGAGCGCTGAGAGATGATCCGGCGTGACGGGCGTCACCGTGCCATCGCCTTTTGATCCGTTGGGCATCACCTGCAACACCATCCAAGGCGCGCATGGGGACGCCGCCCGGGGTGCCCTTTCGGCTTGCCTCAACCCGACGGCGCACCGTAATCGATAGCTGCAGGCCCGATCGAGG
>JBCBJG010000309.1:0-3658 GCA_038523655.1 Pseudomonadota bacterium | reverse complement strand
GGCCGTCGCGCTCGCCGTCTTGCTCACCGCAATCCGGTTGCTTCCGATGACGGTGGTGCTGATGCCCTATCTGCGGGGCTCGCCCTGGCCGCGCGGTGTCGATTATCTCGCCGCGCATTTCGTTGCGATCACGGCATGGGTCGAAGCGCTCAGGAGGCTTCCTCCGCTGCCGCCTGAGATGCGGCTCCCGTACTTTTGCGGTTTCGGGGCGGTGCTGGTCGGCGCCACGCTCGTTGCCACCGCGCTCGGCTATCATATGGCCGCGATCCTTCCGCCGACGCTCTCGGCCGCGCTGCTCTTTCTGACCCCGATCTATTTTATCCTCTCTTTGATCCTCGCCGCCGCGAACGAGGTCGATCGCTGGGCGATTCTACTCGGGGCTCTGATCGGCCCGGGCGCCTTTCTGCTCCTGCCTGGGCTGGACCTGCTGATCACCGGCCTGGTCGGCGGATCGGTCGCGTTCGTCATCGGGCGCCGCCGGGCGCGCCGGGCGTCATGATGCAACCGGCAAGCGCACTACTGAACGAGTGGGGCGGCCTGCTCCTCATCATCGTGGCCGGCGCGATGATGACCGAGCCGTGGCGTTGGGCCGGTGTGCGCCTGTCCCGCGACATCGATATCGACAGCGCGCTCTTCCAATGGGTCCGTGCGGTATCGACCGCGCTGGTCGCGGGCCTCGTGACGCGCCTGCTGATTTTCCCAACCGGGCAACTCGCCAGCGTCGACATCGCGTTCCGCCTGATCGCATTCGCGGGCGGGCTCACTGCATTTTTCCTCCTTGGCAGACGGTTGTCCGTCGGCGTCCTGAGCGCCAGCACCGTGCTCTTTTTCGCCGCCTGGCTTACCTCCTGAGCCGATCACGGCGTGTCCAAGCCCGGTGAAACTCAGAATTCACAACGCAGCGAACACAACGCAAAAGGGCACCCGCGAACGGGTGCCCTCAGCATCAAACCTGATCGTCGATCCTAGAAGTTCAGGTGCAGACCAACACCCCGGTAGAGGCGGCCGGGCTTGCGATGGTTGTTCGCAAACCGAACGATCCGTCGATGGTTCTCGTTCAGCATCGCGCGAATTACACGCCGCTCCCGCCGGCTGACATCTCCGTTTGAACGCGCAACCCGCAACGCCCGACGGATCTGTCTCAGCCCGCGATTGAGGCGGCGCGATTCGCGGAACGTCAGTTCCCCGGCGCGACGGGCGCGGCGGATGCGGCGGCGCTGATTTGCGATCCGGTCGCGGATCAGCGGCGTGCGCACATTACCTTCATGGCGAAGATTGAAACGGCGGTTCACGCGACGGCGATTATCGACACGAACGCGAACAAGCTCGCTGTCATCAAGATCGGTGAAGAACTCGGCATCGATGTCGCGGTTGCGTCGTCGCTCGACGCGATCCTGCTTGGCGTGAAGGCGGTGGTTGTCGACATGTTTCTTGGCGACGTCGCGATCGATGTGATGCGCATTCGCTGCGCCGAGCGGCAGGGCAAAGGCGGCCGCGGTGATGGTGGCGATCGCGATACGGTTGAGGGTCATGGTGTGCTCCTTCTCCAAGGGTCGGACACTGCCGCGGTGGCGCTGCCCGTGTGATCTGGAGCACAGACTGGTCTTTTCAGGCTGAAGCGAACCTGAGGCTGGTTTTCATATTCCGTTCATCCTCGCGGCACTGCGTTTTGCCTGGTTGGCGTCGGCTCTGAGATCCCGCAATTTTCCTCCACCACAACGTATCGCACGCCGTCTTCTCGCATGTGTGGAAGCGCCAGACAGGCTCACGTCGGGCTTAGGTGCTGATCCGCTAGGCAGCAGCCGTCAGCGCGGCACGCAGCTTTTCGGCATGCATCTCGAGTGCTGCGTTATCCGCCTGCGTCCCGGGCGGGCGGAGTGGCACGCCCGCATGCCGCGGCAGCACATGCATATGGAGGTGAAAGATCACCTGGCCGCCGGCATCCTCGTTGAACTGCTGCACCGTGATCCCATCCGCGCCGAATGCCTGCATTGCCCCCTGCGCGACCCGCTGGACCGTCGCCATCACACTTGCAAGCTGCTCCGGACTGGCATCGAACACGTTCCGCGCCGGCGTCTTCGGAATGACGAGCGTGTGCCCATCCGCGCGGGGCATGATGTCCATGAACGCGAGGGTCTCTTCATCTTCGTACACACGGTGCGCCGGCAGTTCCCCGCGGAGGATTTTCATGAAGATGTTGCTGTCGTCGTAGTCGGCCATTGTCAGCTCTCTTTTTTGAACGGCGTGTGGCGGGAGAGGACGTCGATCGTCTGCTCGACGTAGGCCCGCTCGCCATCGAGATAGTCATCGACCGCCCGACGGAAGCTCGCGTTCGGCAGGTGGTGGACGCTGTAGGTCGGCGTCGGCGCATAGCCGCGCGCGAGCTTGTGTTCCCCTTGCGCGCCAGCTTCGGCATAGGTCAGTCCGTGCGCGAGCGCGTAGTCGATCGCCTGATAATAGCAAAGCTCGAAATGCAGGCACGGCTGATGCTCGCTGCACCCCCAGTACCGGCCGTAGAGCGTATCTCCTCCGATCATGCTGAGCGTTCCGGCGATGGGCGTCTCGCCGCGCATGCAGAACATGAGCAGCACCTCGTCCGCCATGCGCTCACCGAGAAGAGAGAAAAATTCCCGGTTCAGATACGGCCGGCCCCATTTCCGCGCCCCGGTATCCATGTAGAAGCCGTAGAACGCATCCCAATGCGTTTCCGACAGATCTGTGCCTGTGATCCAGTCGACCCGCAGATCATCGCCGAGCGCCTGCGCGCGTTCCTTGCGCACACCTTTTCGCTTGCGAGACGCGAGGGCGGAGAGAAATCCGTCAAAGTCGCCATACCCATCGTCGCGCCAGTGAAATTGTTGATCGGTCCGCTGCAGGAAGCCGGCGCCGCCGAGCGCGCTCCACTCTTCTTTCGTGACGAAGTTCGCATGGAACGATGAAACATCGTGCTTTTCGGTCAGTTGCACCGCGCCGGCGGTAAGCATCAGCCGCGCACTCTCGACGTCTCCCTCGTCGCCGACGAGCATCCTCGGACCGGTTACCGGTGTGAACGGCACAGCAGACAGCAGCTTGGGGTAATATCGCCCGCCGGCTCGCTCAAAGGCATCAGCCCACGCATGGTCGAAGATATATTCTCCCTGACTATGGCTTTTGAGATAGCAGGGGATCACACCCTTGATGTCGCCCTCTCCGCGAGCGGCCGCCGGGTCCACGAGGACGATGTGCTGTGGCAGCCAGCCCGTCTCCACGCTGACGCAGCCTGCGTCCTCCAGCGCCTTCAGAAATGCATGGGAGAGGAAAGGATTGCGCGGCCGTGAGGGCGGGTTCGCGAGCCGGTCCCACGCGGCAGCGTCGATCTCTGCAATTTCCGTTTCCACGCGGATGTGCGCGGCGTCGGGCGGCTCCGGCGATGGATCGGAATCGCTCATGCACTCGCCTGCCAGCTGAGGTTAGCGGTCTTGAGATTGTACGTGCGCGGTGTGCGCTTCGCTCACTGCATCCGCGGCGGAGCTGTCAGGCGTCGCTGTCGGCCCCGCCTTCTGCCTGATCGGGCACGAAGCCTTCGAACACCATGGCATCCGCCAGCGCGGCGGCCGCAGCCCGCTCGTCGACCGTGCGCACTGTCCACGTGAGTAATGGCACGCCCGCCCGGCGAAGC
>JBCBJG010000308.1:0-3660 GCA_038523655.1 Pseudomonadota bacterium | reverse complement strand
GGGCACTCGCCGATGTCGGGCGGGTGGCGCCTTCTGTCTCTACCTCGGGCGGCGCATCGCTTTGTGCACCCGAGCCGGCTTGACGCGGTGGCGGCACGACGGCGCGCACATAAAGCTCCCGCTTGCGAAAACGCACGCGGCCATACGGCGTTCGACGACACCCGCGCGAGGAGAGCGACGCGCGGATGTCCGGTGGCGGTGTCAGCGCGCCGCGTGAGCGCGGCAGCTCATCGAGCGACATCGCCCGGGGACCGGCACCGCCGGCGGCGCGCCGGAAGGCGAACTCCAACAGTTCAGCCGCTCGCAGGTTTCGGGAAGACGCACGTGACCAGCCGAGCACGACGGCGACCAAGCGTCGGTCGTCCCGTTCGGCCCGAGCCACGATGTTGTACCCGGCTGCGCAGATGAAGCCGGTTTTCATTCCGCTTGCGCCCGTAAAGGTCCGCAACAGCGCGTTGTAGGAGCGCAGTCGACTGCCGCGATACCGCATGTACCGTGCCCGGAAGAGCGGATCGTACTGGGGGAAATCGAGGGTAAGGCGCTGCGCGAGGCGGGCGAAATCACGCGCCGTCGTGATCTGGCCCGGGTGCGGCAGACCGTTGGCATTCTCAAACCGCGTATCGTGCATGCCGAGACGCGTTGCTGTGGCATTCATCCGGGCAATGAACGCGGCGTAGCGGCATGCGGTCCACTCAGTCTCCGCATCATCAAAGCGCGCTGCGCCAAGACCGGATGCGCGCGCGGCGAACACCTCGCGCGGGTGCGGTGCCCGCTCGTCCGGCTCCGCGATCCGCAACCTCGTCGAAGACCCGCCATTGCTGGAGGCGACTTCTCGTCCCGCACGCGGTGCATTGGACGCGGTGAGACACCGGCCGGAACTGCTGAACCTCGCCAATGCGCCGCCGACACTCTCGGCGACCATTGCCGCCGCATCGTTCGCCGACTTGACGATCATCGCGGCGATCGCGGTGCCGAGGGTCATTTCCTCACCCGTCGCCAACCACAGCTTTGTCGGCTCCTGGCTGTTGGCGTGCGGGGAGAGGCGGACCACAAGATGCTCGTCGATACCCGGGTCGGCGGCCATCACCTCGAAGGCGACGTAGACCGTCATCAGTTTGGTGATGGACGCCGGGTACCAGCGTTGATCCGCACGTTCGGCGAAGAGGACCTCGTTCGTGTCGACATCGACGACGACTGCCGTTGCGGCCCGCGCGTGGTTCGGCGGGACAATCAGGCCCAGCAGCACCAGCATCGCGCCGACGATGGACCACCCGCGCAGGCGTCGTCGGGGTATACGGTGAGCGTGGTCGTTCATCGCGGAAGTGTAGCGCATCGCACCCTTGGCGGGGTGTCGATCGCGTTACACTTCGGTCATCCTTTCAACGCGCGCTCAGACCAGCCACTGGAAGACGAGGCCGGAGACGATGGCCCCGCCGACGCCGAGCAGCAGGTAGGCGGCAAAGACCCGCGGTTTCACCAGCGACCAGACGGCGGCCATCGCGGGGATCGAGCTCACAGCGCCCGCGACCATGAACGCCATCGCGGCTCCGGGGCTCATACCCTGCTCGATCAAACCGGCCAGCAGGGGTGGCGCGACGTAGCTGTTGAGATAGGCCGGCATCCCGACGAGCGCGGAGGTCGCGATCGGCAGCACCCCTTCGCCACCGACGAGCCTGGCGATTGCCTCACCCGGCACATAGGTCACCAGCAACGCCTCGAGGACATAGGCGAGCGCCAACCAGCGGATGAGAAAGCGCGCGTTCGCCAAAAACTCCGCATTGAAGACGGCGCGGCGTGGCGCCTCGTTCCCGAATGTCCAGTTGGGCTTGCCCTCGAACGGGCTCGGGCCGCAGCCGCAGCAAGCGCCGGACGAGCGTACACGCAGCGGCTCGCCAAAGAACCCGCCAGCGACCGCGGCACGGATCGCAAAGCCGCCGACCAGCCCGAGGGCAACGGCGGAGACAGCCTTGCCAACCGCGAACTCCACGCCGAGTGCCTTGGCGGTGATCAGCATGGTTGGCGGATCGATCAGCGGCGACGAGAGCCAAAATGCCATCACCGCCGAAAGCGGTGCGCCGAGCGCGAGCAGCCCGGCGATGAACGGGATCACTTCGCAAGAGCAGAATGGGGCGAGCCCGCCGAGCAGTGCGGCGAACGTGATCATGCGGGTCTCACGACCCTTGAAGGCGTTCGCGACCATCGCCTCGGCTCCGGCGGCCTTCAGGTACGCGATGAGGAACACGGCGATCGCGATGTACGGCAGGGTGCTTGCGAAGGCGCTGACCGCGAACGTTATGATGGCTACGAGATTGGCTGGGTCCACCAACGCGATGATGATCGGTGCCCCGACCGTGACGACCCAGGGCGAACGGAGAAAATGACCGATGACATCGCTAAGCGTGACGCGCTTCGGCTGGACCGACGCCGGCTGCGTCGAGGCTTCCTGAGTGCCTGCGCCGGACGATCCTGTCAGCATATCGGTCATGGCTTAATCCTCCCCTCGATCGCCTCGCCCGCGACTTCACTGCAGCATTCGTCGAGGATGAAGATGGCGAGTGCGTTGAGATGCGCGTAGGCGGCACGGTTGATCGTCGAACGTCCGCGCCGCTCCTGTATGACGAGACCGGCCGCAGTCAGAAAACGGAGGTGGTGCGCGAGCGTCGACGCGGGAATGCCCGTGGCCGACTGAACCTCGCCGACGGTGCGCCCCGTCTCGCCCGCCCGCACAAGAGACCGGAGGACGAGCATACGTGCCTCCGAGCCGATTGCTGCGAACCCGGCCGCCGCCTCGGTGAGCGACAGCGGACCTTCGGCCGGACGCCCCGGCGAGGCCGGCTGGACGCAACTGGCCGGCGAGGCCGGCTCGACGCAAGTGGCCGGCGAGGCCGGCTGGGCGCAGGCGGCTGACTGGGCACCAGTGGCGCCCCCGGCTTTCGAACGTTGGCGGGACGTGATCGACATGACGGCCTCAGCAATTAGGAAGATCGGCGGACTGGCGAACTGGCGAACTGGCGGACTGGCGGACTGGCTCTTCGGGGATGGTACCGCCGATTACACTATAAAACTAGTTATATTGAAATGACCGGTGTCGCAAGCGTCGCGACGAACAAGCACGAACTTTATTCGCCCGTGCCCATCGGCTACAGCGGCAGCCAACCATCCCCTCAGCAGAGCCAAACCGATGACCGACGCGCCGCGCGAAACCCGCACCGAGACCGACAGCTTTGGCCCCCTCGAGGTGCCGAGCGACAAGTTCTGGGGCGCACAGACGCAGCGCTCGCTCGGCAACTTCCGGATTGGTGGTGAGCGGCTGCCGTCGCCCCTGATCCGCGGGCTCGGTATCGTCAAACACTGCGCGGCAAAAGCCAACATGCGGCAGGGTACGATTGACGCGCGGATCGGCGAGGCGATTGCGCAGGCGGCACTCGATGTGGCGGAGGGAAAACTCGACGATAATTTTCCGCTCGTCGTCTGGCAGACCGGTTCGGGAACACAATCGAACATGAACGCCAACGAGGTGATCGCGAACCGGGCGATCGCAGCGCTCGGCGGGACGATCGGCTCGAAGGATCCGGTGCATCCGAACGATCACGTGAATGCCTCGCAGTCATCGAACGATACGTTTCCGACAGCCATGCACATCGCGGCAGCTGAACAGAT
>JBCBJG010000307.1:0-3672 GCA_038523655.1 Pseudomonadota bacterium | reverse complement strand
CGCTGTTGCGGTCGCCGAAATGCCGGTCGTCGCTCTTCAGGCGAACTTCGGCTGCACCGCCATGACCGTCGTGTTGTCCTGATCAGGCGCCCCGTGCGCTTCGACGGCGTCGATCAGCAAGGCGACGATTTCGGCCGGGTCGCCATCGGCATGGGTCGCAATAATCTCTGCGATCCTGCGATGGGAGAGGACGTCGAGACCATCGCTCGCGAGTAGCACAAGGTCACCGGGCTCCAGCACGAGCAGTTTTTCTCCGATATCGACCAAGTCGATCTCAACGCCGGTGAGCGCCGAGCGGAGCATATGTCGGCGCGGATCGCGCACGGCTGCTTCGCGGCCCAGCAGCCCACGATCGGCCATGTCGTCCACGACTGGGGCCATCGAATGATCTTCGTTCAAGCGGTAGAGCGCGCGTTCACGATAGAGATAAAGCGGCGAGTCGCCGACGCTGATCCAGCGCAACCCACGCTCGCCGAACGCAGCACCGACGATCGTGCATCCCATGCCGTCGAGGGCTCCATCGGCATTGATTGCTGATGCGAGTGATGCGTTGGCGGCATCGAGCGCGGAGGTCAGCCGCTCGCGCGGTTCAGCGCGAAGGGCGATGTAGCTCTCGGCGAAATGGGCGCATCCGGTTCGGCTCGCGGTTTCGCCTGCAACATGACCGCCCATGCCGTCGGCGAGCACGGCGAGGAGTTCACCGGCGCCACGCTCGCCCGTGGCGGTATCCTGCGGTCCGCCTTCCGCGAAGACGAAGAGCGAATAATCCTCCTGATGGCCGCGGGCGCCGACGATCGCCTCGCTGGCGTGTGCGTAGCGGTCGATCCGCGGCAGAGATTTATCTCCCGAAGGTTCAGTGACCACGGCCGAAGGGGCACCCGCAGCAGTTGCAGCAGGCGCGGCGGCCGGACCAGATGCCTCAGTCGTCACGGCGCCGGTATCCTCTTGGGCGTGAAGCGCGTCGGTCATGCCTGCACCACTCGTCTCCAACGCGTCGCGCGCGGTCGATCAGGCGTCGCCGCCGATCGCCTTGAGTTCGGACCAGTCGAACTCCGGCCCACAGAACGGGACGAATACGAGCTGCGTCTGGCCAACCGTGATGACATCCATCGGGGTGAGCGGCACGGCCGAGGTCGGCTTGCTCTCGTTCAGGGAGACCACATTCGTCTTCGCGAGGTTCGGCACGAAAAGGAACGAGCGATCACCGCTGTCGTAGCGGATATAGGCCTGCTCTTCGGCGGAGATGGCATCGTCGCCGAAGTCGATGGCGATGCGCTGCGTCGCGGCGCGGCCAATGGCGTTGTTGCCCTCGTAAACCGGGCGGAAGGCGCCGAGCCCGGGTCCGCCGATCACGACCAACCATGCAACGACCGGCTCCTGGAAATAGTCGTCCCGTCCGGGGCGCTGTGGCCCGCGGACAAGCCGTGTCTGGTCATCGTTTTCTGCGCTGCCCGCCATGTCGTCGCTCCCGCCCGTGCCGTGGTGCGCACGGTCTGCGGCACCTGTCGCAGCTGCACCCTCAGCGCGCGTGGCAGCGTTGTGACCGATCACCTGTTCGCCTGCAAGCGAAGCGGGTGAAGGCGTGTCGTCGGCAGCCGGATGCGCGATGTCCGTCTGACTTTGCGCGGTGCCATCGCCGACCGGGTCGATGCGCAAGGCGGGTGTCAGGTCCATGATTGCGGGTTCATCGGGAGCGGCAGGTGAGGCCGGTGTAAAGGGTGTCGGGGGTGGTGCGATGTCGAGTGCCTCCTCCGGCCGCAAGAGGCGCGTTTGCCCGGACGACACCGTTGGCCGGGCCGTATACGCGGCCGTCGCAGGTGCAGCGCTGCGCGCCACCAGTCCGTGTTCAAGGGCATGGTGCGGCGCGGGCTGCGGTTGGACGGCTTGTTCGGTTGTTACCGGGGTCGGGAGCGATTGGTTGAAGTCCGGCTCCTCCAAGCCGCGTTGCGGTGGGGTTTGCGGTGCCGCGAGCGGTTGGGCAAACGGTGGCTCGGCGATCAGAGGCTCAGCGGTTTGGGGCGCAGCCGTTTCAGGCGACGGGATGGGCGATCGGGCGGCATCAGCGTGCGCTTGGTGGTTTGACGCCTGATGGTCAGGCAAGAAGGCTGACGGGATCGTTTCGCTTGGTACGGCCTCAAGGGCCTGCGGTGCGTCAGCGACAGACGTCGGCACGGCGGGCTGAATATGTGCGCCGGTCGGCTGGGCCGGTTCGAGGTGCGCGTGTGCTGGCGCGGCCTCATACGGCGCGTGCGGCTGCATGGGGGCCGCGTTGGCCTGCATGGGGGCGGCTGAACCCGGTTCGGTCGTCGGCATTTCCGGCGCGACCGGTCGCGTTGTTGGTTCGCGAAGCCCGGCGACCGCGCGGAGCGCGTCGCGCAGAGACGACCCGTTGAACATCCGCCCTGCGCTGCCAGTCGTGTCGTCGCCGTTTCCGTTCATGCCCCGATCCTCAGCCAAAATGCATTCCTTCCCGCGTTGCGTGCACCGCTTTTCACGCCCGCCACGTTCCGTGACGCACCGCTTATGGCGATGGCGCTTGGCTACACTGTGGCGGTTTCGGGTCGGACGAGCGGCGTGTCGCAATGCGGGAGAGAACGTCTCCCGGCGCGATGGGATGTGCCCTGTCCACAGTTCGGCCATTTGCACTTGGCAATTCAGTGGCAGCGCGAAACGTTCGCGTCGCGGTATGCGCGCGACACGCACGCGCCGCGGGGGACACGACGACAGAACCATCAGGGGCAGATGGACAACCTTCTCGCATTACCGAACGGGACCGTGCTCGCGGGCGAGTACCGCATTCAGCGTGTGCTCGGCGCGGGCGGTTTCGGGATCACCTATCTGGCGGAAGAGCTCGCGCTGCACCGCAAGGTGGCGATCAAGGAATATTTTCCCGGGGAATTCGCAGCGCGCGACAGCGCCTCGCAAGTCCGGCACCGGTCAGAGGCCAACAAGTCCGATTACGACTGGGGGCTCGAGCGCTTTATCGAGGAAGCGCAGACGCTCGCCCGGTTCGACCATGCGAACATCGTGCGGGTTTATCGCTACTTCAGGGCGAACAACACGGCCTATATGGTCCTGAAGTTCGAGGAAGGTCAGAACCTTCGCCAATGGATCGACGGTCTGGCGCTGCCGCCGAGCCAGTCGGCCGTCGATGCGCTGCTCGCGCCGCTGCTCGACGCGCTTACGCTGATCCATCGACATGATTTTCTCCACCGCGATATTGCGGCGGATAATATTCTACTTCGGCGGAGCGGCGCTCCAGTGCTGATTGATTTTGGCTCTGCCCGTGGTGAGGTGGCGAACCAGACCAAAACGCTGAGCGCACTGGTGAAGCCCGGCTATTCGCCGTTCGAGCAGTACGCGAGCAACGGCCGCCAGCAAGGCCCATGGACCGATATCTACGCGCTGGCTGCGACGCTCTACCTCGTGGTCACGGGCGCCCGCCCACCAGATGCCCCCTCACGGCTGACGGAAGATGAATATGTCTCCGCTTTGGTTGCAGCCAAGGGGCCGTTCCGCCCGTCGTTCCTGGCGGCAATCGATCATGCGCTGACCCTCGCGGTTGCCGATCGGCCGCAGAGTGTCGATGCGTGGCGTGCCGACTTGTTTGCAGAAAGGGGTGCGCCTGCGGCCGTCGAGACCATCGCCGGCATCGATGCAGCAACCGTGCGG
>JBCBJG010000306.1:0-3690 GCA_038523655.1 Pseudomonadota bacterium | reverse complement strand
TAAGCACCACGAGACCAAGCGACAGGGGGAGAAACACCTTCCACCCGAGCCGCATCAGCTGATCGTACCGGTACCGCGGCACAATCGCCTTCACCATCGCGAACATGAAGAACACGAGGCAGAGCTTCAGCACGAACCAGAAGACGCCCGGCAACCAGTTGAATGGCGCGATATCCAAGGGCGGCAACCAGCCACCGAGGAACAGGATCGTCGTTAGCGCGCACATTAGTGTGATCGCGACATACTCACCGAGCATGAACAGCAGATATGGGGTGGAGGAATATTCCACCATGAAACCGGCCACGAGTTCGGATTCCGCTTCTGGCAGATCGAACGGCGGCCGGTTCGTCTCCGCGAGCGCAGAGATGAAGAAGATCACGAACACCGGAAACAGCGGCAGCCAGAACCAGTTCAGCATGGTGAACCAGCCGATCCCGAGCATGTCGGCGAGCCCGTCTTTTTGTGCGAGCACGATCTCGGTGAGGTTGAGCGAGCCGACGCAGAGCAGCACCGTCACGATCACGAAGCCGATCGACACCTCGTACGAGACCATCTGCGCCGCGGAACGTAGCGCGCCGAGAAAGGCATACTTCGAGTTCGAAGCCCATCCGCCCATGATCACGCCGTAGACCTCGAGCGAAGAGATCGCGAGGATGTAGAGGATGCCGACGTTGATATTCGCGACGGCCCACCCTTCGCTCACGGGAATAACCGCCCAGGCCGACAGCGCCATCACGGCAGCCACCAGCGGCGCGAGGAGGAAAACCCCCTTATCTGCACTGGCCGGGATCACCGGCTCTTTCAGCGCAAACTTCAGCAGATCGGCGAACGACTGAAGCAGACCCCAGGGACCGACGACGTTCGGCCCGCGCCGCATCTGCACCGCCGCCCAGACCTTGCGATCGGCGTAGAGCAGATAGGCGATGACAAGCAGCATCGCGACGATGAGCAGGACGCTTTTGCCGAGGATCAGCAGGCCGGCCAAAAAGGTGTCCATTGCCCTGCCCTACTCGGCCGCGTCGCGTAGCGCGCCGCCCGACTGTGCCAGCCGGGCCGCGGTCAACTCGCGCATGATGTCGGATGCCCGCGCGATCGGGTTCGTCATGTAGAAGTCGGAAATCACGTTGCGGAACGGCTCGCTTGAAAGCGCCCCCGATCCCGCCAAAGCCTCGGTATCGGCAACAGTACCGGCTTCGATGCCGCCAACGCCCGCAAGCCAGGGCGCCACCTCATACATCGCCGCGCGCAACCCGGCGAGGTCGTCATATCCGAGGGTGGAACCGGCCGCCGCCGAGAGCGCGCGAATAATCTTCCAGTCTTCCCGTGCTTCACCGGGAGGAAAAATCGCTCGCCGCGATTGCTGTACACGGCCCTCGGTGTTCACGTACGTGGCAGACTTTTCCGTGTACGCCGCGCCGGGGAGGATAACGTCGGCGACCTGCGCGCCGGCATCGCCGTGGCTACCTTGATAGACGACGAAGGTGTCGGCGCTCTTGTGCACCGGGATTTCATCCGCGCCGAGCAGGAAGAGCAGGTCGAGATTGCTGCCGTGGGCCATTTCACTCGCGGCGAGGCCGCCCTCGCTCGGCACAAACCCCAGATCGAGCGCGCCGACCCGGGCCGCCGCGGTGTGCAGGATCGACAGACCATTCCAGTCCTCAGCGATTGCACCACAGTATTGCGCGAGCGCAGCCGCCGCCCGCAAAACCTGACGCCCGTCAGGCCGTGCAAGCGCACCCTGTCCTACGATGATCAGTGGCCGGTTGGCGGCGCGCAGTGCATCCGCGACATCGCCCCCATCCATGATATCTACGAGTGCCTGCGGGCCATCGCCGAGGTGGGTGTATCCGTACGTCAGATCGGCCGGCTCACCGACGACGCCGATCGATGCGCCGGCAAGGAAGCGACGACGGATGCGGGCGTTCAGCACCGGCGCTTCATGGCGCGGGTTCGTACCGATGAGGATGATCGCGTCGGCGTCTTCGATCCCCTCAATCGTTGCATTGAACAGGTAGGACGAACGCCCAAGCGTCGGATCAAGGGCAGCACCGTCTTGCCGGCAGTCCAGGTTGCGCACCCCGAAACGGATCAGCAGATCCTTCAGCGCGAAAATCTCTTCACATCCGGCAAGATCGCCAGCGATCGCGCCGATGCGGTCCGCCGATGTTTCGCGCAGCCGCTCGGCAACGACTGCGAGCGCATCATCCCATCCGACCGACGACAGCACGCCGTCACGTCGGACATATGGGCGGTCCAGACGACGCGCTTTAAGGCCGTCCCAAATGAACCGCGTCTTGTCTGAAATCCATTCCTCGTTCACGGCCTCGTTGATGCGCGGCATCACCCGCAACACCTCGCGCCCGCGGCTATCGACCCGGATGGCTGATCCGACGGCATCCATCACATCGATGCTTTCGGTCTTGTCGAGCTCCCAGGGCCGGGCCTGAAACGCGTAGGGCTTGGACGTGAGCGCCCCAACCGGACAGAGGTCGATCACGTTGCCCTGCATTTCCGACGTCAGGTTTTTCTCGAGGTAGGTCGTGATCTCGACATTCTCTCCTCGACCCGTAGCGCCGAGCTCTTCGACGCCCGCGACCTCCGTCATGTAGCGGACGCAGCGTGTGCAGTGGATGCAGCGCGTCATGATGGTTTTGACGAGCGGTCCAATGTCCTTATTCTCGACTGCCCGCTTGTTCTCGTCGAACCTCGAGGTATCGACGCCGAACGCCATCGCCTGATCCTGCAAATCGCACTCACCGCCCTGATCGCAGATCGGACAGTCGAGCGGGTGGTTGATCAGCAAAAACTCCATGCAGCCTTCACGGGCTTTCTTCACATCCTGGGAGTTTGTGCGGATCTGCGGCGGTTGACCTTCCGGCCCCGGCCGCAGGTCGTTCACCGACATGGCGCAGGATGCGACCGGCTTCGGCGCCCCGACGACTTCAACGAGGCACATCCGGCAGTTGCCCGCGATCGACAGGCGTTCGTGATAGCAAAAGCGGGGAATTTCCACGCCGGCCGTCTCGCAGGCCTGGATGAGCGCAAGCCCGTCCTCGAACTCGTGGTCAACGCCGTCGATGTTGATTGTGGGCATGGCTTCGAAACGCCTGTCGGGGCAATGTGCTTGCCAGTCGAACGATCGACCGACTGCAGGGTTGCTCCACGATATAACGACGGCGCGGGCCACGAGACAGTGCTGCGCCGCCCGCATGCCCGCGCTTATTGGCGCAGGTGTGATCCGAAGTCACCCCCGGCAGACTGCGACCATCGGCTCATACGCGGAAATCGGTGCAATAGGCTGTGCACACCATGTCGGCCGACGGACGTGCGACGCGTGCCTCTGGTTACCGCAGTACCCGCTACGCTCGGCCTGCGACGCTACAGTCGGCCCGCACCCAATACATCACCCGCCGCCCGCAGCCAACAAGACCCGGCAAGTCGTACCGGCCGAGCCTGCAGAGTTTCGACCCAAGCCACAGCCACATGGCATGGACTAAACGGTGACGCTGCCAGCACATCAGCAATCCATCCAAACGAGCAAAAGCACCCGCCACCCATCCGGTCACGACCAAAACCGCGCCCCTCACCAACCAAACAGCGCGATCAGGCCGACTTGGATTTCTTCGGCGCGTTCAGCGGTGTGACGTTGTCGATATCGAGTGTATCATCGTCATCAGCCGCGTTCGGGTC
>JBCBJG010000305.1:0-3790 GCA_038523655.1 Pseudomonadota bacterium | reverse complement strand
GAGCGAGAGACCGGGGCGCAGCGGCGTCGCGATGCCGATCGGGCCGCTCATGCGCAGGACAGGGACGATGGGGGATCGGTCGAACATGATGGCTCCCTGAGGACGACGAAGACCGAGAGCTTAAGGGCGATCAGCCAAGCGCGGACAAAACCCGCGCACCCGCTCTCGGGTGCACGCGGCATAAGGTGCGAACGATCGCAGTTTGCAAGGCTTCAGGCGCGCCAGCACGCGGCTGAGGCATCGCAGCGCGCCGTCAAACGGACATCGCGAGTGGTTCGCCGTTCCGCAGAATGGCTTGCGCGAGCGGTGTTTCATTGCCGTGCGGATCGGCCAGGATGAGTGGAGGCAAAATCTGCAACGGGGTGCGTCGATCTCGCAGGGCCTGGACGAGGATGCGTTTGGCCGGTCGATCCGGACGGGTGTGAACCGCCTTGATCCGCACGTCGCCGAAGCGCCCGTCGAGCGCGCGCAGCACGTCCGAGAGCGCATGGGCGCTGTGCACGATACTGAGGCTGCCGCCCGCGCGCAGGAAATGCGCCGCGCAGCGCACCCAGCGCTCCGTCGTATCGCCGCCAGCACTGACCGCGCGCCCGCGAAGGAGATCGGGGCTCGTGCGGACCGTCGCGTCGTCGAAGTATGGCGGGTTCATGAGCACATGGTCGGAACACCCGGGCGCAACGTTGGCGCGCCGCGCCGCCTCGGCCGGGCGTCGGCAGTCCGCTTCAACGAAACGGGCCTGCGCGGCGAGAGCGTTTCGCGCTGCGTTACGTTGCGCGATCTCGACCAGCGCGGGTTCGCAGTCGATGCCGATCAACCGGCTTTGAGGCCTGCGCATGAGCGCACAGAGGCCGGCAACCCCCGAGCCTGATCCGAGCTCCACAACCGTCTCCGCACGCTGCGCTGTGTGTGCTGCGGGGACGATTGCAGCAAGAAGGATGGCATCGTGGCCCGCGCGCAGACCCCTGGTCGGCTGCTCGATCATGATGCGGCCGCCGAGGACGGCATCGATTGTCGTCACGCCGACGCTGGTTTCGTGACCCGCCGGGAAATGTACGGAGTGTTTCGCGACCGAACGCATTACCGCGCGCCCGGGCTCGACGTTTCATCACTCAGGTGATGGCCGAGATCTGCGTCGCGTAGCAGGCGGCGCGCCTGCGCGGCATCGTCCCCGTCCACCAATATGCGCCGCGGAATTGCGCCAATAGACCCTTCGATCATGCTGGTGTGGCGATCCGCGACGAGATGAGGGATGCCCGCCTCGCTCAAAATCGCTTCAACGAACGAAATCAGCACTGGATCGTTGGTCCGCAACAGTTCTTGCACCGACGTGCGCCTCCGGGCATGAACTGCGGCGATTGGCCTGCCGCACCGCCTGCGACGGCGCTTATATTAAAGCCTCGCGGTTGTGAACAGGAGGACGGAGTGGCGGTTGTCGTTTCACTCGACGATGCGCGAGATCCGACGGCGAGCCTGAAGCCGCTGCTCGACCTCGTGACGGACGACATGTCCGAGGTCAACGCGATCATCCTCGACAAAGCGCGCTCGGACGTTGCGCTCATCCCCAAGCTCGCGCGACATTTGATCGACAGCGGCGGCAAACGCCTGCGCCCGATGATGACGATCGCAGCTGCTCAGCTCTGCGGATACGAGGGCACCGGGCACATAAAGCTCGCCGCCAGTGTGGAGTTCATGCACACGGCGACGCTGCTGCACGATGACGTTGTCGACGACAGCGATCTCAGGCGGGGAAAAAAGACCGCTCGGATCCTCTGGGGCAACGAGGCGAGTGTGCTCGTTGGCGACTTTCTGCTCGGTCAGGCCTTCCGGATGATGGTCGACGTGGGATCGCTGCACGCGCTCGATATTCTCTCCACCGCTGCAACCGTGATTGCGGAAGGAGAGGTGATGCAGCTCGCCGCTTCCAAGAATGTCGAGACGACGGAAGATGATTATCTCTCCGTCATCGAAGCGAAGACTGCAGCGCTATTCTCGGCGGCGGGCGAAGTTGGTGCTGCAATCGCGGAGCGACCAACGATCGAAATCGCGGCGCTGCGCTCTTACGGGCGCAATCTCGGCGTGGCGTTCCAGCTCATCGACGACGCGTTGGACTATGCCGGCGAGCAGTCGAGCCTCGGCAAGTCAGTGGGCGACGATTTCCGCGAGGGAAAAATTACCCTGCCGGTCGTTCTTTCCTACCGACGTGGGTCTGACGACGAACGCGCGTTTTGGAAACGGACGCTGCAGGACGGCGACGTGCGCGACGGTGACCTCGACCGGGCGCTCGATCTGATGGCCGAGCACAGCGCGATCGACGACACGGTGAAGCGTGCCCGGCACTACGGCGAGATCGCGCGCGATGCGTTGGCGATCTTCCCGGATGTGCCGCAGAAGTCGGCGCTGCTCGACGTGGTGTCGTTCTGCGTGAACCGGGCAAACTGAGCGCATCATTCGCTGCGCGTTGATCGCGCGCACGCTGGCCAGATTACTCCTCGCCTGACGTTCCAGCGAGCGTGACGGCTTCGATCCACCACGTCGGATGTGCGGCACGCAGCGCGGCGCATGCCGCCGTCGCCCCAAGTTCATCCGACGTGACACCGACGTAGGTCGCGCCGCTGCCGGAGAGAAAAACGTCGGTCACTTCCGGGCGTTCTTCGAGCGCTTGACGCGCATCGCCGATGCCGGGCGCGACATGCCGTGCCGGCGCCTCGAGATGATTGCGCCCGACCACCAGCGCATCGTCGAGCCGGGATGTGAGGTCCGCGTCGCGCGCCATCGGTGCGGCAGCGAGGGCGTGAAACACGGCGCCTGTGTTCACATGGATACCGGGGTTTGCGAGAACGGCCGCGCGCGCTGAGATTCGCACCGGCGTGAGTTGCTCGCCCTTGCCGGTCATGATGCACGGTACGCCGGCGAGGCAAACCGGCACATCGGCACCCAAGGTTGCGGAGAGATCACCCCAATCGATCGCTTCGGGAAGGTCGGGGTTTGCGGCGCGCACCAGCCGCAGGTAGGCGGCGACGTCAGCCGACCCGCCCCCCAGCCCGGCCCCGACGGGCAGGCGCTTTTCAAGGGTGACGTCGCCGAGGCGGACGGTCGGCGAAAGCGCGCGAAGCCGGGTTGCAGCCCTATCAATCAAGTTTGCACCGTCGATCTGCCCGGCGGTCGGCCCCGACACATGCAACGCGTGGCCGGCACCGGGGTGCAACTCCAAAATGTCGGCTACGTCGGCGAACGTGACGAGGCTGGTCAGCTCGTGAAAACCATCGTCGCGGCGACCGTGCACGAGCAGTGAGAGGTTGACCTTGGCCGGTGCGGCCGCGCGCAGCCGCCCGTCCGATAGCTCCTCGACGCGATGTGTTGCAGCGGGGGGCGACGTGTGGGCGGAATGTGCCGCCAACGGGTTTGGGTCCGGCACGGCGGTCGCTCGCAACGGCTCGTCAACGAAGACTACTGCGTGGTGCCGCCAGACGGTTTTTCTTCCGCTTCCTGGCCAGCCAGACGGGCTTCCTTGTCCTTGTCGAGGCCGCGCGACAGTTTCCGGCGGATCTTGATTTCGTCCTTAGGTTCAGGCTCGAGCTCCAGCGCCTGCTTCCATTGGAAACGCGCCTCGGAGATCCGTCCCACGTGCCAGTACGCATCACCGAGGTGATCGTTGATGGTCGGGTCTTCGGGACGCAGTTCGACGGCGCGCTCAAGATCAAGCCCGACGACGGGTACTTCGTCGACAGCCTCGGCTGGGCCTACTACCGCCAGGGCGACTATCCGGAAGCGGTAAAATATCTCGAGCGCG
>JBCBJG010000304.1:0-3796 GCA_038523655.1 Pseudomonadota bacterium | reverse complement strand
GACGACCAGGTCGGGCGCGGCGCCCGCGCCGAAGCGGTCGGGCCAGAGCTCGGAGAGGGCGAGCTTGATGCAGTCGGCGGGCCGGCCGTCGACGGCGATCCCCCCGTAGCCGCCGCCCAGGTCGACGCGGGCGCCAATCTCTCCGATCGTTTTTACCCAATCGGGCGGGGTCTTGTAGGTTGCTGTGCGCTCGCCTTCCACGGCAACCTCGAGGTCGCCACGCCGCAGCCTGCGCGTGACGTGCACCTTGTAGGCGACGGAGTCCGTGCCGAGAATGAGGGCGCGGTCGGGCCGGGCCTTGGCAATCAGTCCGTTCACGTCGAAGGCGATCCACGCGTAAACCAGATACGCGAGCACCGCACAAAGTCCGACGACCGGAAAAAGAACACTACGACGAACGCTGGCGTTGACGTCGCTGAGCCACGTGCCGGGCGCGGTGATGTTCGATTGTGAATGTACGGGACGACGCATCGCTCAAAGACTCCTATTGCGCGGTGCCGGCGAGACGCCCGCGCAGGAACGACGAGAGCTGGTCAATCGCGAAAATCGAAAGCAGCAGGAGAACGAAGAGAGCAGCGGTCTCGTCGCCGGAGCCTTTGCCCCAGCCGATTGTGCGTCGCAGCTCGGCACCGATGCCACCGGCACCAACGAAGCCGAGGATCGCCGAGGCGCGCACGTTGATCTCAAGGCGAAGAAGAAAATAACTCGTGTAGTTCGGCAGCACCTGCGGCAGGACGCTGAAGCGCATGCGTTGGAGCCACGATGCGCCGGCTGACTGTAGTCCCTCGATCGCGCGCCGGTCCACATTTTCGTTCACCTCGGAAAACAGTTTGCCGAGAGCTCCGGCGGTATGGAACGCGACGGCGATCATCGCGGGCACGGGTGACGAGCCGAGGACGAATATGAGGAACAGCGCGATGATCAGTTCGGGGAACGCACGCATCACGTCCATGGTGCGACGAACCAACGGAATAAGCGGCGGCCAGACGCCGAAGTCACGTGTGCCGAGGAAGGCGAGGATCAACCCTCCGGCGCCGCCGATGATCGTTGCAACAGCGGCGATGTTCAGCGTCTCGATAAGCGCCGGCAGGAACTGATGCAGCAGCGCGAAGAACCCGAAACCCTCCTGCCAGGCTTCGATGACGATCTCTGAAGGATAGTCGAAAAACTGCTTCAGGCCGCCCCAGAAGCTACCGGAGTTCATGTCGCTCGCAGCGTCGTATCCGGTCACGAGGACTGCCGCGAGGAGGACCAGCACGACGCCCGTGTAAAGCCGGCGGCGGCGTTCCAGCGCGAGGATGTCATCCTGAAGGGTCGCGGTCGCCAGGGTCATCTGGAGGGTGATCTCCAAGCGTTTGGAAACCCCGGGCGCGGGTGCGCTCCGGGGTTTCCTGGGGTCCCGGGGAGGATTATTGGGACTTCTTCTTGCGTGCCTCGACGATCACTTCGTAGGCGGAGTGATCGATCGGCTCGAAGCCGCGAACTTCGCCAGCAGCGACGCCGTAAGCACATTCCTTGTCGGCGGAGGCGAGGCTTGCCATCAGACCGACCATCTTGAGCTTGACCTTCTCTGGCAGCTTCTTGGAGAGGACGATCGGGCCCTCCGGGATGACCTTCGAGCGCCAGATCTCCTTCAGGTCCGACATGTTGACGAGGCCGGCGTCCGTTGCCTTGCGCAGCGCACCTGAGTTGTAGCCGTCTTCCCAGTCGCCAAGGCCGTCCGCCCACGTGACGCCGGCGTCGATATCGCCGTTGTTGACAGCAACGATCGTCTGCTCGTGGCCGCCGGTGAAGACGATGTCACCGAAGTGCTTGCCCTTCTCCATCGGGAAGCCTTTTTCGGGGATTTCGATCGACGGGATCAGATAGCCAGACGTGGAGTTCGGATCGCCGAAGCCGAATTTCTTTCCCTTCATGTCTTTCAGGGATTCGATCTTGGCGTCTGCGCGCGCAAAGCCGATCGAGTAATAGCCGTACCCGCCGTCGACATTCGTTTTGACGAGGACCGGTTCGACCGCCTCCGGGTCCGTCAGGTACACTTTCGCGTAACCGGACGCGCCGAGCCAGGCCATGTCGAGGTTGCCACCGAGCAGACCCTCGATCACGCCGTTGTAGTCCGCGGGGGCAAAAAGTTTCACGGGCACGCCGAGAACACGCTCGGTGTGCTCCTTCAGGCAGGAATGCGACCGCAGCCGGTCGGACTGGTTCTCTCCGCCGAGAATGCCGATGCGGAATTCCGAGATGCCGTCGTCAGCCGCGATCGCCGGTGCGGCGACAGCAAAGGCCGTTGCCGCAGCGGCGGCAGCAAGCAGTTTGGTCAACTTCACTTGTGCTCTCCATTGATGATGCACGGCGTTCGCGCCTTCGCGAACCCGCGCGCCAGGGCTGGCCGTCACTATTGAGCGGCCACCTCCAGAACGCCGTGGCTGACCGGAACAGGCCGCGGTGCGGCGATCGAGGTCGAGGTCACGGACTCGGAGAGTTCTGCCTCAGCTCCGTAGATGTCCCGGACGTTCGCGGCGTCCAGCTCGCTTGAAGGGCCGTCGAACACGATGGCGCCTTCGCGCATTCCAATGACGCGCGCGCAGTACGTGCGCGCGGTATCAAGCGTGTGCAGGTTGCAGAGGACGGTGAGACCGTCCCGCTCATTAATCTCCCGCAGGGCCTTCATAACGACTTCGGCGCTCAGCGGATCGAGCGATGCAATCGGTTCGTCCGCGAGGATCACTTTTGGTCCCTGCATGAGGGCACGGGCGATGGCGACGCGCTGCTGCTGCCCTCCGGACAGCGTCTCCGCGCGCTGCAGTGCTGTTTCCGCGATATCGAGACGGTCGAGCGCCGCAAGCGCATCGCTCACGTCCTGGCGCGGGAAAGCCTTGAACATGCTGCGGGCCAGACCGCGCTGGTTGAGCCGGCCGAGCATAACGTTCGTCACCACGTCGAGGCGTGGCACGAGATTGAACTGCTGGAAGATCATCGCGCAGTCGCGTTGCCAGTTGCGCTTTGCGGTCCCAGTCAGAGCGGTAACGTCCCGGCCGTGGAACGTGATCGTGCCCTCGGACGGGTCAATCAACCGGTTGATCATGCGCAGCAGCGTCGACTTGCCTGCGCCGGACCGTCCGATGATGCCGATCATCTCACCGGTCCCGATCGACGCGTTTGCCGCATCGACCGCGACCTTCGGCCCGAAGCGGCGTGTCAGTTGTCGGAGTTCAAGCATGCGGAACCCTCCAATGGGTGCGCCGCGACCTAAGCGGTCTGTTGCTCAGTGCCGTGTCAGTTTTGAAACTGTTTGATGACGGGGGCGTCCGGCCGTCTTCGCTTGTCACCGAACTGTCGCCGGGAATACGTATCTGCAAGGCACCGGGCAGCCTCGCCCCGGGCGGTCGCGCTGCCGTCATCGGTCATGGTACGGTCGTGTTCGCCGCGTTATGCGCGTTGCCCGCGAAGGGTTGGTTCTCAGCAACGCAGCAGTCGTCAACGCGAGTATTGGGAGAAAAATGAGTGGAGACGAACGCCACACTTCTTCCCGCGTTCCCCGATCCTGTCACGGACGCGCAGGCGGCCTTCCGCACGATCATGCGCGCGATGGCAGAGCCCGGCCAACCCGTCACGCTCGAGGCGGCGATCGAGGTGCCTGAGCCACTGTCCGCAAGCGCCGGTGCGATCGCGCTTTCGCTCTGCGACGTCGATACCGCGGTCTGGCTCGATGAGGCGCTTGCCGCCGCGGCGCCGGTCGTCGAGTGGCTTACCTTTCACACCGGTGCACAGCTCACGCACGATCCAGCTGCATCCG
>JBCBJG010000303.1:0-3800 GCA_038523655.1 Pseudomonadota bacterium | reverse complement strand
GCCGGCCAGGTGGAGGGGCGCATGTCGACGCTGCTGCAGATGATGAAAGAGGCAGAGGCTAATCCGGAATTTCCAGAATTCGACCATCAGCAGGTGGTCGACGAGATGAAGCAGTATCTCTGGGCGGGCACGGAGACGACTGCGCTGACGCTCGCGTGGTGCCTTTATCTCCTCTCCCAGCATCCGGAGGTGAAAGAGAAGGTTCGCGCGGAGGCGATCGCGCTCTGCGGTGAGGACGGCGAACCGGACTGGGAAGCAGCGCAGAACCTGACCTACACGCGGATGGTTATTCAGGAGACGATGCGGCTCTACCCGCCGATCTGGACGTTCATTCGTGAGGCGGCGGCCGAAGACGAGATCGACGGCGTGAAGATCGCGCCGGGCGATACGATCGCGATGTGTTCCTACGCGGTGCACCACAACCCGGAATACTGGAACGACCCTTACGCGTTCCGTCCCGAACGGTTCTCGAAGGAACGTATGAAGGCGCGGGCGAAGTACAGCTACCTGCCGTTCGCGGCTGGTAAGCGCTCATGCATCGGCGGTGCGCTCTCCCAACTCGAGAACGCGCTTGCCCTTGCGATGTTGCTGCGCAAGTTCGAGCCGGAGTATGTGGGGCCCGTCCCCGCCCCGATCTTCCCGACAGTGACGCTGACGCCGAAGGACGGGCTGCACTTCCGCATTCGGAAGCTCTGAGGCGATGGCAGACGGCGGGAAACCCAAACGCACATGGGCGATGGCGATCGGCCTGCTCGTGCTCGGCATTGTGATCAAACTCGTCGCTGCCTGGATCTGGCAGGCATCGTGACGGAGACAATTGCGGGTGGTTGTCTGTGTGGCGCCGTCCGGTTCGTCGCCCGCGGTGCGCCGACGCGTGTCGGGATTTGCCACTGCATGGATTGCCGCAAGCATCACGGCGGGCTGTTCCACGCCTCGGCAGTCTACGCCGCGGATTGCGTGACGGTGACGGGCGAGGTGGCCGCGTACGAGGGGCGGTATTTTTGTCCGCGCTGCGGCTCGTCGGTCTACTCGACCTCACCCGGCGAAATCGAAGTACATCTTGGCGCACTCGACACGCCCGACATGTTCCGCCCCACCTACGAGCTGTGGGTCGAACGGCGTGAGGCATGGCTGCCGGTGTTTGAGGTTACGACGCGATACGACCGGGATCGGGATTGAGGATCGGTCCATTCCTTGACGTGAGCCGCTCCGCTCATCGCGGCGTGGCAAGGACCGCCTCCGCAATTGCCGTGTGCCCCATCGGGTCGAGGATCAATTCGATATGGTTGAGGTCGGGCAGCACACGCACGGAAATATCCGCCCGGACCGGACCCACAGCCTGTTCGTAGCCGCGTGCGACAAACACCTCATCCTTCTGGCCCACGATGATTTCGACAGGCACGTCCACGCCGGTCAGGAGCGCCGCGAAGTCCGAAGGCAGCAAGCTCATCATGAGCCGGTAGGAGTAGGTGCCGGTCAAACCTTCGATATCGCCGACCGCGTACTGTATCGTCGGCAAGAAATTGAGCCCTGTGATGCCGACCGAGTTCAGGATCGACAGCGCGATGATGCGTGGCAGGTGCGGAAATGCCCAGCGATCACCTGAACGGTGGGGGTTCGGCATGACACTCGGCAATGCGGTCGGGCCGAGCATGGGCGCCAGCAGCACAAGCTTGTCGATGCCCGTGGGTTTTTTCTCTCCCGCTGCGTTGAGCGCGAGCCCACCACCCAGCGAGAAACCGACGAGCGTGCGCGGCACGTCCGGGTGCCTCTTGCCGATCCACGAAAGAAACGCGCGAACGTCTTCCGCAGGTTGGCCGATCGCGTCGACATCACCGCGACGGCCACTGTCGCCATGCCCACGGATGTCGATTGCGTAGGCCGTTATGCCTTTCGCCCGCAGCGCTTCGGCGAGGGCGTGCATGCTGCGACCGTGGGACGATGAGCCGTGTAGCAGCAAAGCGACGACGGCCGGCTGCATCGCTTCGTAAGCGCGAAAGGCGATGTTTGTCCCATCGCTTGCGGGAAAATTGCGCTGGGTCGGGAGAGACGAAAAATCAACGTTCGCGAACGGTGCGTTGACCGACGCCTTCGCCGCGCTCGGCCGATCGACGGGCCACATGATGGCAGCGGCGAGGCCGACGAAGGCAACCGCAACGAACGCAACGACGATCTTCAACAGCAAACGCATGGCACTCTCCGTGAGGCAGCATCGGTGAGGCGGCATCGAGGAGATTACGAGGTCTGTGCGGCCGGCGTCGACATCGCATTGCATCTGCGCCCATGGCAAGCAGACTCCATTCGCAGACCGCATCGTGCATTACGACGAGCGCGATACGCCCGACGACGTGTTTCGCCCGACCTGGAGTTGTTGGTCGAACGGTAGGAGGTGTGTTTGCCGGTATGCGCAGGGCCGACAGGCCTATGTGTGACGGTAACTGGGGTTGCGAGGAATCAGAGGAACGAAGCTTCGAAGTTCGTTGCAAGCAGCGAGACGTGACGCGACAACGGCGGACGCAACTCGAACACCTGCGGCTCGCGCGCGAAATTCCAGACACGCATCAGGCACCAGGTATCTGGTTTGGCCTCGGAAACACGAAGCTCGTTGCGGGAGATTAAAAACGGTGTGCGGTTCCAGCCATTCGTCGTTTTCACCTCGATCAGACGGCTTTCGCCGGTGGGCTCGAAGCTTTCAATGTCATAGCCCGCTCCGTCGCCCTCCGCTTCAGAAACCCAGTGCACCGCGTCTGCCAGGTCGCGTCTGCCATGCTCACGAAGCACCCATCGCTCGTGATCGAGAACGGCTTCTTCGCCAGCGCGACCAAGCCTGCGATTCCGTTGATCTCGCCCCGCAGCGTCGAAGCGGATTGCCGTATTGCGCTGCCTTTCGATGTCTACGGTTTCGGGGTAATTACTGAGTGTTGGCGCGGAGCCGATCATAAGCCTCTTCGGCTCCTTGAGCGCATTTTCCTCAGACCTCGAGCCTTCGTTAATCTCCGGGTTTGCTGAAAGCCACCTGGCCACGGCGTCTTCGAGCGAACGCTGATAGTTCCAGGCCGGTTTGTAACCCGTAATCCAAGTCTCCCCCAGGGCGAGTAGAACTGCGCTTACATTCTGATGTTTGAACTCGATTGCGCCACGGCCGCGATCGATCGCCAATTGGAGCGCGCGATTATGCTCCGCTTTGACGACAGCTTCTCCAGCGAGTTCGGCGCGCAGCATCGTGAAGTAGTCCTCCACCAGCGCATCGTTTTCCTCCGGAGTCCAGTCACCGGCCATTACAAACGCTAACCCCGCCCCAACACCCAAGCCACCCACACGCCGACCGCGAGCGCCAATAGCCCGAGCACGCCGAAGCCGAGGCCGACGTCGCCGGTTGCCCAGAGGACGGCGGTGTAGATGATCGGGCCCGTCAGACCGCCGGCGAAAACAAGACTCATGGTCGAGGCGGTGGCGTCGGCGATGCGTTCGGGACCCGTGACGTTCGCAACGGTGGCGAGATAAACTCCGTTCCAAGAGTAGGCCGCACCCGCGAAAACAACGGACAGGGCGAGCAACGCGCTCCATGACCAGGCCGATGTGACCGTCACGCTGGTAAGCGCAGCGCCCGCCATGACGATCGCGAGCATCAGCAGGACGAGCGCATCTCCTCGGCTTCGGGCTCGCTGGATCTATCGTCATGCGGGTGGTGTGGGGCGCGCTTGCCGACCGCTTCGGAGATGCGCTCGTCCTGCTGATGCTCGCGATCGTCATGGCGGGCGCTGCGCTTACCAGCGTGACGGTCACATCGGCCTGGTCAT
>JBCBJG010000302.1:0-3815 GCA_038523655.1 Pseudomonadota bacterium | reverse complement strand
TTGGAGCGGGCGATGAGATTCGAACTCACGACCCTCACCTTGGCAAGGTGATGCTCTACCCCTGAGCTACGCCCGCGTCCTTGGGTTTGCGTTCTATGCCGCAGTCATCTGCGGTTTGCAACACGCGCGCAATTGCCACCCGGTCGGCCGAGCGGTACCACCCGGCCGGACACTCTGCGCGCGTTGGTTGCCTTGGCCTCTCAGCACCCCAGCCAGCGGCGCACATCACGATCGAGGACCCACATGGTCGCGACCCGGGAAGAGCTTTTTGCGCGGTTCGACGAACTCGGGATCGAGACGACGACTGTCGAACATCCCGCTGTCTTCACGGTCGAGGAGAGCCTCGCGATCCACAAACACGAGTTGCTGCCCGGCGGACATACGAAAAATCTGTTCCTGAAAGACAAGAAGGGGCGGATCTTTCTCGTCGTGGCGCTCAACGATGCGGAGATCGACCTCAAGGGTCTGCATCGTCTCGTGGGCGCGAGCGGGCGGTTCAGCTTCGGGAAACCGGAGTTGCTCTACCAGACGCTGGGGGTGCGGCCCGGATCCGTGACGCCGTTCTCGCTGATCAATGATACCGAGCAGCACGTGAGCGTCGTGCTTGAAGAGAAGATGATGGCGCACGATCTTCTCAATTATCACCCGCTAGAGAATACGGCGACGGTGAACATCCGGCGCGACGATCTCCTGACGTTCATCAGATCGTGCGGACACACGCCTGCAATCGTCGCGGTCGACGGCGTGAGCTGATCCGGTCGCTGGGCGGGGCCTGTCGCGCGGTAGGTATCAGCTCCTTTCCTCCCGAGGCTGATCGTGCAATCGACCGAACGAACACCGACGACCCAGAAGCGAGAACATAACGATGGCTGAGATCCTCTCCCCTGCCGGTACCCCCTCCGCAGGCGCCGGTGCAGGCGCAGCCGACGGGCTCATAAAGGACACGACGACCCAGACCTTCATGGACGATGTCGTGCAGGCCTCTCAGGAAGCGCTGGTGCTCGTCGACTTCTGGGCGCCGTGGTGCGGCCCCTGCAAGCAACTGACGCCGGTGCTCGAAAAGGTCGTGGGCGCGGCGGGTGGTAAAGTGCGGCTCGTCAAAATGGATATCGACAAGCACCCGGAGATTGCCGGGCAGCTCGGCGTGCAATCGATCCCGGCAGTGTTCGCGTTTTCAGGCGGGCGGCCGCTCGATGCGTTCGCCGGTGCTTTGCCTGAGGGTGAAATTCGCAAGTTCATCGAGCGGCACGCGCCCGATGCATTTTCGGGTGGATCCGGCGGGCTCGACGCCGCGCGTGCGGCGCTCGACGCCGGTGATATCGTCACGGCTGGCGAGATGTTCGCGACGCTAATCGAGCAGGACGGGAACGACGTCGAGGCGATCGCAGGTCTCGCCGATGTGCGCGTTGCGACCGGTGATCTCGAGGGTGCGCAGGAGTTGCTTGACGGGCTTCCCGCCGACAAAGCGCAGCACGCGAGCGTCTGTGCCGTACGGGCGAAGCTCGATCTCGCCAAGCAATCCGAAGACGCCGGTGATATCGCGCCCTTGCGCACGTCAGTTGCCGCCAATCCGGATGATCATCAGGCACGGCTCGACCTTGCGGTCGCTCTTGGCGCCGGTGATCAGCGGGAGGAGGCGATCGAGGAACTACTCGAACTTTTCCGTCGCGATCGCGAATGGGACGAACAGGCAGCGCATCGCCAGCTCATGACCTACTTCGAGGCGTGGGGGCCGACCGATCCGGCG
Organism: Pseudomonadota bacterium; assembly: GCA_038523655.1. GTDB lineage: Bacteria > Pseudomonadota > Alphaproteobacteria > Rhizobiales > CALHAX01 > CALHAX01. The sequence goes on along the minus strand of JBCBJG010000302.1, from coordinate 2,068 downwards.
GTAAAGGACGGGCGTAAACGCTTATCGAGACTCATCTTTTCCTGAGCGCGTGCTCTACCGACGCTTTCCACGCGCACCGGAGACAAAATCGCCCCCAAAACCGATCGCCCTGAGTTTGCAAGGGTCGAGTATCGGCGAAACCGTTCATACTGGTCGGCGTTTCGGTAAACGTCCAGCCCGTTGCGGAAGGCGAAACGGAAGCCGCAACGGAGCGCACACCGAACCGACGGGTGCAGGGAGATACCGATGAAGTCCTATTCGTCCACTTCCGAGCTGGCTGAAACCGTGCCGGTTTTTCCCCTCACCGGTGCGATCATGCTTCCCCGGGTGAATTTGCCGCTCAACCTGTTCGAGCCGCGCTACCTGGCGATGTTCGATTACGCCCTCGCGCATGACCGGCTGATCGCGATGGTGCAGCCGAAATCCCCGCAGGGGGGCGACGAGTCTCCGCAAGGGGCCGTGCCGCTGCGCAAGGTCGGCGGGCTTGGGAAGATCACCGCGTTTCAGGAGACTGATGACGGTCGGTACGTCCTCGCCCTCACCGGGATATGCCGGTGCACCCTAGTGAGCGAGCGCGAAACGCATACGCCGTTCCGCCTGTTCGACGTCGCATACGACGACTTCGGCGACGATCTGAAGGAAGATAAGGGCGGCGACAGCGTCGACCGGGAAAATCTGCTGACTGTGCTCAAGGCCTACCTCGAAGCGAATGATCTGCGCGCCGATTGGGACGCGATCCGCACGGCGCGGAACGATTTTCTCGTCAACTCACTGGCGATGATGAGCCCGTATGCGGCTGAAGAAAAACAGGCGCTGCTCGAGGCGCCCGACCTGAAGACGCGGGCCGAGGTTCTCGTCGCGCTGGCCGAAATGGAACTCGCCGCCGGTAGCGATGGCCCCGGGTCCACGCTGCAATGACCGACGGTTCTGCCCCACGACAGGGCCGCCCAGAACGCAGGGCCATCGACCCAAAGTTGCTCGAAATTCTCGTTTGCCCGTTGTCGAAAACGCCGCTCGATTATGACGCCGAGGCGCAGGAGTTGATCAGCCGTCAAGCAAGGCTGGCTTTTCCCATCCGCGATGGGGTGCCCGTCCTACTCGTCGACGAGGCACGCGACCTTGATACGGACTGAGAGCCCGCTGCGGTAGATCGGCAACGGCCCAGGACGCGGGCCATAAACCCTTCGTCTTTTATTCCCGCCGCCTAAGCAGGTGACAAGCGCGCGAGCGGCCGCTCATCGATCGGCCAGTGCACAACAGCCGCCAGCACACCGAACGCGATCGAGGCATGCCAGATCGGATCATAGCTCCCGAACTGGTCGTACAGCGCGCCGCCGAGATACACGCCGGTAAAACTGCCGAGCTGATGGCTCAAAAAGACGATGCCGAAGAGCGTGGCCATGTAGCGAACGCCGAAAATCTGCGCGACGATCCCGGTCGTGAGCGGCACCGTCGACAGCCAGAGCAGCCCCATCGCCGCGGCGAACAGATAGAGCGTGAGCTCCGTCTTGGGTGCGATGAGCAGCCCGACAATCGCCACGGCGCGCGCGAGGTAGATCACTGCGAGGCTTTTGCGTTTCGCGAAGCGCTGACCCACCGCGCCGGCCCCGAACGAGCCGATGATGTTGAAAAGCCCGATCAGCGCAAGACAGTACGCGCCAACCTCCGGCGGGAGGCCGACGTGGAGGACGTAGGCGGGGAGATGCACCGTCATGAACGCGACGTGGAAGCCGCAGACGAAAAAACCTATCGTCAGCAGGATGTAGCCTTTATGGGCGAACGCCTCCCGTAAAGCCTCGCTGATTGTCTGCTCGGCCTGTTCGACGAGGCTCTGTCCGCCACCCGTCGCCCCTCCGACGCCCGGGAGAATAAATGCGAACGGGATGATGGTCGCACTGATCGCAACGAAGATGATCAGCGTCTCCTGCCAACCGTAAGCGGAGATAAATGCCTGACCGAGCGGCGAGAAGATAACCTGACCCAACGAGCCAGCCGACGTTCCCAGCCCAAGAGCGAGTGAGCGGCGCGCTGGACTGACGACCCGCGCCATGGCCGCGAGGGCTAACGT
>JBCBJG010000301.1:0-3839 GCA_038523655.1 Pseudomonadota bacterium | reverse complement strand
TCGGCTGCTGGCGGATCTTCTTGTACATCAGGGGCTGGGTGAAGCCCGGCTCGTCGCCCTCGTTGTGGCCGAAGCGGCGGTAGCAGAACATGTCGATGACGACCGGCTTGTGGAACTGCTGCCGGAACTCGATCGCGACCTTCGCGACGTAGGTGACTGCCTCCGGGTCGTCGCCGTTCACGTGGAAGATCGGCGCCTCGATCATACGCGCGACGTCGGATGGATACGGCGACGAGCGAGACGAGTGCGGTGACGTGGTGAACCCTATCTGATTGTTCACGATGAAATGAATCGACCCGCCGGTGCGATGGCCGCGCAGACCGGAGAGCCCGAAACACTCCGCCACAACGCCCTGCCCCGCAAACGCCGCATCGCCATGAAGCAGCAGCGGCAGGACCTCCGAACGCTGGCTGTCAGAATACTGATCCTGCTTCGCGCGAACCTTGCCGAGCACCACGGGATCGACGATCTCGAGATGAGACGGGTTCGCGGTGAGGCTGAGATGAACCCTGTTCCCGTCGAACGCGCGATCCGAGGATGCCCCGAGGTGGTATTTAACATCCCCCGAGCCTTCGACATCGTCGGGTTTCGCGGAACCTCCCTGAAACTCATGGAAGATCGCGCGGTGGGACTTACCCATTACGTTGGCGAGGATGTTCAGCCGGCCACGATGCGGCATGCCGAGCACGATCTCCCGCAACCCAAGCTGCCCGCCGCGTTTGATGATCTGCTCGAGCGCCGGGACAAGCGCCTCCCCGCCATCGAGACCGAACCGTTTTGTGCCCGTGTACTTGGTGTTCAGGAACTGCTCGAAGCCTTCCGCCTCGATCAGCTTGTTCAGAATCGCACGCCGACCCTCAGGCGTGAACGAGACCCCTTTATCTTCCCCTTCGATCCGCTGCTGAATCCACGATTTCTGCTCCGGGGAAGAAATATGCATGAACTCGACGCCAATACGCCCGCAGTACGTCGAGCGAAGAATATCGAGGATTTGCCGGATCGTGCCTGTTTCGAGACCGAGCACATAATCAAGGAAGATCGGCCGGTCGAAATCAGCCGCCGTGAAACCGTAGGTCTGCGGTTGCAGTTCAGGGTGCGTTTCGCGCCGGGAAAGACCGAGCGGGTCGAGATCTGCCGCAAGGTGACCGCGCACGCGATATGCACGGATCATCATGAGCGCACGGATTGAATCCTGCGTGGCCCGTAGCGTTGCGGCCGGCGACAGCTCGACACCGAAATTCTGCGCGCGTGCGCTGATCCCGTTGCTGATTTGCTGCTCGGCGCGCGCATAGTTGCCATCGAGCGCTGAGACCAGATCACCGTTGGCGTGTGGCACCTGTTCGAGCGCCCAGGAAGGGCCGTGCGCGTCAGACATCACGCTGTCGCGGTCGTCGTTCAGCGACGCGAAGAACCGTTGCCACTGGTCATCGACCGAGCCCGGATTCTGCGTGTACTGCGCGTAGAGTTCTTCGATGTAGGCGGCGTTGGCACCGTCGAGAAATGCGGTGCGGGCAAAGGCGTCATTCAGCGCCTGGCGGGCCATTTGGGCTGTCCTGTGCATGCGGACCCGTCAAGCCGAACACGCGCGCGGTCAGAGGACCGGAACGTGTGTCGTACTCGGTACGGAAGTCCGTCGAAGTCGTTCGCCCAGACTTAGGCCATCGTCGACCCCGATCCAATACACCGCAGCGTGTTTAAGACGAGAGTTGCATCAGTTCCGAGCTCTCGAATCGGCCGTGCTGCATGTCAGTGCATCGTCTTCAGCAGTTTACCGCGCAAACTGTCAGAATTCGATAACGCAGATGGATCGTCAGGTGGCACAGCCCTGGCAAACCGTCATGCTGCGCCGGCCCACCAACCCGCAAATCACGCAGCGATCCGCTCGATTTCAGCGCCGCAGTTTCCGAGCTTCTCCTCGATCCGCTCGAACCCTCGATCGAGATGGTAGACCCGCGAAATCATCGTCTCGCCGTCGGCCATCAACCCGCCGATCGCGAGCGAGACCGACGCGCGCAGATCTGTCGCCATCACCGGCGCACCCTTCAGTGCCGAACATCCCGTCACCGTGGCCGTATCCCCATCGAGCGTGATTTCGGCCCCGAGACGCGCGAGCTCCTGCACGTGCATGAACCGGTTCTCGAAGATCGTCTCGCGGATCACGCTCGTGCCGGCCGCCGTCGTCATCAGCGCCATGAGCTGGGCCTGGAGATCTGTTGGGAAGCCGGGAAACGGCTGCGTCTCGACCTCGGTCGGTCGCAGATCCGTATCGGTGCGCGCGACGCGGATCCCGTCCGTGCGCTCCTCGACCGTGATGCCGGCCACGCGCAGAATATCGAGCGCGGCATTCAGATGCTCAGCCCGCGCCCCTTTCAGAAAGACATCGCCACCCGCTGCCGCCGCAGCCATAGCGAACGTGCCCGTCTCGATCCGGTCTGGCAGGACATTGTGCCGGGCCGACTCCAGTTTCGTGACACCCGTGATCTGCAGGGTCGGCGTGCCGATGCCCTCAATTTTTGCTCCCATCGCCGCAAGGCAGGTCGCCACATCGCCGACCTCCGGCTCGCACGCCGCGTTCTCGATGGTCGTATCGCCGTCCGCGAGCACCGCCGCCATCAAAGCATTATGCGTCGCGCCGACTGACACCTTCGGGAACACGATCCGCGCGCCCTTGAGCCCGCCCGATGGCGCCCGGGCAACCACATAGCCCTGATCGATCTCGATCTCGGCACCGAGCGCGCGCAGCGCATCGAGATGAAAGTCCACGGGTCGCGTACCGATCGCGCACCCGCCCGGCAGCGACACGCGCGCCGCGCCGCATCGCGCCAACAGCGGACCGAGCACCCAGAAGCTCGCGCGCATCCGCGAGACCATCTCGTACGGCGCCGTCGTATCGACAATATCCCTGGCGGTCAGATGAAAGGTTTCCCCGGCGACCGCGTCGGATGCCGAACGCTTACCATCGACCGCGAGATCGACCCCGTGGTTGCGCAGGATCCGCGAAAGCAGATTGACGTCCGCGAGGTTTGGCACATTTTTGAGCGTTAGCGTTTCCGGAGTAAGCAAGCTCGAGATCATCAGCGGCAGGGCCGCGTTCTTCGCACCCGAAATCGGAATGACGCCGTTGAGCCGGTTCCCGCCGACGATCCGAATGCGATCCATGCCCTCAATCCCCTCGATGATCACGCGATCGATGGGGTCGTGCCCTTGATCGCCCCAGAGCGCGCGTGTCCCGCCACTCGCACTTAAGCATGCACGAGCCGAATCACCGCTAGCTCGCGCGGTTTTAGTCGGCACGCTGAAATGGTGCCACCGCCTTCGAGGCCACCGCGTCGGAAATCCGGGTGCATCGCGGACAGATGGTGGGCCAATAACCCAGGATTGTCAGCTTGACGACGTGTCAGGCCCCAACCCGGCCGACGCCTCACTGCCAGCCACGTCGGTGCGCTTCGCTCTCGCTTTCCGCCGCTTGAGATTGTCGCGCAAGGCGGCCGCGAGGCGATCCTCCCGGCTGGCCGGCGCCTTGCGAGCCGATCCCGCATCACCCTGCTTGGACGCCTCATCAGTCATGCCGCCCCCCTCACCCTGCAAACCCAGCAGCCTACGAAGACCGCCGGTCGAGGCACCCCGCCGACAATCCCGAGCCATTCGGCGAACAGCCCCTCCCAACGCACGATAGGCCGAGGATGAGCCGTGGATGGGCCGCCTGCTTGCCCCCTCCTAACGCTTGCGCTATCCGACGTCACGCTTCGGTACGCCTAGGCGTGCCGCGCGCAAGCTGCTGTAGCTCAGGGGTAGAGCACTCCCTTGGTAAGGGAGAGGTCGAGAGTTCAATTCTCTCC
>JBCBJG010000300.1:0-3846 GCA_038523655.1 Pseudomonadota bacterium | reverse complement strand
CCGAACGTCACGTCCTTGACGGCTGTCAGGTGCTGGCGCGGCGCGCCTTCCAGGACCCGATTGAGCCAGGGCTTGGAGACATCGAACACCTTCGTCAGGTGCTCGACCGCCACGATGCTCGCTTCATCGGACGTTGGAGCGTCGATGGACGCCGCGCCATCCTCAGACGCGGAGCCGTCGGGGGACATCGATGTGCCGGAGGTCGTCATCGGATCAGCGCTCGGGGATGTCATACCTCTTTTTCGTCCCCGGCATGCAGCCAGCAGGCGACGGCACGGTCCATCAGCGGTCCCGTATCTGTGGACGTCGGCCTCCCGGGCCACGCCTCCGGGCCGCCGGCACTTTCATTCTTTGAGATACCCGCGAGGTTCGGGCGCCGCGCGTCGCAGATCGGCAGACGTTTGGGACATCGCGGATGAAAAGCGCAACCGGTCGGGATCGCTGCGAGGCCGGGCATCGCGCCCGGGATCTGGCGTAGTTCACCGCCGCTCGCCACCGCGGACGGCGTCGATTGCATGAGCCCGCGGGTATAGGGATGCAGGGGAGCCTCGAAAGTCTCGCGGACCCCGCCGATCTCCACGAGGCGCCCCGCGTACAGGACCGCGATCCGATTTGCCGCTTCGGCGATCACGCCCATGTCGTGGGTGATCAGCAGGATCGACACGCCGCGCTCCCGGCATAGGCGCTTCAGCAGCGCCATGATCTGCGCCTGCACACTGACGTCGAGCGCCGTGGTCGGCTCGTCCGCAATGATCAGCTCCGGTTCGCCCGCGAGCGCAAGCGCAATGACCACGCGTTGGCGCATGCCGCCGGAAAACTCGTGCGGATATCCATCCATCCGGTTTTCCGCAGCCGGGATCCCGACATCGTTCAGCAGCTGCAGCGCGCGAGCACGTGCGTTCTCGTTCGACAGTCCTAGATGGAGCTGGATCGTCTCCACGAGCATGTCGCCGACCCGCTTGAGCGGATTGAGGCTCGCCATCGGATCCTGGAAGATCATGCCAATCTGTTGGCCGCGCACATCGCGCATCCGGGCGCGCGTCAGCCCGGTGAGCTCGCTGTCACCGAGCCATATTTCTCCCCCGGAAATGCGTCCGGGCCGTTCGATCAATCCGATGACGGCGGAGCCGGTCATGGATTTGCCGGCACCCGATTCGCCTACCAGACCGAGGATTTCGCCCGGCGCGATGTCGAAGCTGACCCCGTCGACCGGCTTGAGGATGCCGCGCCGCGTCGGGATCTCGACCACGAGATTACGGACGGAAAGCGCGGGCGCATCGATGCGTTGGCCGTGATCGGGAAGTGCCGCGACCGTCATTTGAGCCGAGGGTTCAGGGCGTCACGCAGCCAGTCGCCCAGCAGGTTGATGCTGAGGGACAGCATAAGCAGCGTCACGGCCGGAAAAAATAGGATCCACCACTCGCCGGAGAGGAGATAATTCATTCCAATCCGGATCAGCGTGCCGAGGCTCGGTTCGGTCGGCGGAGCGCCTACGCCGAGGAACGAGAGCGTCGCTTCGGTGATAATCGCCAATGCAAGGCCGATGGTTGCGATGACGAGGACCGGGCTCATCACGTTCGGCAACACATGGCGGAACATGATTGCGGCCCGTGATCGCCCGGCGAGGTGCGCCGCCGCCACATACTCCTTTTCGCGCTCAACCATCGTGGCCCCGCGCACGGTCCGCGCGTACTGCACCCACTCGCTCAGACCGATCGCGAGGATCAGCACCCAGATCGCCATCTGATCGCGATGCTCCGGCGGCGTGATGCCTTTTGCGACACCGAAGATCAGCATCGCGACGAGAATGGGAGGGAAAGTGAGCTGCACGTCCGCAATACGCATGATGATCGCATCGAGCCAGCCACCGGTGTAGCCGGCAATCAGCCCGAGAACGATCCCGATCCCCGCGGCCAGCAGTACGGAGACAAATCCGACGAACAGGGAAATGCGCAGCCCGTAGAGGATGGTCGAGAAGACATCCCGGCCTTGATCGTCGGCGCCGAAGACGAAAGTCTCGCCCGTGAACTCGTTGGCCGTCATCGGTTTGGAAAAGCCGTTCATCAGGTCGAGGCTGGCGGGATCGAACGGGTTGTGGGGAGCCACCCACTGGGCAAAGACGGCGGCGAAAATCAGCAGAACAGTGACCACGCCGGCGATCACAGCCAGCGGCGTACGGCGAAAATCGTAGGCGAGATCGCTCTCGAAGACTGCCCGCAGCTTTTCCATCCTCAGCGCCTCTGCGATCCGGGTTGCATGTCACGCATCTCCGTGAGCGACCCGGAGCCGGGGATCGACGGCGACGTAAAGCAGGTCAACAAGCAGGTTGATGATGACGAAGAGCGCACCGATGAGCAGCAGATACGCCGACATAACCGGCACGTCGACGAACTGCAGCGCGTTGATGAAGAGCAAGCCGACGCCCGGCCACTGGAACACGGTCTCCGTGACGATCGCAAAAGCAATGATCTGGCCGAGCTGGACGCCCGTGATCGTGATGACAGGGACCAGCGTGTTCTTTAGGGCGTGGCCAAAATTGATGGTGCGTTCCGACAGCCCGCGCGCGCGGGCAAAACGGATGTAGTCCTGCCGTAATACCTCGAGCATTTCCGCACGCACGAGCCGCATGATGAGCGTCATCTGGTATAGCCCGAGCGTGATGGTGGGGAGGATAAGTGCGGTCAGGCCGGAACTGGTGAACAGCGAACTTTGCCAGCCGAGGATGTTCACGGTCTCGCCGCGACCGAAGGACGGCAGCCATCCGAGTTCGACCGAAAACACCCAGATCAGCAGCACCCCGATCAGGAAGGTCGGGAGGCTAACGCCGATGAGGGAGAGCGTGAGGACCGTGCTCGCAAGCCAACCCCGACGATTCACAGCGGTAAAAATGCCGAGCACGAGACCAAGCACCAGCGCAAGCAGGCCGGAGACAAATGCAAGCTCGAGCGTCGCGGGAAGCCGCTCGGCGATGAGCTGCCCGACCGGAACGCCCTGGCGGTAGGACACGCCGAAATCGCCCTGCAGAGCATTCCCGACAAAGCGGAGAAACTGCTCGTGGATCGGATCTTCGAGGCCGAGCCGTTCAATCAGTTCCGCGCGCTGTTCGACTGTCGCTTCCTGGCCGAGTAGGCCCTCTACCGGGCTTCCGATGAACTTGAACATGCAGAAGCTGACGAACGCGACGACGAACAGAACAGCGATCGCCTGGCCGAGCCGACGGATGATGAACACCAGCATGGTTTACCTCGGTGTCCGCGGGCCACGGTCCGCACGGTAAGCGATGCTCGGTAGCGCTTCGTACCGGTCGAGCGATACACGGCGGAGCACATGGCCCTCCAGGGATCGGAAGGCGCTGGTATCAGAAACACGTAAAGGAGCTGCATGTAGCTGATGCAGCCCCTTCACACGATTATTCATTCGCGCGCCGATCAGTTCTTAAAGGTCAGGAACTTGAAGTGCGGCTGGTCTTCCGGCTGCACCGGGAACGTGATGCTGTCGGACATGCCCCAGTTCAGGATCTGGTGGTGCACCGGCAAGTAGATCGTCTCCTCCTTCAACGTCGACCAGATGTCGGCGATCGTCGCGTTACGCGCTTCGAGGTCGGTGTTCGAGGCGAGGCTGACGATCTTCTTGTCGAGAGCGGCGTTGGAAAACCGGGTGCCGTTCCATGAGCCGAGTTTGTCGGTCGTGCTGTGGGCGAGGAAATTGAAGATGTACTCGCTGTCGAACGTCGGCACACCCCAGCCGAGCATATAGAAGTCGGTTTCCTTCTTCTTGATCAGCGGGAAGTGCTGCGCCTTCGGCAGCGCATCCAGGTTCACCTTGATCCCGATCTTGCCGAGCATG
>JBCBJG010000299.1:0-3858 GCA_038523655.1 Pseudomonadota bacterium | reverse complement strand
GTCATCAAGATCGAGATGCACTTCCTGCCGGACGTCTACGTTACCTGCGACCAGTGCAAGGGCAAGCGCTATAACCGTGAGACGCTGGAGGTGAAGTTCAAGGACAAGTCGATCGCCGACGTGCTCGACATGACGGTCGAGGAAGGCTGCACCTTCTTCAAGGCCGTCCCGTCGATCCGCGACAAGCTGGAGACGCTGAACCGCGTCGGCCTCGGCTACATCAAGATCGGCCAGCAGGCGAACACGCTGTCCGGCGGCGAGGCGCAGCGCATCAAGCTTGCCAAGGAGCTGTCACGCCGCGCGACGGGGCGCACACTTTACATCCTCGACGAGCCGACCACCGGCCTGCATTTCCACGATGTGGCCAAGCTGCTCGAGGTGCTCCATGAACTCGTCGACGCGGGCAACACGGTCTGCGTGATCGAGCATAACCTCGAAGTCATCAAGACCGCTGACTGGGTCATAGACATGGGCCCCGACGGCGGCGACGGCGGCGGCGAAGTGGTGGCGCTCGGGACGCCCGAGGATGTCGCGAAAGAGAAGCGCAGCCACACGGGCCGGTTCCTCAAGGAGCTGTTGAAGCGGCGTGGATGATGGTGGTGGCCACCTATGCTGCCCCAGAGTTTAAATCCTCGCAGCGTTTGGTGTTCCAGACCTTCTTCACGGCATCAATCTCGCCTTTGGGACGGGCAACCTCGGCGGCCACATTTTCTCCCGCCAGCGAGGAAACTGGAAGGCCGAGCAGTATGATGCCAACAGTGTCGGCTTCACGTGCATGCACTTGTTCTTTCGCAGCGCGCGCGTAGGCAGACTGCAACCCGGCAAACTCCTCAATTAATCGGGCGCAGCTATATTTTTCATACGAAATGATGCTCGCATAAGACGGGCTTATCGTACCGGGATGTTTGGCACATCCGGAAAGCACTAAGAACACCAAACAAAAAGTATTGCATCGACTTCTCTCCCCGTTCGGTGAGAGAAAATCAGGTTCGGGGCACAACCGTAACTTTAGGAAGGCGCGGTTACACCCCAGTAAACAACAGATCCAGCGCGGCGATGATATCGTCGCGCTGCCCGGCCGCGGTCGCGACAGCGGGCCCGAATCCCTTTTTTGGCAGGGCTGCGGGATCGGTTATCGAGAGAATAAAACGTTCGCTTCCAACGACAATGGTCGGATGTAGCCGGTCCGCCCGCGAAAAAGGCGTCCAGAGTGACGAGGGGCGCCAAGACGACCGTCGGGAGGTTACCGATGTGATCGTTTTGAAAGAGCATGAATTAGGGAATGCGCCTCCGGGTCGATTTGTTCAGGTTCTCGACCACATCGAACTGCGCCATCAGAAATCTCTGAAGTGGTCGCTCAGCGGACCATGCGTTTCGAGATACTCGCCCAAACCCTCCAGCGCCTCAGCGTTTTCTCCTGCCACCGTCGCGCGCGTTCTTCCTTGACGCGCGCTTCGAGTTTCTCGCCGAGCACTTCGGATAGAGTCAGGCCGTAGGACTTCGCCTCGTCCAGCAGCACCTCGTCGGCGGTGAGATTGATCGCGCGTTTCATGCGCAAAAGGTATGCGCATCGGATCGCCCGCGCAACGCCGCCGCCCTCTCACGTTCGCGCAACACGTCAGCGGATCAGGCTGGTCGTGTCACGGCCCGCACCGCATCACCCCCGCCGCCGGAGCCATCCCACCATGCGTTCGCGGGCATCGGGCATGACGTCGCCGCGGGCTTCGTAAACGTCGCGGGAGAGGAAAAAGCCGGTGAGCGCGAGGGCGTCCAGCACATCGGACGGGTTGGCTTCGCGTTGACGCTCGGCGGCGGCCGGCAGCAGGAATCGTGGCAATCGCAGCAGCCGGTCGGCGTACGGCGCACCGACCTCCGCGCTGACGGCCCGGCCCGTCTTCGGTGAGACGAAGGCGAGGTCATGTGGATCGCCGCCGCCTGCGCACACCGTCAGATCGAGGCGGAAGCCCAGCTCGTCGAGCAGCTCCATCTCCCAACGGGCAACCAGCGCCGGCCAGACCTCGGCGTCCTCCAGGAAGCCGAGCACGAACAGCGTCACTTCATAAAGGCTCGGATGCGGGTCGCGTTCAGGCAGTGCGCGCAGCAGCCCCGCCATTGACGCGAGGGCGGCAAGCTCGCCCGGGCTGTCGAGCCATACGGCGGCGTGCCCCTCGCGGAGCTCGACGGTGAGGTTACCGAGATGGTCCGCGAGGCGCGCCTTCCACGTCGCTTCGACCCGATTTCCGGTCTGCAGCACCGGGCGCAGGCGCCGGGAGCGCCCACCGCGTACCAGCCCGAGATGACGCCCCTGGTCCCGCGAAAAAACCTCCGCGATCGCGGAAGTCTCTCCGTGCGGTCGGACCGAAAGGATCAGCGCGTCGCCCGACCATTCCATTTGCCGGTACCCGCGCTTTTTCGCCCGGACGGATCAGCGCGCCGTGCGTCAGCCGAGCGCCTGCGCCAGATCGCCGATGATATCCTGCTCGTCCTCGAGCCCGATGGAGAGGCGCACCACGTCATCGCCCGCACCGGCCGCTTTGCGCTCTTCGGAAGTGAGCTGGCTATGGGTGGTCGAGGCAGGATGGATGATCAGCGAACGGGTGTCGCCGATGTTCGCCAGATGGCTGAACAAATTGACCTTTGAGACCAAGTCGACCCCGGCGTCATATCCACCCTTGAGACCAAACGTGAAGACCGCGCCTGCACCCTCCGGGCAGTATCGACGGGCCAGGTGATTGTACATGCTGTCTTTGAGGCCGGCGTAGTTCACCCAGGACACCGCGCCATGTGCATTGAGGTATTCTGCGACCGACTGAGCGTTCGCGCAGTGCTGGCGCATGCGCAGCCCAAGCGTCTCGATCCCGTTGAGGATCAAAAATGCGTTCATCGGCGAGATCGACGGCCCGAGATCACGCAGGCCGAGCACGCGGCAGGCGATCGCGAAGGAGAAATTGCCGAAGGTCTCCGCCAGAACCATGTCGTTGTAGCTCGCGCAGGGTGCGCTTAGCGTCGGAAACTTCCCACTGCCCATCCAGTCGAATGATCCGCAGTCGACGATTACGCCGCCGACGCTGTTGCCATGCCCGCCGAGAAACTTGGTAAGCGACTGAACAATAATATCCGCGCCATGTTCCCGTGGCCGGCAGAGGAAAGGCGTCGCCATGGTGTTGTCGACGATCAGCGGGACGCCGGCCTCCTTCGCGACATTCGAGAGCGCGGCGAGGTCCATGACGATGCCGCCCGGATTGGCGATGGACTCGGTGTAGATCGCTTTGGTCTTTGGCGTGATGTGCTGCTTGAACGAGCTCGGGTCGGTGCCATCGGCCCACTTCACGTGCCAGCCGAACTTCTTGAAGGCGTGGTTGAACTGATTGATGGACCCGCCGTAGAGCTGCTTGGCGGCGATGAATTCATCACCGGGCTCCAGCAGGGTGTGGAACACAAGCTGCTGTGCTGCGTGGCCCGAGGCAACCGCGAGCGCAGCCGTGCCCCCCTCGAGCGCCGCGACCCGCTCCTCGAGCACCGCCTGTGTGGGGTTGTTGATCCGCGTATAGATGTTGCCGAACGCCTGCAGATTGAACAGTGCCGAGGCGTGATCGACATCGTCGAAAACATAGGACGTCGTTTGGTAGATCGGCGTTGCCCGCGCGCCGGTGGCCGGGTCGGGCTGTGCGCCGGCGTGAATGGCGAGCGTCGCGAAATTGGGAGTATCTGGCAGGCTCATGTCGGTGGGCTCCAATTGGAACGACCGCGCGCGCCGGCTCGCAGGCGGGCGGAAAAAGACGTGGTGTGCGAGCGGGTTGTGACCCGCGTTGTGGCAACGACCAAGGCACGCGGTCAACCGGCGGATCGCGCCGTCGC
>JBCBJG010000298.1:0-3875 GCA_038523655.1 Pseudomonadota bacterium | reverse complement strand
CTCAGGCGCGGTGTCCTTCTACGTAAGATCTGAGGCTTTCGCCTCCAACCTTGTACTGAACAACCCGCCCGCTCCGCTCATGTTGCACGCCGATATTGCCGAACGGCACGAGGCCGAGACGATCGAAGATCACCGCAGCCTGATCGCAGCACTTCCTGCGGCCGAGCGCGCTCATCTTGTCTCGCGCACCAATCGCCATGCCGCCATCCGCCTCGCGCAGCACGGCGCCGCGCTCACGCTCACATCGACGATCATTTTGTCCGGCATGCCCGGATGGTGGCTCGCGCTGGTGCCGCAGGGGGTGCTCCTGGTCTTTTTGTTCACCGCGATGCACGAAGCAACGCACGAGACAGCCTTCGCCTCGGCGCCGGCAAACCGTGCGCTTCGCATGTGTGTCGGCTTCGTGTTGCTCATTTCGCCGACGTGGTTTCGCGGGTTTCATTTCGCGCATCATCGCCACACCAACGACCCGGCGCACGATCCGGAACTGGCCATCGGTCATCCGACGACCTGGCACGACTATCTCTGGCGCCTGACCGGGCTGCCGCTCTGGTGGGCGCAGGGGCGTGTGCTGGTGAGGCTGATCAGCGGCAATGGCAGTTACGATTATCTCCCCGCCAGGTCGCAGCCACGGGCGATCCGCGAGGCGCGGGTATTTGCGGCAATTTACATCGCGATCGCGGCCCTGAGCGTGCTTGTTGGCTCGGCTGCCGCCTGGTGGCTGTGGATCGCCCCGATGTTGCTCGGCCAGCCATTCCTGCGCGCCTACCTGATGGCGGAGCATCACCGCTGCCCTCAGGTCGCCAACATGCTTGCCAACTCCCGCACGACATTCACGAACCGGGCGATGCGCTGGCTCGCCTGGAACATGCCGTTCCACGCCGAGCATCATGCGTATCCGAGTGTCCCGTTTCACCGCCTGCCCGCGTTCCACGCGCTGACCCGGCCGCACCTCACCTCCACCAGTGACGGGTATCGCGCCTTCCACGGAGAAATGCAGGATGCGATGTCAGGCTCGCCCGGCCGCTCCTGACCGCTAACCGCCGCGCTGATGAACCTTGAGGATGTTAGGCTGCATCCGGCAGCGACAAATCCTCGTCTTCGTCATCCCGCCCGACGAGCGCGAGCGCACGGGCACGCTTCCCCATCTTGCTGATCTGCAGACAGAGCGCATCCTCGCGACCGTGCGTAACCCACACTTCGCGCGCCCCGGTCTCCTCGATCGTGCGCACAAGGTCAGGCCAATCGGCGTGATCGGAGATGATCAGCGGAAGCTCCACGCCGCGCTGTCGCGCCCGGCCCCGAACCCGCATCCACCCCGATGCAAAGCAGGTGACCGGATCCGGTAGTCGCCGTGACCATCGATCCTGCAGCGCGCTCGGTGGCGCCATCACAACATGACCGGCAAGTTCTTTTTTCTCCATCCCGGCGACGGGCAGAAGGATGCCCAGATCAACCCCCTGCTCCTCGTAGAAGCGGCAGAGTTTCTCTACGGCACCGTGCATGTAGATCGGCGCGGCATGGCCAGCCTCGCGTAGGAGCGCGATCAGCCGCTGGCATTTGCCAAGCCCGTAGGCACCGACGAGGTGCGCCCGGTCGGGTTGCGCATCGATCGACGCCATAAGCCGGTCGATCTCCCGGGCGTCGGGTTCGTGGCGAAAAACCGGCAGCCCGAATGTCGCCTCGGTCACGAAGAGATCGCACGGCACGACCTCGAACGGTGCGCAGGTCGGATCGACCCGGCGTTTGTAGTCACCGCTGACGACCGCACGCGTCCCGGCATAATCGATAACGACCTGCGCACTGCCGAGTACATGCCCGGCTGGCGCGAGCCATACGCTCGTCTCGCCGATCTCGAGCACTTCGCCGTACTGCAGCGGCACATGCGTTTCCCCGCACTGTGCGCCGAGCCGAAGCTTCATGATCGCCAGCGTTTCAGGCGTGGCGACGACCTGGCTGTGTCCGGGGCGCGCATGGTCCGCGTGCCCGTGGGTGACGATCGCGTGCGCTGCTGGCCGATGCGGATCGATGTAGAAATCCCCGGGCGCGCAGTAGAGCCCGCGCTCGTGCGGGTAGAGCCAGCTGTCGAAAGGGCTGTCGGTCATACCCGTTCACGTCGGCCCCGCAGCCGGAAAGTCAAGCGAACTGCGGGCCTCATGCGTGCGTTAGTACGCAGTTTCCCGGCACGCGAGAAATTCACATGCATAGTGCAAGTAATTCCCAAGTATTCGTGGACAGCGTGTGAACAAGCACGGCATTCCTACCTGACTTGGGGGTGGGCGTGACGACCGGTAAGCAAAACATTCAGTCGACGAGACTGCTTGGCAGCTCGGCGTGGATTGGCGCGTTGAGCGCGCTGCTGGTTGCCGCGACCTTCCTCCTGTCTATGCCGGCCGCAGCCCAACTCGTAACGGGCGGCGCGGCGCCGACCGCCGATCCGCTCGATGCGCCAGTGATCCAAGAAGGCTGGGACGCGGACGTTCGCCATCCGCCTTCCCTCGACACCTGGTCGGGCACCGCGATCACGGCTGACGCCCGCAGCAGCTTCGGTGGCGCGATTTACGCCTGGTCAGGAGATAAAACACGCGATGGGCTCCGGATCCGTATCGAGGGCGGCACGTCCACGTATGTCTATGAAACGACCCGCACCACCGGCGTCGAGCTGCGCCAGGGAAAGGCGATCTTTGCGTCCGTCATGCTCGGATATCAGTGGTCGCATGATGCGTGGACGGTGAAAGGATTTTTAGGGCCGGCCTACGCCAGTCACGAGATTACCCCGGTCGATCTGGACAACGACCTCGTCGGAGAACGCTGGGGTGCACGTCTCAGTGTCGATGTATGGCGCAACATGCCCTACGACGGATTTTTCTCTCTTAACGCCGATCTTGCGAGCCCGTTCGCTTCCTACGCCGCGGGGGCGCGATACGGCGTCAAGGTGATCGACGATCTCTGGCTCGGTCTCGCTGCGGGGCTCTATGGCAACCGTGAGCTCGATGCTGCCCGCGTAGGCGGGTTCCTGCGTTGGCGCACGCCGTACGGCACGCTATGGGCAGAAGGTGGTGTGGGTGGTGACTACGCCGACCTCAACGCGCCGTATGCTACGGTCACTCTCGCACGCGAGTTCTGAGCAGCGTGCGCCAGCCGGAATGCGCGCCGGGCGCTGCGGGAGCAATTACCTGCCGAACTGCTTGACGGCGATCATCGCAGCGCCAGGCCGTAGCGCACACGCTCCGGCGCCCGCAGCGTGCCGACGCTCCCGTAGATCCGCGTCACCATCAACCGCATCGCTTTCGCAAAGTCGGGTGCATCTGAAATATCAGCCAGCAGCGGCTGCCATACCGCATCCCGACACGCGCGGATCTCCTCGCGCGTACTGTGCCCCGGACCTGGAAACCCCGGCAGCGCCTGCTCGCCGAGCCACCTGTGCGCCGCTTGCCAGACGGCAGCCCCCGCGCGCTCGTTCTTCGGGCCCCGGAGCTGATTGAGTGCGGGCCGCTGCGGATCGTCCTCATGCGGGGTGATCTCGACATTGGCGACAGGCACGCCGTCTTTGCGGATTGAAAAGACGCGGCTGGCATTTGCGCAAATGCGTTCGGCAAAATGGTCGAGACAGTTCGTCATCGCCTTCGCCTCGGCGGCGAAGTCTTCCCCGGTCCGCAGGGCGACGAACTGATAACCGCAGACATTTTTTTCCGGCACCCAGATGTCCGCTCGGCCATCACCGAGGAGCAGATGCAATTCGAGGCGACGCTCCCATGCCTGCGCTTCCTCGGCCGCGCGATCGATGCTCATCGTTGCGCACCATCGCGCGGTCACGAATGAGCCGAGGACCGTATCTGGATGATGACAAGCCCAGTGCCAGGCATGAAGCAGCT
>JBCBJG010000297.1:0-3902 GCA_038523655.1 Pseudomonadota bacterium | reverse complement strand
GCGGGGTACTTCGAGCGCGTTCAGGAAATCCTTGCCGAGCACGATATTCTCCTCATCGTCGACGAGGTCATCACTGGCTTCGGTCGCACCGGCAATCTCTGGGGATCGCAAACCTTCAACATTCGCCCGGACATTCTGACCTGCGCGAAAATGCTGACCTCGGCCTATGCCCCGCTTTCCGCCGTCATGGTCCGAGACGAAATCTATGAGGCGATTGCGGAGGGGAGCGAAACGATCGGTACTTTCGGTCACGGCTTCACCTACGGCGGTCACCCGGTTGCTTGCGCCGTCGGTCTCGCCGTGCTGCAGCATTACGAAGATGCCGACATCATGGGCCACGTGGGCCGGCTCGCGCCGTACTTCCAGGAGCGTGTTGCGAGCCTTGGCGCGCATCCGATGGTCGGCGAGGTTCGTGGTGTCGGGCTCGTCGCAGGCGTCGAGGTGGTTGCCGACAAGCAGACCGGCCGTGCGTTCGACAAGTCCGAGGCCGTCGCGCCGAAGGTCGTCGCCCGCGCCCAGGAACACGGGCTAATCTCACGCGCGATCATGGACACGATCGCGGTCTCGCCACCGCTGATCGTCGACGAAGCGACGGTCGATGGCATCGTATCCCGACTGCACGCGTCCCTCGACGATGTCGCGCGCGATCGCGGGATAATGTGAGGGAGTTATTCCTCCCTCTCACACCGCGCTGAAGCAGAAGATCTCCGCCGCCATGTCGCAATCTCCCGACTTCCGCCGCCCCGACTTTCGCCTGCCCGACTTCCGCTTGGAGGTGCACTTCCAGGAATGGGAGTTCAAGGCGCGCCACCACATGACCGCGTCGGACCCGCAAAGCATGTCGCTGTCCGAGTTGCTCGCGTTCGCCTCGCCTGAAGACCGCGCCGGGTTCGAGAACCTCTGGCTCGGCTATACGGAAACCTACGGCGCGCCCGATCTCCGCGCAGCAATCGCCGCGACGTATGCCGATCGCGAGATGGAGGATATTCTTTGCTTCGCGGGCGCGAGCGAGCCGATCTATGTCGCGAACCGGACGCTGCTCGGCCAGGACGACCACGCCATCATCGTCACGCCGAACTATCAGAGCCACGAAGAGCTGCCGCTCTCGATTTGCGAGGCGACGGGCGTACCGCTCGACCCGGACGACGGCTGGTCGCTGGACATCGATCGGGTCGCTGCCGCGATCCGTGACAACACCCGCCTGATCACCATCAACTTTCCGCACAACCCGACCGGCGCAGTCCTCCCGCCAGATCGTCTGAATGCGCTCGTCGAATTGACGCGCAAACACGGGATCTGGATTTTGTCGGATGAGGTCTACAACGGCCTTGGCCCGCCCGGTGTCACACCGCCGCCCTACATTGCAGACCTCTACGAGCGCGGTCTCTCCGTGCACGTCCTCTCCAAAAATCTTGGCCTCCCAGGTCTGCGAATTGGTTGGGTCGCCTGCCAGGACCGCGCCCAGCTCTCCCGCATGGAGCGCATGAAGCATTACCTCTCGATTTGTAATTCCGCGCCGAGTGAGCGGCTGGCTCTGATCGCGGTCAAGGCACGCGAGCAAATCCTCGCGCGAACCAATGGGGTGATCGCGGAGAATATTGTTAAGCTCGAAGCCTTCATGGCGCGCCATTCGGATCGCTTCGCCTATGCGCGGCCCGGCGGTTCATGCACTGCCTTCCCGAAGTACCTTGGCAGCGAAGGGGCGAAGACTTTCTGCGGCGCGCTGCTCGAGCGCCACGGCGTACTTTTGCTCCCCGGCGCGATCTACGATTCCCGGCTCGGCCCATCGGTGCAGGACCATTTTCGCATCGGTTTCGGCCGCGAAGGCATCGACGAAGGCCTAGCCTTGATGGACGCCTACCTCACCCGTAACGCTGCATGACCGGCGCACCGCCCGCGGGCGAAACGGATCTTGCCCGCCTTCTGGCGACGACCCGCGTCAGCGTTGCGCCGGAAACCTACGTCTTCGCCACAACGACGGAGCAGGTGAATATTGCCGCGCTCGCGCCGCGCATGGTGTTCGAGGAAGCGGAGGGCACGACCCTGGTGGTGGCCGAAGAGGTCGCCCGCCGTCACCGCCTCCCGGCAACCTTCCCCTCGCGAATGCTGACGCTCGACGTGCATTCCGCGCTGGCGGCTGTCGGATACATGGCCGCAATTTCGCGCGTGTTGGCCGATGCCGGCATTCCCTCGAACCCGGTCGCCGGGTACTTTCACGACCACCTTTTCATCCCCCTCGACCGGATGGACGATGCTGTCCGCGTGATCGAGGCACTCGCAGCGTCCGCGCCATCGTCGGACTGAACCCTACCCCAACCCGCGGCGCGAGGCGGTCGTCCGTCTCCCCCCTTCGAGGAGTTCACCGTGCCCTATTCCGAATACCGCGCCGACCTTATGGGCCACGCGACACTCGAGCCTTCCGGGCGGATCGAAGCTGGATCATGGCAGGAGTTCACGCTGGTCTATACCGCCGGCCGGTTCGGCCTCGACGACACCGGCTCGCTCAAGATCGCCTTCCGCTTCGCGACCGACTTCGGCCCGGTGCAATTCGACGACCCCGGAGGCTCCGGGTACACGACTGTCGAAGCCTCGAACGGCGCCGTGCTCGACGTGCGCTGGGAGTTTAAACGTAATATTCGTCCCTGGTCGCGCGCGCTCTACATCGGCGTTCTGGAGCATTTCCTCGCCGAGGGCGACACGATTACCATCCGCTTCGGTGACCGCCGGGAAGGCTCGCGCGGTGTGCGCGTCCAGACCTATTGCGAAAAGCGGTTCGAATTTCGCGTCTTCACGGATGCGATCGCGACCTATGACTATGTGGCATTGCCCGAGAGCCCGGTCATCGACGTCGCGCCGGGCGAAGGGGTGGCCTGGCATGCGGTCCTGCCGAGCCGCGCCGTCGCAGGTGAGGAGTTTCGCCTCAGCATCAAGGCGAACGATAAGTGGGGCAATCCGAGCGACCTGGTCGACGCAGAACTGCGCTTGATGTCGTCAGCCGCAATCACTGGGTTACCGGAGACGGTACGATTTTATCCGGGTGCGCGCGCGGTGGTGGTCGACGGTCTCCGCGCCGAAACACCGGGCGAGATCACGATCGAGGTGCACGAGGCGGGTGACATCCACCGCTGCACCAGCAACCCGGTCACGGTCGTCGCCGCAGACGCGACAACCGGGCAGCGCTTCTGGGGCGATCTCCACGGCCAGTCGGACGAAACACTTGGCACCAACGACGCCCGCGCATACTTCGAGTTCGCGCGCGATTGTGCCTTCGTCGATGTCTGCGCCCACCAGGGCAACGACTTCCAGATGACGCAGCCGTTCTGGCAGGAGCTCAACGCACTGACGGCGGAGTTAAATGTGCCCGGCCGCTTCGTCACCTTCCCTGGCTACGAGTGGTCCGCCAACACGGCCGTGGGGGGCGACCGAAACGTCTTCTACGCGGAGGAGGGGCGCCCGATGTACCGCTCGTCGCACGCGCAGATTCCCGACCTCGCCGATGAGGACACCGATGCGCACGACGCCGACGCATTGTTTTCCCGCCTCGCCGACGAAGACTGCGTCGTGTGGTGCCACTGCGGAGGGCGCTACGCAGACATCCGTCGCTCGCATGATGGGCGGAAGGAGCACGCCGTGGAGGTCCACTCCGCGTGGGGTACGTTCGAATGGCTGCTGCACGATGCCTTCGCCGATGGCCACAGGGTCGGCATCGTCTGCAATTCCGACGGTCACAAAGGCCGGCCGGGCGCGAGCTATCCGGGTGCTTCGTTCTTCGGCGCATATGGCGGGCTGACCTGCTTCCTCGCGCCGCAGCTCACCCGACCCGACATTCTGGAAGCGATGCGCCGTCGTCACCATTACGGGACGACCGGTTGCCGGACCGATGTCGACGTCGACCTCGTGCT
>JBCBJG010000296.1:0-4055 GCA_038523655.1 Pseudomonadota bacterium | reverse complement strand
CGGCATCATGCAGACGACATCGCCGCCAATAATATCGAGCCCGCGCACGGCCCGCAGCAACGCCATCGCCTCGTTGATCCGAAACCCCTCCTCGCCGGCCTCCAGGTTCGAGACCGCCGGCGCGATGGTCGGGTCGAGACAATCGAGATCAAAGGTGATGTAGAGCGGCGCGTCACCGATCGTCTTGCGGATCAGCGCCACCGAAGCGGCGACACCCATCTCGCGAAACTGCTCCATCGTGACGACCGTGTATCCGAGGTCGATCGACGGTTGCAGCCAGTCGAGGGTACGCGTGTTTCCGCGCAACCCGATCTGGACACTGCGCGTCGCGTCGACATGGCCGTTGTGCACGAGGTAGCTGCCCCAGTGCGCCGCAGATTTCCGCGCGCCAAGAAAATGATCGACGTGCTCGAACACGTCGGTATGTGCATCGAGATGCAGCAGCGCCGCTTTGCGCCCATCGGTCAGCCGCGATTGCGGTCCGCCGAGCGCCTGCAAAATGCCACCCGTGATCGAGTGATCGCCGCCGATCGAAACCGGCCGCGCGCCCGCCGCATCAACCGCAGAGAAAAATTTGGTTATCCGTTCGATGCAGGCTTCGTTGTCGTTCGCTTCAGGAAACGGCACGTCGCCGACATCGTGAATACGGCAGGTATCCCAAGGCACGAAGCCAAACGTGTTGTGTGCCCGCCGCTGCAAGCGCGAGACATGACGCAATGCGCGCGGGCCGAGATGCTGATCGCGCTCCGTCGTGCCGTTGCCCGACGAATGCGGGACACCGACGAGCGCGATATCGCATGCCGATGGATCAGCGATGTGCGGCGCACCGAAAATCGTCGGCACGCCCCACCAGTAGAGGCTGTCGAGCATTCGCTCGGCCTCGAACGATGCGCCAGTCTCCTCGCCGCTCATGCCGCCCCCTTTTCGAGCGCTTCCACTTCGTCTTTTTCGAAGCGGTAGACCCGCCCGCAGAATTCGCACGTCACGTGGACCGCACCGTCGTCACGCTGCGTGTCGTCGAGTTCGCCGACCGGGAACCGCGCCAGTACGCGGGCGACCCGATCACGCGAGCAGGTGCACTGCTCGACCATCGGGCGGCCATCGAACACGCGCACACCCTCCTCGTGAAACAGTCGGTAGAGCAGCCTTGGCCCCGTCAGCAGCGGGTCGGTCAGCTCATGCGCTTCGACCGTATCGGCCAGCATGCGCGTGCGCACCCAATCGTCGTCGTCTTCCCAGTCGGGCGGGAGATTATTTTCGTCTCCAGGCGAAACCTCCGCCCGTTTCTTTCCGCCTTCCCACGTCAACTTTTGCACGATCAGCCCGCCCGCACGCCATTGCCAGCCATCAGCGGCACCGGATGCACGCCCGTTGGTCGCCTCACTTCGACCGGCCTCGAAATGTTTGGCGACCGCGACGTTGATCTGCGTCGGCAGCTGCTCGGACTGCACAAAGTAAGTGTGCGCCGCCTCGACGAGTGACTGCCCCTCCATTGCAACGATGCCCTGATACTGCTGGCCGAGTTCGTCAGCCGAAGTGCCACCGGGCACGATCGTCATCGCGAGATGTCCGCTACCGAGAAGCTGGCCCTGCGGTGCGCCATCATCGAGCGCTGCGAACGCCTCCGGGTCGAACGTGGCATAGCCCCGCAGCGCATCCGGCCAATCGAACGAGACAACGAGAAAATTCAGCGGCCCATTGGTCTGCGTCTGCAACGTGAAGCGGCTTTGTTGCTTGAGACCTGCACCGAGCAGCGCTGCCAGTACCAACGCCTCGCCGAGCACGTTGGAGATCGCATCCGGATAATCATGGCGCGTCAGGATCGCGTCGACCGACGTACCGAGCCGGGCGAGCCGCCCGAGTGCGCCCGACTGCTCGAGGCGAAACGGCAGGACATGGTCCGCTCGATCATTCATGTCTGCCGGATCGAGCGTTGGTTCACCGGCTCCAGCGCCACTCACCCGGCAGCTCCAACACCGGCATCTCCCACCCCGGCATGCGCATGCTGTGATCCGGGCGCGCCGCGCTGCGCTGCCGCCGCGTCTTCCTCGGTGCCATCATCTTGGAGGCACCACGCGAGGATCGCCTTCTGCGCGTGCAATCGATTTTCCGCTTCCGCAATCACGCGGGACTGGGGCCCGTCGATGACATCGCCGGTCACTTCCTGCCCGCGGTAGGCAGGAAGACAATGGAGAAAAATTGCTGACGGATCGGCGTGCGCCATCAGCTCTGCGTTGACCTGATAGGGCGTCAGCGCCTCGATCCGCGCCTCCCGATCATCGTCGCCCATCGAAACCCACGTGTCGGTCACCACGCAATCCGCCTCACGCACCGCGGCGACCGCATCGTCGCTGACATCGATCCGCGCGCCCTCGGCATCCGCCCACGCGAGCAACTCGGGTGCCGGCGCGAGGGAGGGCGGTGTCGCGATGCAGAGGTCGAAATCCAGCCGCGCGGCCGCATGCACGAATGACGTGGCGACGTTGTTGGCATCCCCCACCCACGCCACGCGTCGCCCGGCGATGATGCCGCCAAGCGCCTCCTCGATCGTCATGATGTCCGCGATGATCTGGCAGGGATGGCTCTTGTCCGTCAGGCCGTTGATGACCGGCACTGTCGCAGCAGCCGCGAACGTCTCCAGCGTCGAATGTGAGAGCACCCGGAGCATGACCGCATCGACATAGAGCGACATGACGCGCGCCGTGTCGTCGATCGACTCCCCACGCCCGAGCTGAAGGTCATCGCGGTTCAACAAGAGCGTCTCACCGCCGAGATGGCGCATCGCGACATCGAACGAGATCCGCGTCCGCGTCGACGGCTTCTCGAAGATCATGGCGAGCACGCGCCCATCGAGCGACGGGGCATCCGGCAACGGCGCAACCCCGCTCAGGCGCTCGAGGTGCACGTCCAGTGACGCGGGCCGGCCGACGCGCGCGGCCTTCATGTGATGGGCACGATCGAGCAGGGCCCGCAGTTCACCCCGGTCAAGATCGACGATGTCGAGGAAATGGCGGGGCATGGTCGGCGCAGTCATTCTGCAGCCGTCCGCGCAGTGGCCGCGCTGGAGAGCGCAGAGCACGCACGATCGAGCAGGTCGACCGCCTCACTGATCTCCGCATCTTCGACCACCAGCGGCGGCAGCACCCGGACCGTATTTTCTCCGGCGGGGACAAGCAGCAACCCGGCGTCCCGCGCGGCCGCCACAAGGTCGGTACACGCGACACCCTCGCGACAGATCACGCCGAGCATCAGCCCCGAACCACGGACGCCGGCGATAATCGACGGATGCGCGTCTTCGAGCTCGGCAAGCCGCTGCCGCAGAAAGCCCGATTTGCGCGCCACCTCGTCAAGAAAGCCATCGGCAAGCACGACGTCGAGCACCGCATTGCCGACCGCCATCGCAAGCGGATTGCCGCCGTACGTCGTCCCGTGCGTGCCGGGAACCATGCCCTGCCCGGCATGCTCGGTCATGAGACACGCCCCGACAGGAAACCCGCCACCAAGGGCCTTCGCCACGGCCATGATGTCCGGCGCGATCTCCGCCCACTCATGCGCGAAGAGCCGCCCAGTCCGACCAACCCCGCATTGCACCTCGTCGAGGATAAGCAGCAGCCCGTGCTTGTCGCAGAGCGCACGCAGGCCGCGAAGACACTGTGGTGGGACGGGCCGGATGCCACCTTCCCCCTGAACCGGTTCGATCAAAATGGCCGCTGTTTCCTCGGTGATTGCGGCCTCGATCGCCTCGTGATCTGCGAAGTCCACATGATCGAACCCGTCGACCTTGGGTCCAAACCCATCGAGGTGCTTGGCCTGGTTGCCGGCGGAAATCGTTGCCAGCGTGCGACCGTGGAACGCCCCGGAGAACGTCAGCACCCGCCAACGCTCGGGATTACCGCGCACGTGATGGAACCGCCGGGTGGCCTTGAGCGCGCACTCAATCGCCTCTGCGCCTGAGTTCGTGAAAAACACCCGCTCGGCGAAGGTCGCTGCGCACAGCCGCTCGGCAAGTCGCTCCTGTCCGGGAATGCGATAGAGGTTCGACGTGTGCCAGAGCG
>JBCBJG010000295.1:0-4113 GCA_038523655.1 Pseudomonadota bacterium | reverse complement strand
GGACGTGTGCAGCGCGACCATCGGCGCAAACGCGGAGGATTTTTGCTCCATACCGGCAGCGCAATCAGGCAGCGATGCGGACACGGTGGGGCCGTCCCGCACCGCCGCCGGTGCAGGGTCTTGAACAGGGTCTGTCATTAAAGCTCCGTGCTAGAGCGTTGATATCCGCGGGCGGCCCGCCGTTGCCGTCATCAGCGACGTCAGGCACCAGACAAGCGCGTCCACCCGATCAGGACTGCGCCCGCCGGAGAGACCATCGGGGCCGAAATCACACATCTGGTCTTCGAGTTCGGCAAACGCGCCGACATGCGAGACACGTCCCTGCGCATAGAGCGCAGCGATCGGCTCGGCACGCACCCACTTGCCGCGCGTCGCCCGGACAGACCGGACTGGCACGCTCGGGTCGGCCTGAGCCATGACGGTTGCGACCAGGTCACCGCCCTGATTAACCTCCGCAACGAGTGCGTCGGCCTCATGTGCGTGATACGCAGCGATCGCAGCGCGTGCCCACGTAAGCGGCTTCACCCCGCGCCGCGTCTGGTCATCGAGGACATAGGCCCGCCCATCTGCGCCGCGACCGGCCACGATGATCCCGCAGGCATCGGATTTTACTCCGCTCGTCACCGGCGGGTCTACTGCGACGACAACCCGCTCGAGCTGAGGGGCCGCCGTGACACGACGCGCATCGAACCACGTGCGCTGCCAGAGCGCATCCTCGCGATCCTCGAGCAGCGCGCCATCGAGTTCCTGCCGGCCGAGCCACGTCCCGCCGTAGCGGGCACGCACAGTCGTGAGAAAAGCGTCTGATAGGTTCGCGGCGTTGTCATCTGTTCGCCCTCGTGACAGCACGGTTGATGGATCGTCGAGCAGTCGTTTCAACAATGGTGTGGCGCGCGGTGTGGTCGTCACTACGACTTGCGGAAGATCGCCAAGGCGCAGCGCAAACTGCAGCATGTCCCACGTTGCATCGGCATGCCTGAACTTCGCCAGCTCATCGCACCAAGCCGTATCGAATTGCGGCCCCCGCAGGCTATCGGGCTCGTCAGCGGAGAATATTTGCGCAATCGTTCCGTTCGGCCACGTCAGCAGCTTTCGGGACGGCTCGAAACGCGGCCGTTCGTTATCACGGTGCACGGCGAGCAGTCCGGAGACCCCTTCGACCATAACGCTGCGGACATCGCCGATCGTCTGGCCAATCAAGGCAATGCGCCGCGCGCGGATAGCGCCGAGCGGCGGCTCACCAAGCGCCTTGGCACGGAGCCATTCTGCACCGGCGCGGGTCTTGCCGGCGCCCCGCCCACCCATGAGCAGCCAGGTCCGCCATGCCGGACCCTGTGTGTTACCCGGTTCGCCACCATCGCCGCCATCGCCACTGACGCCGACACACGGCGGGAGTTGATCATCCCGGGCCCACGTGAGCCAGTCATGGGCAATAAAGTCCGCGTCAGTTGATTCGATCGTCTGAAGTGCGTCCCTCAGCAATCCATGCTGCGCGCAAGCGATCAATGCGGCGCGCAAGTTCATGGCGCCGGGTCTCGGCATCGCGTGGCTCGCCGGGTTCTCCGGCTGTGCCTCGTTTTTTCTCCGCTGCCCGGCGTCGCTCGTCCTGTTCCTCGAACTCAGTCAATTTCTCCATGCTCCGCGCTATGGTGTTCATCAGCCGTGCCTGGCGTTCGCGATCGCTCACCGAGACGATCTCGCCCGTCTCGAAACCGCGTTCGATTTCATCAAGTTGTCGGCTCATCGTATCGAGCAGCCGCCGCGCCATGGATTTCTGCCAGCGACCAGCGGGACGCGACGGACGCGCTGCCCGGCGAGGGGCAGCCTGACCGCCCCGTGTCCCGTGATCCGAGACATTCAGCTTACCCTCACGGACCGGCCGCGGCGCAGGCGCCGCAGGGCGGCACCACCCCTCACGCCGCGCCCGATCCGTGAGTGTTCGATAGGCGATCGAAAAAACCGCCTGGATTTGCCGAAGCGCAAGCCCGGACTGCTCGTAAGCCGCCCGGATGTCAGCCCATTCTTGTTCGCTACGCGCTCGCTTCGTTTGGTTCGACTTATGCGCCGCTGACGCTGGCGAGCTCAAAGTGGCGGGCGTGTTTGGCGCGCCGGGCGCGCTGGGTGTTTTACGTGTGTTCGGCGCGACAGCAGACGCCTTCCGTCGCGATGTGACGGACTGCGTCATGTAAATTCCTGTCAGTGTGAAAGTTGACCAAACGGTCAGCGTTTGACGTCGAGCGACATGCGTGCTCGACGCGGCGCGATCCAGCCGCACCGACGTTCGCCCCCAAGGTGAGGGCAAGGCCAATTCTCAGGGCAGACGTTGTCGAAGTGCACGAAGCGCGGTCGACGCACACCAAGCACGCGGCGACATCGCCGGAACTACGCGCATCATGCAGCCGTCGATACAGCCACCTGACCACCGCGAGCGCGAGTTGCGGCCGGAACCCAACCGAGGGCCGCCCGTTGCTGGCAAATGACAACTCGTCGCCCACTTCTTCGACGATGCCACAGTACTACCGAAACAGCGCAACGCTGTCAACAAGTATTCGCGAAACAATAGGGCAAATTACGTTTGAATACTTGGGTAGAAATTTATGGCGCTGATTTGAGGAAGTAAGGTGCGTAGTCATGGTCGACCTTGTCTTCGCTGATCGCAAAGGAGCGCACCGACACACCGGCAGCATGGACTGTACTCGGGTCGCCGGAGACCAGCGGATGCCACCACGCCAGCCCGCGCCCTTCCTGCACCCGACGATAGGCACAGGTCTCCGGTAGCCAGTCGAGTTCCGTGATCGCCGCTGGATCGAGGCGGATACAGTCCGGCACGCGCTGATGGCGGCGTGCGTAATTGCTGCAGCGACAGGCGCCGATATCAAGCAAGGTACAGGCGACGCGGGTGTGGATCAGCTCATCGGTGTCGTCATCGATCAGTTTAACGAGGCAGCACTTTCCACAACCGTCGCAAAGGCTTTCCCACTCGTCGCGGGTCATCTGCTCAAGTGACTTGCGCTCCCAGAATGGTGCCGCACCGTCAGCATGGGCACCTCCCGGCGTGCGCGCATTTGTTGTCATAGTTGTCTGCTCTCACGCGAATATGCGAGCGTCTCGCTGTGATAGGGATACACGCATTGCGACCGAACCGGGCATGCGCTTGGTCGCAGCCTGAACCAGCGATGCCTTACGAAGGCACGGACCAACGGGCCGACAGATGAGCGACTGGATCTTCAAACGCGGCGGACGCGACCAGCTCGTCGACTGGCTGGCACTCGATGCGTGGCTGGACTCGAGCCTTCATGAAACCTGGCTCGACATCAAGAACCGCTTCAGCGCGGCAAGTGCGTTTTTCGATCAGTTCCGGGTCAACGGGATCCGCAAGTTCATCGTCGAGATGCTGAGCGAGGGCATCAATGTCGCGATCGGCGGCTTCCTGATCCTCGTCATGCTCGGGCTGCCCGCCTACCAGCTCATCCCACCCGGCAACTGGCTGGCGCCCAGCAGTTACAGCGTCACCTTCATCGATGAGAACGACCGTGAGATCGGCAAGCGCGGCGTCCTTCAGTCGGATGCCGTGCCGCTCGAGGAAATCCCGAAGACGTTGGTGGATTCGACCCTCGCGACCGAGGACCGGCGCTTCTACAGCCATTTCGGGATCGACGTGATCGGCACGTTTAGGGCGCTCGTCTCGAACGTGCGGGCCAACAGCGTCGTGCAGGGTGGCTCGTCGATCACGCAGCAGCTTGCGAAGAACCTTTTTCTTTCCTCCGAACGCAGTCTCGACCGCAAGATCAAGGAGGCCTTCCTCGCGCTATGGATTGAGGCCCGGCTGTCGAAGGACGATATTCTCAAACATTACCTCGATCGCGCCTACATGGGCGGCGGCGCATTCGGCGTCGAGGCTGCCTCGCAATTCTACTTCGGCAAATCCGTGCGGGACATCACGCTCGCTGAAAGCGCGACGCTCGCGGGGCTGTTCAAGGCACCCACCCGCTTTGCGCCGCACGTCAATCTGGCCGCCTCCCGCGCCCGCACCGAAGACGTGCTGGATAATCTGGTGGAAGCCGGTTTCATGACCGAAAGCCAGGTGTACGGCGCGCGGATCAATCCCTCCCG
>JBCBJG010000294.1:0-4123 GCA_038523655.1 Pseudomonadota bacterium | reverse complement strand
GACCGCGTGTTGCGCGGCCCTCTCCTAATGATCCGACCGCGTGTTGCGCGGCCCTCTCCTAATGATCCGACCGCGTGTTGCGCGGCCCTCTCCTAATGATCCGACCGCGTGTTGCGCGGTCGGGGGGGCTATGGTACGCCACGCGCGGCTGACGGAGGGGGCGTTCTCGCCACCCCTTCGCTCGACCTCCCTGACAAAGGGCCGGTTCGCCGGATCGACCTTCGACGCACGACCTGGCGACGCCTGTTCGCCGGACGATGCCAACAGCCTGAGAGCGGGCACCGTGGCCAGCAACTCTTCTCTGACGACGGGCATGGCAGGACGCTATGCCAACGCGCTGTTCGAACTCGCGCGGGACAATGGCGCGCTGGATGCCGTCGCAAGCGATCTCGAGAGCTTTCACAACCTGCTCGATGAGAGCGAAGATCTGCAGCGGCTTGTGCGCAGTCCGGTTTTCTCCGGCGAAGAGCAGCAGAAGGCGATCGAGGCGCTGTTCGCCAAGGCGAATGCCCAGCCGCTCACGACGAATTTCTTCAAGCTGGTCGCGCAGAACCGGCGGCTGTTTGCCGTCGAGGACATGATCGAGGCTTTCCGCGCGATCCTCGCTGACCACCGCGGGGAAGTATCCGCCGACGTGACGACGGCAACTCCCCTCGACGACGCGCAAATGGAACAGCTCAAAACCACGCTGCGCGAGACGATCGGACAGGAAGTCCAGATCGCGACGTCGGTGGATCCGTCGATCCTTGGCGGGCTGATCGTGAAGGTCGGCAGCCGGATGGTCGACTCGTCTCTGAAAACAAAACTGAACACGCTCAAAGTTGCCATGAAAGAGGTAGGCTGATGGAAATCAACGCCGCAGAGATTTCCTCGATCCTCAAGGATCAGATCGCGAATTTCGGTCAGGAAGCGGAAGTCTCCGAGATCGGCCAGGTTTTGTCGGTCGGCGACGGTATCGCCCGGGTTTACGGCCTCGACAACGTGCAGGCTGGTGAGCTCGTCGAGTTCCCCGGAAATATCCGCGGCATGGCGCTGAACCTCGAGGTCGACAACGTCGGTGTCGTGCTGTTCGGCGACGACCGTGAGATCCGGGAAGGCGACACGGTCAAGCGGACCGGCACGATCGTCGACGCACCGGTTGGCAAAGGCCTCCTCGGACGCGTTGTCGACGGGCTCGGCAACCCAATCGACGGGAAAGGCCCGATCGACGCGGCCGAGCGTCGACTGGTGGACGTTAAGGCGCCGGGGATTATCCCGCGGAAATCGGTTCACGAGCCGGTGCAGACGGGGCTCAAGGCAGTCGACGCGCTGATCCCGGTCGGGCGCGGCCAGCGTGAGCTCATCATTGGCGACCGCCAGACCGGCAAAACCGCGATCGCGATCGACACCTTCCTCAACCAGAAATCCGTCAACGCGCGCGGCGACGAGAGCGAGAAGCTCTACTGCATTTATGTTGCCGTCGGGCAGAAGCGTTCCACCGTCGCGCAGCTCGTGAAGGTGCTCGAGGACAACGGCGCGATGGAGTATTCCATCGTGGTGGCGGCGACCGCCTCCGACCCGGCGCCGATGCAGTTCCTTGCGCCGTTCACCGCCTGCACGATGGGCGAATATTTCCGTGATAACGGCATGCATGCGGTCATCGCCTACGACGATCTGACCAAGCAGGCGGTGGCCTATCGTCAGATGTCGCTGCTGCTTCGTCGCCCGCCGGGGCGTGAAGCGTATCCAGGCGACGTCTTCTATCTTCATTCCCGCTTGCTCGAGCGCGCAGCGAAGCTGAACGAGGATAACGGCCTCGGTTCACTTACGGCGCTGCCGGTGATTGAGACGCAGGCGAACGACGTGTCGGCCTACATCCCGACGAACGTCATCTCGATCACGGACGGCCAGATCTTCCTGGAAACCGACCTGTTCTATCAGGGCATCCGGCCCGCCGTGAACGTCGGCCTGTCGGTGTCGCGCGTGGGTTCTGCCGCGCAGATCAAGGCGATGAAGCAGGTGGCGGGCCCGGTCAAAGGTGAGCTGGCGCAGTACCGCGAGTTGGCAGCGTTCGCTCAGTTCGGCTCCGATCTCGACGCTCAGACACAGCAACAGCTGAACCGCGGTGCGCGGCTGACCGAGCTGCTCAAGCAGCCGCAATTCTCACCGCTCGCGGTGGAAGAGCAGGTGGTCTCGATCTATGCGGGTACGAAGGGCTATCTCGACCCGCTCGAGGTCAACCAGGTTGGTGATTTCGAAGATGGGCTGCTGCGTTTCATCCGCGATGAGCACGCCGGGATCCTCGATACGATCCGGACGGAAAAGGCGCTCAGCAGCGAGACCGAGGCGAGCCTCAAGGCGGCGTGTGACAAGTTCGCGTCGGGCTTTGCCGGCTGATACGCAGCGCGCTAACGGCGGCATGACGGGCGGACGAGAGACGGAGCGCTAAATGGCGAGCCTCAAGGACCTGCGGACGCGAATAGCGTCCGTGAAGGCCACGCAGAAAATCACCAAGGCGATGCAGATGGTCGCCGCGGCGAAGCTTCGACGCGCGCAGGAAGCCGCTGAAGCTGCGCGGCCGTACGCGGAGCGGATGGACACGGTTCTCGCGAACCTCGGGTCCAACGTAACGGATACCGATAACGCATCGCCGCTCCTCGTTGGTACGGGGTCTGAGCAGACGCATCTCTTCGTTGTGGCCACCGCGGATCGTGGTCTGTGCGGTGGCTTTAATACCAACATCGCGAAGATCGCGCGCTACAAGGCGCAAGTCCTGATCGATGAGGGCAAGGACGTCAAAATCCTCTGCGTTGGGCGCAAAGGGTACGATGTCCTCAAGCGCGATATGGCTGCGCGGATCATCGATGTGATCTCGCTCAAGGACGTCAAGCAGATCGGGTTCGACAATGCCTTCGACATCTCGGAGCGGGTGCTCAAGATGTTCGACGAGGGTGAATTCGATGTTTGCACCTTGTTTTTCTCCGAATTCCAATCGGTCATCTCGCAGGTCCCGACGCCGTTGCAGTTAATCCCGGCGAAGTTGCCGGAAGGCGAGGACGGCAGTGAGGGTGCGCTCGCGGCTTATGAATACGAGCCGAGTGAAGAGGAAATCCTGACTGACCTGCTGCCGAAGAACGTGGCGACGCAGATTTTCCGCGGGTTGCTCGAGAACAGCGCTTCGGAGCAGGGCGCGCGGATGAGCGCGATGGACAACGCGACGCGGAACGCAGGTGAGATGATCGAGCAGCTCACGATCACCTACAACCGCACGCGTCAGGCGCAGATTACTACCGAGCTGATCGAGATCATTTCGGGCGCAGAGGCGCTATAGTACGGCAACGCCTGCTTTCGCGGGCACGACGAACATCCGGACCCCGGAGAGGAATAAAATGGCAAACGGACAGGTAAGTCAGGTCATGGGTGCGGTCGTGGACGTCAAGTTCGACGACCACCTCCCGGCGATCCTGAACGCGCTCGAGACCGAAAACCAGGGCAAGCGCCTGGTTCTCGAGGTCTCGCAGCACCTCGGCGAGAATACCGTTCGCACCATTGCGATGGATGCGACGGAAGGGCTGGTGCGCGGCCAAGCCGTCGAGGACACGGGTCAGCCAATCGCGGTCCCGGTCGGTGATGGAACCCTCGGTCGGATCATGAACGTGATCGGCGAGCCGGTCGACGAAGCCGGCCCGGTGCCGCACGAAGACAGGCGCCCGATCCACCAGCCGGCGCCGGAGTTGGTCGACCAGTCGACGGAGAGCGAAATTCTCGTCACGGGCATCAAGGTCGTCGACCTGCTCGCGCCATACGCCAAGGGCGGCAAGATCGGCCTGTTCGGTGGTGCCGGCGTCGGCAAGACCGTGCTGATCATGGAGCTGATCAACAACATCGCGAAGGCGCACTCCGGTCGGTCAGTGTTCGCCGGCGTTGGTGAGCGTACCCGCGAGGGCAACGATCTCTACTGGGAGATGATCGAGTCCAATGTGAACCAGGAAGGCGGTGGCGGTGAATCGAAGGCCGCCCTCGTCTACGGTCAGATGAACGAGCCGCCCGGCGCCCGTGCCCGGGTCGCCCTGACCGGACTGACTGTGGCCGAGCATTTCCGGGACGAAGGCGCGGATGTGCTGTTCTTCGTCGACAATATCTT
>JBCBJG010000293.1:0-4170 GCA_038523655.1 Pseudomonadota bacterium | reverse complement strand
GTGGGGAAGAAAAAACCGCGTCGGAGGCATCCAACGCGCCGCGCGCGGAACGCGAGAAGCCGGCCCGTGACGGTGAGCGCGGTGAGAAACGTACTCCGCGGCGCAAAGCCGAAGCCGACGGCGGCTCGGACAAGCCAAGCAGTTCACGCGGCGGCCGGGAGAAAAAACGCGGCAAAGACGATGCGCCGGTCGGGCTCGGCGATCATGTTCCGGCGTTCCTTACACGTCCAGTGCGCAGCTAGCAGGCCGTCACGCGCTCAGCATGAATTTCGGTGTCGTGCGTTTCGCCGAACGGGTTTTGTCCGCAGCTGTCTACCGCGGAGTTTTTGACGATGCCGGCTCTCGTACCCTCGTCGCCGCCGCGCCGACGACGGGGCGTGCCGAGTGCAAGCGCCCGCCGCCATCTCTTCGCGATCTGCTAGAACCGGCAGTAGAAGCCGCTTCCCGATATAAAACAGCCCTTCCCACGGACGCGATTGCGTTGGAACCGATAGCCTCGCCGACGCTGGAAACTATTGCACCAGCGCCGGTGACGGTGAACGCCGCGCCGCGGATGATACGCGAGGAAGCAGTGCTTGCCGCGCACGCGTCGGCCGCGACCTCGGCGGCCACGGCGCCCGTGAACCAGGGTTGGCGCGGTGGCGCGATCAACGCCGCGTTCGGTGGCGGCGATTGCGTTTGCCGGTCCTGTGAATGGTGCTGCGGCGTTCGCCGGCATAACCGCCGAGAGAGCGAGTAGGCTGCATGCGAGTGCGACCGTTCAAATTGATTTCAACATAGAAACTCCGTCAGTGACTGGAGTGGCACAACCCCGTCGACGGTCCGGCGTTCCTCAATCAATCAGTGCTGCGTGCATAGCTGACGCGCGCGAACGCTTTTAGTGCCGTCACTACGCAAGACTGCGAGCACTTATGCTCTGGTCGCGTTTTCAGCCGGTCTTCGCGAACGCCTCCAGCGCGTTCGGCGTGGCGGGCGCGATCTCGACGGAAATACCGCACCCGCAGGCGCTGGTCTGGTTCGGATTGTTGAAGGTGAAACCACTCTCGAGCTTTTTCACTTCGTAATCCATTTCCGTTCCGAGCAGGAAAAGCACGGCTTTCGAATCGATCAGGATGCGGACGCCCTTATCCTCGACGATCTCGTCTAGCGGGGCCTGCACCTCGGCATAGTCCATCGTGTATTCCATGCCGGCACATCCGCCATTCTTCACACCGACGCGCACGCCAACGTAATCGCGATCGGAGGCCTCCATGATGGCCTTCACCCGGGACGCGGCGGCGTCGGTCAGCGTCATCACCTTGGGGCGTGGACGCGGGCTGGCAGCTTTCGGCGTGGTATCGGCGGCGGTCATCGGCGCACCTCCGGAATGAATGGATAGCGTTTTCAGCAATGTAGGCTGTTTCGCTCCAAGATGGTAGGCGAACGCAACATGGCCCCGCGAGCAGGCGGTCTTAGTACCACAGACGTTTCCAGCGCGTGCGGGCGGCTGTCAGAACATGTTCAGTGCGACACGCGCCTCGTCTGACATCCGTGACATGTCCCACGGCGGATCAAAGGTGAGATTGACCTTCACACTCTGCACGCCTGGGACCGGGGCGATCGCGTTCTCCACCCAGATCGGCATCTCGCCCGCAACCGGGCAGCCGGGGGCTGTCAGCGTCATGTCGACGGCGACATTTCGCTCGTCGTCCACGTCAACTTCGTAAATCAGGCCCAGCTCGTAGATGTCGACGGGAATTTCGGGGTCGTAGACCGTTTTTACCGCCGCGATGATGTCAGAGGTCAGTTGATCAAGTTCTTCGCGGGACAGTGACGTGCCATCAACCGGCGTGCCACCGTCGGCGACGCTTGGCGGTGCCGGCGGTGTCGGAGGCGCGACCTCAGCCTGCCCCGCGTCTCCGGTCGGCGCCGTCGCTG
The DNA here is from genome assembly GCA_038523655.1 of Pseudomonadota bacterium. Taxonomy (GTDB): domain Bacteria; phylum Pseudomonadota; class Alphaproteobacteria; order Rhizobiales; family CALHAX01; genus CALHAX01. The sequence continues at coordinate 2,253 of JBCBJG010000293.1, read as the reverse complement.
GCGCGTCGCCGAACGGCGCGTGCGGTTGCTCTTTTTCGTGATCGCTCATGCGAAGAAGTCGTGAGCCTTGCGCAGTGCATTTGCAAGGGCGTCGATATCCTCGCGCGTGTTGTACATCGCCATCGACGCGCGGCAGGTCCCGCTGATTCCGAAGCGCTCCATCAACGGCTGACAGCAATGGTGACCGGCGCGTACGGCCACACCCGAGCGGTCGATGATCGTGGAGATATCGTGCGGATGGAGCCCATCCATCGTGAAGGAGACGATCGCGCCTTTGCTCTCCGCATTACCGTAAATCTTGACGTAGTCGAGTTCGCCGAGCGCTGCATGGGCGTAGTCGCGGAGGTCTTCCTCGTGGTCCGCGATCGCGTCGCGCCCGGTTTCCATCATGTAGTTCAGCGCGGTGCCCAAGCCGATCGCCTGCACGATCGGCGGTGTGCCGGCTTCGAACTTATGGTGGTCGTGGCCGTACGTGACGCCATCGGTCGTCACACTGTCGATCATCTCGCCGCCACCCTGATACGGCTGGAGCCGATCAAGCCATTCCTGCTTGGCGTAGAGCGCGCCGATGCCCGAGGGCCCATAGGTCTTGTGGCCGGTGAAGACGAAGAAATCGCAGTCAAGATCCTGCACGTCGACCGGGCGGTGGACGGCCGACTGGCTACCGTCGACCAGCACCGGGATGCCGCGCGCGTGGGCAAGGCGGATCACCTCTCTCACCGGTACATCAGTGCCGAGGGCGTTCGACATATGGGTGATTGCGACGATCTTCGTGCGGTCGGTCAGCAGCTTCTCGAACTCGTCGAGGAGGAAATTCCCATCGTCGTCGATCGGCGCCCAGCGAAGCACCGCGCCGCGCCGCTCACGGTGGAAGTGCCAAGGGACAATGTTCGAGTGGTGCTCGAGGATCGAGAGGACGATTTCGTCGCCCTCGCCAATGTACTCACCGAACGAGGAGGCCACGAGGTTGATCGCCTCGGTCGTTCCCTTGGTGAAGATAACCTGGTTTTCACTCGGTGCGTTGAGAAACCGCGCCACGGTTGCGCGCGCATCCTCGTACTTCGCAGTCGCCTCGTTCGAGAGATAATGGAGCCCGCGGTGCACGTTCGCGTATTCCATCTTGTAGGCATGCGAGACCGCATCGATCACCACAGACGGTTTTTGCGCAGAAGCGCCGTTGTCGAGGTACACGAGCGGCTTTTCGTAAACGTCACGATAGAGGATCGGGAAGTCGGCGCGCACGACATCGACGTTGAAGCCGCGGGCGGGTGCGTCCTGTTCCATCATGTTCATTCTGCGTGTCCTTTCCCGTCCATGATCCGCGCCTCAAGCTCTCGCGGTGAACCGCTGCTTAGTGATCACCTGAGAGCCAATTGGCGGCGATCGTCATCAGCGCGTCGTGGAGCTCTTCGTTGTCGTCAACAATCTCGAACGCTTCGCCGACGAACGCCTGCACCAGTAGCGCGCGCGCTTTTTTCTCCGGAATGCCACGGGCGCGGAGATAAAACAGCAGATCCTCGTCGATCGCTCCCGATGTCGCGCCGTGACCGCAGACCACGTCGTCGGCGAAAATCTCGAGTTCAGGTTTCGAGCTGAACTCGGCGGCCTCAGACAAGAGCAGCGCCTGGCTCATCTGCTTGCCGTCGGTCTTCTGCGCCTCGGGCTTGACCATGATCTTGCCCTGGAAAACGCCGTGCGCCTCATCGTCGAGTACGCCTTTGAACAGCTCGCGGCTCTCACATCCAGGATGCACGTGATCGATCACAAGCGTTGAATCGCAGTGCTGTTTGCCGCGCTGCAGGAAGGCGCCATTCAGGTGCGCCTTGGCATCTGCGCCATCGAAGCGGAGGTAAATCTGGTGGCGCGTCACCGCACCGCCAACGGTGAGTTGCAGCGCCTCGTAATGCGCGGCCGGCGCAAGCTCGACGGCCCAGGTGCCGAGATGCACGGTTTGCATGTTCTCAGCCTGCACCTTCACGTGCCGCAGTCGGCTACCCGCGCCAACGCCGACATGCGTAAGCGTGTTGACCTGCGTCGCCGCCTCTTCGAGCGCAACGAATGTCTCGATCACCGTGGCGGACGCGCCGTCGGCCAGCGAGATGGCATTGCGGACCGTCGAAGATGTTTCGTCCGCGGCTTTCATGACATGGACGATGTGCAACGGGCGCGTCGGTTCCGCGGCGATGTGGAGCGCGATGCCGTCACGCATCATCGCGGTGTTGAGCGCGACCGTCGTATCGTGCGCCGGGACGG
>JBCBJG010000292.1:0-4205 GCA_038523655.1 Pseudomonadota bacterium | reverse complement strand
GGTGCGGGTGCGGGTGCGGGTGCGGGTGGCGCATCGGGCCGCGGTACGGTCGGCTAGCGCCGGTTAAAAACATTGCCACCGCGCCAAATGCGGGTGCGTTTCCTCGTGCCGCGGCTCGATGCGGGGCGCCGGGTCGCGGTGCGCGTGGCGGTCTTTGGGCGGAAGCGACATTGCCCGGCGATCCGGCTGCGGATGCGTTTTGTGAGCGCCGGCGGCGGGCGGTGGTCCCGGCAGAGTTTGCCGAGGCGCCCCGGGCCATGTTCCGCGCCCGGCGTGCAGTAGAGCCCCGAGCCGTCTGCCTGCGGCGCGAAACGCACGCCGCGCGATTGCTTTTTCGGATCGTCCAGCTCAGCGGCGAGAAAGTTCAAAATGTCGAGGCGGGCCCGGGCACGTTTGCCTCTCAACGGGCGTGCGCGCTCGTGCATCGCGGTGAGGGGATGGACCTGGACCGCGCGGTTGACGATGCGCCCATCCTTGCCGCGGGTCGCGAACACCCGGGCGAGCAGGCCGTAATCCCGGCATGCGTTGAACTTGGCCATGTCCTGCATGCCCATGTGGAGGAAATTACCAAGCCCATAGAAAATCAGGCCGCCGCGGTTTTCTTGAACGCCCTGAACAACGTGAGCGTGGTGGCCGACGATGAGATCGATGTCGTGCGCATACTGGGTTTCGTCGCGCCAGCGGCGCACCTGCCCGCCGAGTGGGCGCACATTACGCTCCATGCCAAAGTGCATCGACAGGATGCGGTAGTCGGCATCGGCATCGGCAAGCCGCTCGACGGTCTCGGCATACTTCCGCGGATCGTGGATGTTGATCTGGCCGGGTTTTTTTGGCCCTGCGCGGGCAGCGCCAGGGGAGCTGGCGCCGATACCCATGGCGGAAAAGGCGAAGCGTGAGGTGTCGAGCGCAAAGGTTGCTGGTCGCATCGCGCCGTCTTCGTCGTAGCCGATGCCGGCATGCGCCCGCAGACCCGTCGCGCGGAGTTCTTTGAGATGCGCGAGGCTGTCGCGGACGCTCGCGACGCCGTAGTCCGCTGAATGATTGTTCGCCATCGAAAAGACGTTGAAGCCGATGTCGACGAGATGGCGGGCACCGTTCGGATGCATCCGGAAGGTGAAGGTCTTCCCGCTCGGGCGCAGCGAGTTGCGCGCGGTAATCACGGTTTCGATATTGGCGAAGTTGATGTCGCCATCGATCAGGTCGTCGACGTCGCGGGTGGTGGTTGCCCAGGGTAGACGGCGGCCATGGCGAAGCGCGTGCTTGGGATCAACGCGTTTGCGCGATGCGTTAAGGCCCGTGTCTCCTACGAGCACGATGACGATCAGTTCATCGTCCGGTGACGGATGGGTTCGGCGCGAGGCGCTGCCAGGCTCGATCGCTGGGTCGATGGCGGGTTCATTCTTGGCATTGGCCGCTTTGCCGGCGCTCCCCGCATCGGGCGATGTGGGTGTGACAGCGCGATCCTCGGGCAATGCGTCGTCGGCCGTCTTGATGGCGTCGATCGCATCGACGGAGGTCGAGGCGGCGTCGGCGGCGAGCGCTGCGCACGCCGTGATAGCGGCCACGATCATTGCGAGCGGCGTTGCCTTGCGCTGCGGTTTATGGGGCCGTCGTGCCGTCGTGAGATGCATCGCTTTCGCCCAATTTAATAAACACCCGCGCCTGCTTAGCAACAATCGCCGAGCCGGCGGGAGGGGGTGTTGCGCCCACGTCGAGGATCGCACGGATGCCGGGTTAACGATGTTCTAATTTTGTCACATCGCCCTTATAGTCGCCTCAGCGTACGCAGGGGCGCCCAACGGCCCTGGCGACGAATGAGGAGGAGTTTATTTTGCAACGATTTCTGACAGCAAGCGTGGCGGCAGCGCTGCTCGCTTTCGGGACAACGGGCGCGCTGGCTGCGCCGGGTTCATCCGGTGCCACCAGCGTGGCCAGTTCGGTTGACGCTCAGGACGGCATGGTCACCCGCGCGCAGTTCTCAATCCAGCTTGGCGGATCGGAGACCCGGATCCGTCGCATCCTGCGCGAGCGTGGCTACACCGACATCGTGATCACGAAACGTTCGTTCACGCGGACCACCGCTGAAGCGTGTCGTGACGGCGTTCGCTATGAGCTTCGTTTGTCGAACTCGGGCGCGGATCGGGGCACGGGCCGGATCGGGACGTGTAAGCAGGTGATCACGCTCGAGCAGGCGGAACAGAAACTGCGCGACGAAGGCTACAAGCGGATCAACGTGACCGAGCAAGGTGACGTGCCGTTCATCGCGATCGCTTGTCGCGACGGGGAGCGCATCCGGCTGCGCATCAACAAGTTTGGCGAGACGACCGGACAGCGCGATCTGGGGCGCTGCCGGCAGGCGCTGTCGCCGGATGATGTCCGCGCGAAGCTACGTGAGGACGGGTACAACCGCATTCGTTTCACGGACCGCCAGTTGCCGCGCTACGTCGCGGAGGCATGCCTGCGGAACCGGAAGTTCGAGCTCGTGCTGTCGAACCGCGGTCGGATCCGTGATCGCAAGCGCATCGGACGGTGTGATCCGCCGTTGACGGCTGCAAGTCTGCCCGCAAACCTTGCAGACCGCGGGTTCGACCGGATCGAGGTCGTCAACGGCAAGCCGCCGCGCTTCCTGGTCGAGGCATGTCGCGATCTGCGCCGCGTCGAGCTGACGGTCGGGCGCTACGGGCGCATCCTGCAGGAGTATAATGTCGGCAAGTGTCCGCCGCCGTTGACCCGCGCAGACCTGCTGACCGTGCTCAACAAGAACGGCTACCGGAAGGTAAAGTTCAACACGATCCCGGGGTCGGACTACCAGACCGAGAGCTGTCGTGAGCGCAAGAAGCTGCTGACGCGGTGGTCCCAGTACGGTGAGATCCTCGATGAGAAGGAGCAGGGCCGGTGCGTATCGCCGCGGCTTGAGCAGATCGTCGATCGGTATGACGACCGTGGGCTCGAAAATCTGACGATGTTCATCGAGGGCTGTCGACGCGGTCGTAAGATCCGCGTCGAGATCGACCCGTCGAGCGGTGACCGTATCTCGCGGGAGCGGGTCGGCCGCTGCTGACCGCACGCCGTGATGGTTTAGTCGCCTTCACGCTCAATACCGGGGCCGTCCGCACTGCGGGCGGCCCTTTTTTATTCCGCAAAGCTGACGGCGAAGGGTCAGTATCGGGGCTTCAGGGCCCGACGCAGCGCGCAAACGGACGAACTGCACGAAAACTGCAGAGTGCGGTCATTGATCATGCACTTCCGATCGGCAGTCTTGCGATATGCGCCGCTCCCTTAAGATCATCGCCCCCGCCGCCGCACGCCGAGACCTGCCGTCTCGGGTTGCGCATGACGGGTGGTGGCTTGTCCGGTTCGACGCGTGCAGGCTGGGGTCCGGTCGGGGTGGCAAGCTTGCGCCAAACGCGATCACGCCTCGCCCGTGCCTCAACGCACCGACAGGGGTGATGCGCCGAGCCGAAGAGGAGACGACGTGATGGAACTTTCCCGCCCGGAGGCACCGTCGAGCCATCAGGAACATCATGCGTCGGGTAATCAACCCCTGGACGCTCACAAGACTCCGCAGCGCACCGTGCTCGTCGTGGACGATGACCCGCATATTCGAGAGGTGCTGCAGTTCGCGATCCGCAAAGCCGGTTACGCGGTACGGATTGCAAACGATGGGCAGACGGCGCTCGCCGCACTGGAGGCGGCACCGTGCGACCTGATCATTCTCGACATCGGTCTGCCAGGGATCGACGGGCTGGAGGTGTGCCGCCAGGTGCGCACGGGCTCTGACGTGCCGATCCTGTTTCTCTCCGCGCGGGGAGATGAGGTCGACCGTATCGTAGGGCTTGAGATCGGCGCGGACGATTACGTCACGAAACCGTTCAGCCCGCGGGAGGTGGTGGCGCGGATCGGGGCCATCCTCAAGCGGCACACGGTCAGCCGGGTGTCCGGATTTGGGGCAGGGCAGGCAGGCGCTGGGGCAGGCGCTGGGGCTGGCGCTGGCGCTGGCGCTGGCGAGGCGGACAGTGCCAGCGATCCGGATGGCAACGAGCAGATCAGCCACGGATCGGTGCGGCTCGACGTGACGCATCGTTCGGCGGTTTGCGGGCGAGAAACGTTGAGCCTCACCTCGCTCGAGTTCGAGTTGTTGGCGGTTCTCATCCGGCGGCCGCGGCAGACCTTTACGCGGGAGCAGTTGATGGTCGCCGCCTACC
>JBCBJG010000291.1:0-4214 GCA_038523655.1 Pseudomonadota bacterium | reverse complement strand
GATCAACCGCCTCAACCAGACCATGAACAAAAACATGTACGCGATCTCGGTGATCGCGGCGATTTTCCTCCCCCTGTCGTTTCTCACCGGTCTTCTCGGGATCAACGTCGGCGGTATGCCGGGGGTGGAAAACAGCTTCGCGTTCTGGATCACCTGTATCGTCATGGTGATCCTGCTCGTCGTTCAGGTCTGGCTTTTCCGCAAACTCAAGTGGCTCTGGGGCGCCGGCGCCGAAGCTCCGTACGCGCACGTCCAACAACCAGCTCGCACAACGCACGTTGCCCGGCACATCACGAAGGCATGCCGGGCAACGCGCTTGAGCGAGCGAGGCGCCTAGCTTTGAGGCGGGTAGGCGGGTGCACTCGGCGCGGCCGCGGGTGCACCTGGCGCTGGTACCGCCTGCTGTTGCGAAGCCGAAGCATCCGCCCGTTGCAGGTGACGAAGCGCTTCGTGGAGGCTCTCCATCAACGGATCTTCACCCTTGTGCTGCCCGTCGAGGCCGAGGCTCGCCGCCTCACGCTCGAGCTCCCGCGCATAGCTCTCAAGCAGCGGTTTGAGCGCCGGACCCAGCGCGTCGATGAAGCGTTTCCGGGCCTGGCCGAGCGCGACGAACGACTGGCGGTCGTCGACGTTGATCGCGCTGTCCGCACATTGCAGCAAGCTCACCCCGCGCGCGAGTAGATTCCGCGCAGCCTGAATCTCATTTTGATAGTCCGACTGGTATTCCTGTCGAAGCGCATTCAGTGCTTCAGCTCTATCCATAACGCCCTCTGCTCAATCTGTTACCGACCCGCGATCGCGTAAGCGCGCGGAGCGGCATGTGCCCACCCGAATTGTCACTGAATACGCAACGCGATCGGTTTCCACCCGCTCCCCGCGGGCGAATCGAAACCTCATGGCTTAACAGTAGAGCGGCTACCCAACCCCCGCCACTACAACGCGGCCACAACGGGCCATCTATGGGATAACTCACCCGATTCTTCACAAGATGTTGGCCTCGCCCGAGGCGGGCGCTACCACTCGGCTCCGGTTGCGAAAGGCGTTCGCAACACATCGGCGGCGGGTGCGTTTGCAGGCCGAAACCAGCGCGGGGGCAGCGCGATGAAGTCAGACCGCATGGTCCGCCTCGCACCGGATCCCGTCTCGAACGTGCTCGTCGCGATCGGCGCGCTTGCCTCCGTGGCCTCGATTGCCGCGCTCAACTGGGTTGTCGAAACCGATCTCGAGGAACCTGCCGGAAATCGACGTAAACCCCGCGCCGTTCTTCGCGAGCTCGAGAAGCAGTGCCACGCAATTGCTGAAGTCCTGCGTCGCCTCGAGCGGAATCTGCTGCTGTTTTCGGACGCGCAGGGCTCGGCTGCGACACCGATCAAGTTCGGGGTGCACGCCATTCAGGTGCCAAGCGGCTCGATGGGGCTACATCAGAGCATTGTCGGCGAACTCGCCAGCCTGTTCGACGCGACCGCGCGCACCACGGCAGAGACGATGGCACTGGTGAGCGATGGCGAAATCGAGCCGCCCGAAGACGTCTATTTCGCCTTCGCCGATGTGCAGTCGCGGCTGAACACCCTGTTGGTAGAACGCCGCAGTCTGCGCACCACCATCACCGCCAGCATCGATATCGCTACGAAGCTGGGCGAGCTGGTCCAGTCGATGCGGACATCTGCCTGAGTTTCGGCCGCCGCAGGCGCTTACTTGAACCAACGCCCTAAGCCCGGCGCGCCGTCCAACCGGGATTGGGAAAGATCTTGCAATATCCGCGATCGGGACCCGTGAACTTTCGGTGATGTGCGACGTTGCAAGCGTTGACACCGCGGAGCGTCAAACCCTTCTATTGAGAGACAAGACGCTCGCCAGAATTACCGGAACGGCCATGGTCCAGCTCACTCTCCCGCGAAACTCCCGCATTAGTGCGGGCAAGACGTGGAACGCCGAAGCGAAGAGCAAGGCCGCCAAGGTCTTCAAAGTCTACCGCTGGTCACCGGACGACGGCGAGCAGCCGCGCCTCGACACCTATCACCTCGACCGCGCGAGCACCGGCCCGATGGTTCTCGACGCGCTCATGAAGATCAAGAGCGAGGTCGACCCGACGCTCACGTTCAGGCGATCATGCCGCGAAGGAATTTGTGGGTCCTGCGCGATGAACATCGATGGGACGAACACGCTCGCCTGCCTCAAGCCGATCGACGACGTGAAAGGCGAGGTGAACATCTATCCGCTCCCGCACATGGAAGTGGTGAAAGACCTCGTTCCAGATCTGACGAATTTCTACGCGCAACACCGGTCCATCGAGCCGTGGTTGCAGACGGCGACGCCAACGCCGGGCAAGGAGTGGGACCAGTCACGCGACGATCGCGATAAGCTCGACGGGCTTTACGAGTGCATCCTGTGCGCCTGTTGTTCAGCATCTTGCCCGAGTTACTGGTGGAACTCGGATCGCTATCTCGGCCCGGCCGCGCTGCTTCAGGCGTACCGGTGGGTCATCGACAGCCGCGATGAGGCAACCGGTGAACGGCTCGACAACCTCGAAGATCCGTTCCGCCTCTACCGCTGCCACACGATCATGAATTGCGCGAAGGCGTGTCCAAAGGGCTTGAGCCCCGCGAAGGCGATCGCCGAAATCAAGAAATTGATGGTCGAGCGTCGGATGTAGGACGACGCTGCGCCTTCGGGCGCAGCATGTCCTAGCGCTGGTTTGAAACGCGGTGCGCGAATGCCGATACCTCACGCGCAGCTCGGGTCAGATGCGCATCGAGTGTGATGCCTGACCGCTTACGCGGTGCGAAATCGTGGTCACCGTCCTCTAGCCACCGCACCGTGATACCGGGCGACATCTCATATCCCGCGACGTCGTCGCGATTGCCCAAGGGATCGCGCGTGCCTTGCAGGATCAGCCCCGGGACCTGAAGCTCCGCCAGGTGTGCGATTCGCAACGTTTCCGGCTTCCCCCTTGGGTGAAACGGATATCCGAAACAGACGAAGCCAGTCACCGCTGCGGCGTCGACGGCTGACGTAGCCGCGTCGGCGGTGGCCATCTCCGTGTCCGAAGGCACCTGCGCTGCCAACGTCCCCCGCGCGCAGAGCATGCTCGCAACCCGCCCGCCGAGCGATTTCCCGCCGATCAGCAGTGGAAGGTCGCCCATCAATGCGCGCGCGGCCGTCACCCGCTCCGCAAATGCGCCAAGGAGCTTATCCGCATGCGGTGCCGGCCGGCGCTTACCGTCCTGCCGTCGCCCCGCCATGAAAGCGAACTCGAACCGGAGGACGCTGAGCCCTTCCGCGGCAAGCCGCGATGAAAGCTGTGTCATCCATGCACTGTCCATGGGCGCGCCCGCACCATGCGCCATCAGAAGCGCCGCGTGCGGATCGCGCGCGGCATCCAGCGCAAACCCGTCCGACGGCTTGTCCGAGCCACCATCGAACGGCGCCGCGGGCGTCATGTCGCACGCACACGGATGTGACATGCAGGCCTTTCGCCCCGAGGTAAGGGTGTGACCGGCCATCGCCCCGCGTGGTGGCCCGTCGCAGCCCGGCAGTTCGAAAGGAGACCTCCATGAGTGAAGGCATGATCCGTTTCGCCGCGTTCGGCGGGATCTTCGTGCTCATGGCGCTGCTCGAGCTTGCCCTGCCGCGTCGTGAGCTCTCGCAGTCCCGGCGCACGCGCTGGACGACCAATCTCCTGATCGCCGGCGTCGACACACTGATCGTGCGTCTGATGGGTATGCTGGCCGTCCCGCTGGTTGCCCTCGCCGCCGCGATCTACGCGCAGAGCCAAGGCTGGGGTCTGTTCAACCTTGTCGATTGGCCGCTTTGGTTGGAGTTCGTAGCCGCGATCGTCCTGCTCGATCTCGCGATCTACGGCCAGCATGTCGCCTCGCACCGCATCCCGTTTCTCTGGCGCCTGCACAAGGTGCATCATTCCGATGTCGATATCGACGTGACAACCGCGATCCGTTTTCATCCCGGTGAAATTGCCCTGTCGATGTTGTTCAAGATCGCGCTCGTCTTTTTGATCGGCCCGGCCGCGATCGCCGTTGTCGCCTTCGAAATTCTGCTGAATGGCGCGGCCATGTTCAACCATGCGAACGTCGCGTTGCCGCGCTGGCTCGACAGGCTTCTGCGGCTTTTCCTCGTAACGCCGGACATGCACCGCGTGCACCATTCCACGATTGTTCGTGAAACGGATTCCAACTTCGGTTTCAGCCTTTCACTGT